>CAYQYB010000127.1:0-7383 GCA_964421535.1 uncultured Verrucomicrobiota bacterium | reverse complement strand
AAACCCGGCGAAAAAGGCGCGCAGCAAAAGCTGAAGGAGTTCCTCGATGGGGCTCTCGCCGACTATCCCTCGGCGCGAGACTTGCCGGGCGAAGAGGGAACGTCGCGGCTTTCGCCGCATCTGCATTTCGGAGAGATCACGCCGCGGCAGGTGTGGCGGGCGGTTCGTGACGCGGCCGGAGAGTCGCGCGCGGCGAGCCATGCGGCGGCCGGCAGCTTCCTTCGCCAGCTGGGCTGGCGCGAGTTCGCCCACTATCTTCTGTATCATTTCCCCTCCACGCCTGAGAACCCATTGCGGGCGAGCTTCGCGAAGTTCCCCTGGGCCAGGGATCGTGAGCGCCTGGCCGCTTGGCAGAAGGGCCGCACCGGATACCCGATCGTCGACGCGGGGATGCGCGAGCTGTGGACGACGGGGTGGATGCACAATCGCGTGCGGATGATCGTTGCGTCCTTTCTCGTCAAGGACCTCCTGATTTCGTGGCGGGATGGCGCGGCGTGGTTCTGGGACACGCTGGTGGATGCCGATCTCGCGAACAATACACTGGGCTGGCAGTGGGCGGGCGGATGCGGCGCCGATGCGGCCCCCTACTTCCGCGTGTTCAACCCGGTTCTCCAGGGCGAGAGATTCGACGTCCGCGGGAACTATGTCCGCCGCTGGCTGCCCGAACTCAAGGCCGTTCCCGACCGATGGATTCACAAGCCTTGGGATGCGCCACGGGAGTTCGCGGGGAAAACCGGCTATCCGGCCCCGATCGTCGATCACGCGGCCGCGCGCGACCGCGCGCTGGAGGCGTTCAGCCTGATCCGCATGCGATCGTTCAGCAAAACAGAAGACTCGTAAATCCCTCACATAATCCTAACAGGGTTGTGCGAGGCTTCGTTTGCTGTTAAGAGGATTGAACATGCCCAAAGAACATATCCTCGTCATCGAGGACGAAGACGATATTCAGGAACTTGTCCGATACAACCTTGCCAAGGAGGGCTATCGCGTGGCCCAGGCCATCTCCGGCGAGGAAGGATTCAAGGCGGCCAAGTCCACGAGCCCAGACCTGGTCCTGTTGGACCTGATGCTTCCGGGCCTCGACGGCCTTGAGATATGCCGCCTTTTGAAAGCCGATCCCAAGACCAGCCACACGCCGGTCGTGATGCTGACGGCCAAGGGCGAAGAGGCCGATGTGGTCGCGGGTCTGGAACTGGGCGCCGACGACTACATCACGAAACCGTTCAGCCCCAAGGTCCTGATCGCGCGCCTGCGCGCGGTGCTGCGCCGCAAGGCGAAGGAATCGCTCGACGACGACTCGCCGCTCAAGATTCGCGAGATCGTCATTCATCCGGGCCGTCACGAGGTGCTCGTGAAGGGGAAGAGCGTGCCGTTGACGTTCACCGAATTCCAGCTGCTCCATTTTCTCGCGAAGCGCCCCGGCTGGGTGTTCACCCGCCAGCAGATCGTCGATGCGATCAAGGGCGAGGACTATCCCGTCACAGACCGATCGGTGGACGTGCAGGTCGTCGGGCTCAGGAAAAAGCTTGGCGCGTGCGGCGAGTACGTCGAAACCGTTCGCGGCGTCGGCTACCGGTTCAAGGAGTGATGTCCATGAGAAGAAAGCGGCTGCTCTGGCAACTGTATCCGTATTTCTTTCTCACCTCCCTTCTTTCAATCCTGTTCGCTTCATGGCTCGCGGTTCGGACCCTGCATCGCTTCTACGTCGAACAGGTCGCCGCCGATCTGGAGGCCCGCGCAAAGCTCACAAGAAATGAGATGGCGCCGCTGCTGGATGCGGACGACCGGTCCACCATCGACAAGTTCTGCAAGGATCTTGGCGCCGATTCCAACACGCGGATCACGGTGATTCTTCCCTCGGGCGAGGTGATCGCCGACTCGCAGGAGGTGCCCGCGCGAATGGACAACCATGGTGATCGGATCGAAGTCCGCAAGGCTCTGAACGGCGAAATCGGCTCGTCCGTCCGCTACAGCAAAACGCTTCAGCGCAGCATGATGTATGTTGCCATTCCCCTCAGGGGGAAAGAAGGCATTGCCGGCACCGTGCGCACCGCCCTGCCCCTTTACTCCATCGAGCAGCCGTTTCGCACGCTGAGAACGGAGCTCCTTGGCGGCGTGCTCCTGCTGATGATCCTCGCCGGCATAGGAAGTTTCGCCGTGGCGCGGCGGCTCAGCCGGCCGCTGGAGGAGATGAAGCAGGCGGCGGAGCGGTTTGCGATGGGTAACCTGAGCCACCGCGTGCCGGTGCCGGAGTCGGAAGAGCTTGGCGAGCTTGCAGAGGTCCTGAACAGGCTGGCGTCGGAGCTTGGCGAGAAGATCGCCCTCCTCGAGCGCCAGGGCAACGAGCAAGGCGCCATGTTTGCCAGCATGCTGGAGGGAGTGCTTGCGATTGATGAAGGCGGGCGCGTGATCAAGCTGAATCCCGCCGCCGAACGCCTGCTGGGAATCCGCTCGCAGGATGCGCTCAATCACAGTTTACGGGAAGCGATTCGCAATTCGGATTTGCACAGACTTGTGGATCAGGCCTTCGAGAAGGACGCGCCCGTCGAAGGCGACATCGTTCTCTATGATGGCGACGAACACTTTGTCCAAACGCATGTCACGACACTCCGCAACGCCGTGGGCCGAAGCGTCGGCGCGATGGTCGTATTGAACGACGTGACGCGGCTCAGGAAGCTGGAGAACCTGCGCCGCGAGTTCGTGGCCAACGTGTCGCACGAGCTGAAGACGCCGATCACCTCGATCAAGGGATTTGTCGAGACCCTTCAGGAAGGCGCGGTCAATCACCCGGAAGATGCCCGCAAATTTCTCGGGATCATCGCGAAGCATGCGGACCGGCTGAATTCGATCATCGAGGACCTGCTGAGCCTGTCGCGGATTGAACAGCAGTCGGACCTCAGCCAGGTGGCGGTGGAGGACGCTCGAGTCCAGGATGTCCTGAATGCGGCCATCCAGCTGTGCCAGCCGAAGGCGCAGGCGAAAGATGTCGCGATATCGCTGGAGTGCTCTCCCGCGCTGACGGCGAAAGTGAATCCTCCGCTTCTGGAGCAGGCCGTTGTGAACCTGATCGACAACGCCGTGAAGTACAGCGGAGCGGGACAGCCGGTTCGGGTTCGCGCGGCCGGCGGGGAAGGCGGCGTGACCATTTCGGTTCAGGATCAGGGCCCGGGCATTCCCGCCGAGCATCTGCCGCGCATCTTCGAGCGGTTCTACCGCGTGGACAAGGCTCGCAGCCGGCAGCTCGGCGGAACGGGCCTCGGGCTGTCCATCGTGCGCCACATCGTCCTCGCGCATGGCGGAAACGTCGACGTCTCCAGCACGGTCGGTGCGGGGAGCACGTTCACGATCGCCCTGCCCTCGCGCAGATAAGCCACACCGCGGATTTCCAAGGGTTGGACAATTCCGCCTCTGTTTTTCCAATCCTTGGAAATCCCGCCCATAGCGAACTTCTAACGCCCACCTCATCCTCCACCAACACGCATGTTCGATCCTGTGCGCGTGTTTGAGTTGCCGGTGCGCTCCCTTGGCAGGCGAGCGTCAACAGTGCCGGTGCAAGAAGAGGACAACAGCACAGGAGGAAGAGAGATGAGAAAGTTCGCAGTGTTGGCGATGGGACTCTGCCTGCTCGGCGCCCGGGGCGCGAAGGCGGAGTGGTATGACGACATGAAGGTGAAGGGCGATCTGCGGTATCGTTTCGAGCAGATCAAGGAGGAGGACAAGGACAGCCGCCAGCGCGACCGTATTCGCGCACGGCTCGGCGTGTTCCCCCGCGTGAACAGCGAAGTGGATGCGGGAATCCAGCTGAGCACGGACGAGGGCAAGACGCCCGGCCTGGGCGACCCGGTTTCGGGAAACCAGACGCTGACGGATGAAGGGAGCAAGAAGGGCGTGTTCCTCGATCTCGCGTACGTGGATTGGCATCCGGAGCTCCTGAAGGGCCTGGACCTGATCGCGGGCAAGATGAAGAACCCGTTCATCCAGGTCGCGGACGGCTTCCCGATCGACGGGGACTTCAACCCGGAAGGCATCGGCGCCAAGTTCCACGCGGGCGATGAACTCGAGTTCCTTGCCAACGCGGGGTACCAGTGGCTGTACGAGCGCTCCGCGGATGACGACACCAAGTTGTACGCCGGGCAGCTCGCGCTGAACTACAAGATCACTGACGACATGCACGTCATGGTCGGCGGCACGTACTATGCGTTTCAGAACGTGGAGGGCTACGATGTGCTGGATTACAAGGGCGCCAACAGCGGCTATGGCAACAGCACGGTCAAGGGCAGCGTGAGCGGCGACACCACGAATAAGGCGTACGGCACCGAGTATACGCCGATCGAAGGGTTTGCCGAATTCGGCTTCACCGTGGGCCTTCCTGTCACCCTGTTCGCGTCCTACCTCAGCAACGGAGAGGCGGACGAGGACAACACCGGCTACATCGGCGGGCTGAAGGTCGGCAAGGCAGGCGACCCGAAGACGTTCGAAATCGGGTACGACTACCGCGAGTTGCAGAAGGATGCCTTCCTCGGCGCGTTGGTGGACTCCGACAGCTGGGGCGGCGGGACGGACGGCAAGGGCCATCGCTTCAGCGCGAAGTACCAGATTCTCAAGAACTGGCAGGCCGGCGTGACGTATTTCATCGACGACAAGAAGATCGATGATTCGTCCGACTACAAGCGCCTGCAGGTTGACCTCGTTGCCAAGTTCTAGACAGACGAGGGGATCCGCCCTCGCGGGCGGATCCCCATCCTTTCACCCAAGGAGAAGACCATGGTCACGAATATCCAGGAAACGCCGGGCACGGATCGTGTAACCGTACGGTACCTGGTCCGGTGCATCGTGGAGCAGTCCGCCGCCATCAGCGCCGAGCAGATCGCGCACAAAGTTGCTCTGAACGTCGAGGCGATCCGGGAGGAATTGAAGTACTGGGTCGACAAAGGCTTGGTGGAGGTCCTTCGTCCTGTCACTGTGTCGCATCCGGAGAGCCGCCCGGAATCCGCGGCCGACGGCCGTTCGGAGTTCTACCGCTGGATTCGGCCCACAGATACCGACTATGTATGGCAGGCTGGCTTGATGCGCCACACCCCCCTGCCCCGTCTCAGCACCTATCGGCCAACGATTTTCTAGCCGCGTCCTCACGGAATCCTAACAAGCGCCTGCGATGTTAGCGTGCAATGAGAACTCAGTCCGATATAGCCCTGAAAACGGTTGTTGAGGCGAACGGCCTTTGCATCTTCTATGGATCCAAGCAGGCGATCTTCGACATCACCATGTCTTTTCCCCGCCGGCAGGTTACCGCCTTGATCGGCCCCTCGGGCTGCGGCAAATCCACGCTTCTCCGCGCGATCAATCGAATGAACGACTTGATCGACAATGTCAGGACCACAGGCAGCCTGAAGCTGGACGGCGAGGAAATCAACCAGCCCATGGTGGATGTCATCGAGCTACGCCGGCGGGTCGGCATGGTTTTCCAGAAGTCCAACCCGTTCCCGAAATCGATCTACGACAACGTGGTCTACGGCCTGCGCATCGCGGGAGAGCGGTCGAAATCCGTGCTCGATGAGTCTTGTGAGAAAAGCCTTCGAGGCGCCGGCTTGTGGGACGAGGTCAAAGACCGCCTGCGCGAGTCCGCCCTGGGACTGTCCGGGGGGCAGATGCAGAGGCTCTGTATTGCCCGCGCGATCGCGGTCAACCCGGAGATCATCCTGATGGACGAGCCCTGCTCGGCGCTCGACCCGAAGTCTACGATCCGCATCGAAGACCTGATCGGCGAACTGCGGCGCAACTACACGATCATTACCGTCACGCACAACATGCAGCAGGCCGCGCGCATCTCGGACTACACCGCGTTCCTCTACGAAGGCAGCCTGATTGAGTTTGGGCCGACGAATCGGATATTCACCAAGCCCGAGAAGAAACAGACCGAGGACTACATCACCGGGCGGTTTGGCTGAGCGCCCCGCTGAGCCCGCGCGCGTCACGTGCTACGATTGTTCCTGAGGTACGCATCCAGGAGAGCGTCGACGTCATCGGGGCACTCGTAGAAGAGCTTTTCAAGATCTTCGAATCGCTTGACCGTGTCCGGGCCGAATGAGCGCACGAGCTTCTTTCGCTCCTTGCGGTCGCGCGGCGGCCCGCCCGCCCCGAACGCGGAGTTCGCCTTTTCGGCCAATGCGGCCATCCCGCCGGCTCCGATGGCCCTCATGGCCGTGGGAACGTAGAAGGCCAGATCGCCGGCCGTGCTGGTGAAAAAGCCGCGAAACCCCTCGTTGGCCACCTTGCCCGCAAACAGCCATGCCGAGGCGATCGTCTTTTCGTGGACGGACAACGCGTCGAACCCCTCTTTGTCCATCCGGTCGAATGCCAATTGGGCGGCGATGTCCGTGTTCACCTCGATGTCGTATCCGATCGTGATTGAACCCTTGGGATTCTGCTTCGTGGCATCGGTCTTAGTTTTCTTCATCGATCCACTCCTTGAACGCTTTGCGTTCTGTGGGACCTGCGGCGCGCCACCAGTTCTTGAGCTGGTCCAGAGTTGCCTGTTCGAAAGGAACGGCTTCCGCGGGACCGGGCGCGGGCGAAGACACGCCTCTGCCCACTTGGGCCGGCTGCCCCTCCCCGGACGCTGCCTCAACCACGGAGAAACTTACTTGTTGCCGCGCATTGCGCAAGGCTGGATTACTGTCGGGTGTCTCGAACCGGATGCGGTACACATGGCCCGCGTCAGCCTGGAAACGCAAGGTCTCGACTCCGCTTTTGTCCACGCGGTAAGGGTTCCGGAGATTATCGCGTTCGTCCGCAAAAGGATCTGAATACAACACCTGCCAATCCTGGGCTCCCGGCAGGACGCGAAGTGTGCTCTCGCCGGCGGAGCCGGCGGAGAGAGAAAGGGGCGTCTTTTGCCCGTTCACGCTTCGCACCTGCACCTGCCACGGAACCATGACGGACGCGACCTCCGCGGCCGGCCGTTCGGGTCCGTCATAGAGCTTGTGGGCGGAAGGTGCGGCGCAGCCGGCAAGGACGATGACCGCCGCCGCAACGCACGCCTGAGTTCGCCGATTCATTCTTTCTCCTTACGTTTCTGAATGCCGCGGGAATACCGGCATCGCCCGATCGCGCGACCTACGTCCGCAATTTCTTCGACAGCCTCGCCCGCAGGATGATGGCCGACATGTTCAGGATGAGAACGAGCACGACCAGCGTGAACACCATCCCGTACTGAACATGCCGAATCTGATCAACCGCCTCGTGCTCCGTGCAGAGATTGTAAATATTCCACGGCAGGGCCGGCGTGGGCTGGGTCAATGTCTGGAGCAGGCTGAGAGGCTTCCCCACGCTAACCGCCGCCGTGAAAATGATCGGCGCGGTCTCGCCTGCCGCGCGCCCCAT
>CAYQYB010000126.1:0-7426 GCA_964421535.1 uncultured Verrucomicrobiota bacterium | reverse complement strand
CCCTGCCGCCGCGGCAGGAGGACGAAGGCTGGATCCGGCGGCTGGTGCAACACGATGCGCCGTGCATTGTCGCGCTGAACAAGGCCGATTCCGGAATGACGCACGGGGACGAATTCAAGAAGCTGTGGCAGGACATCTGCACCGAGAAGACATCCGCAAAGGCCGCCGCATGGATCACCGTCTCCGGACGGACCGGCAACAACGTGGGCGAACTGGTTTCCCTGCTCTTCCGGACCGTGCCGGAGGGGCCGCATTTGTTCCCCGACGACATCCTCACGGATTTCCCGCGCAAGCTCGCGATCGCCGACATCGTGCGCGAGAAGTACTTCCAGCTGCTCAAGGACGAGCTTCCGCACGAGCTCGCCGTGGAGATCGACAAGATCGAGGAGAAAGAAGATCGCTGGGAGGCGCATGGCACGATCTTCGTGAACAAGCATTCCCAGAAGGGGATCGTCATCGGAACCAAGGGCCGCCTGCTGAAGAAGGTTCGCGAGGCGTCCGAGAAAGAGATTGCCGAGATGTACGGTCGGCCCGTGAAGCTGGAGCTCTGGGTGAAGGAAGAGAAGAACTGGAACCGGAACTACTTCTTCCTGAAGCGGCTGGGCCACGCGGTGTAGACTCGCCGTAACCCACCCCGGCTTCGCCAATCCCCTCCCTTGGAGGGGTGCCCGCAGGGCGGGGTGGGTCAGACCGTCGGACGATCCGCACCCTCGCCCCTTGACCGCGGACGGCGGAGGCTGTAGGTTTCGGCAGATCGGTCGCGGGGGAGCTTGCGTTGCAGGCTGAGATCCTCTCGGGAGGAAAACCCTTGGAACCTGTCCGGGTAATACCGGCGAAGGGAGCGGCAACAGTCAATCCGCCGGGCTCTGGTCCCGCCTGCCGACGCAAGGAACAGCCATGGCTATCATCGGAAAAATCACGGACGAAGTCTTTCAATCCGTCATCAAGCCGCGACTCGGCGCCAAGCGCCCCGAGGTCGCCGTCGGTCCCGAACAGGGCGTGGATGTCGGCATCGTCGAGTTGGGCGAGTACGCGATGGCGATGACGTCCGACCCCGTGTTCATCGTCCCGGCCTACGGGTTCGAGCGCTCGGCCTGGTTCGCGATCCACATCCTCGCCAGCGACGCGGTCACCTCCGGACTCGCCCCGGCATACCTCACGATCGATCTGAATCTGCCGCCGGATCTTTCCGACGCCGACTTCGCGCTCATGTGGGAGATCATCCACCGCGAGTGCGAGAAAATGGGCGCCGCTATCGTGACCGGCCACACCGGCCGCTACGAGAACTGCAACTACCCCATGATCGGCGGCGCGACGTTCATGGCGCTCGGCCCGCGCGACGCCTATTGCTCGCCGAAGTTCTGCAAGCCCGGCGACAAGATCATCATCACCAAGGGCCCGGCCATCGAGGCCACCGGCATCTTTGCCGCGATGTTCCCCGACCGCATCGAGAAGCAGTACGGCGCCGCGCTTCGCCGGGAGGCGGAGAGCGTGTTCTACAAGATGTCGATCGTGGACGACGCGCGGATCGCCGCGTCCGTCGGAACGCGCGACAAGGGCGTCTCCGCCATGCACGACGCCACCGAGTACGGAATCCGCGGCGGCCTGCACGAGTTCGCGAAAGCCGCCCGGCTCGGGCTCGTCGTCCACAAGGACGAGATCGTCGTCACCCCCGCGGTCCGGGAAGTCTGCGAGATGTTCTCCATCGATCCGCTCAACAGCATCAGCGAAGGAACGCTGATCGCGGCCGTCCGGCCGCACGCGGCGAACGAGGTGTTGAAGCGGCTGCGCGACAGCGGAATCGCGGCGTCCATCTGCGGCGAAATGACCGACGAGGCCCACGGAATCCAGATGGTGGAGAGCGGAAGGCCGCGGCCGTTCGATCACCCGGGTATTGACCCGTTCTGGGACGCGTTCTACAAAGCACTGAAGACATGATGAAACCCGGTTACTGGGTTCTGCTGCTGATCCTCGTCGCTGTCCCCTACGCGACCGGGCTGGATAACGACTTTGTCTACGACGACCACGGATCGATCGCCGAGAACCCGTTTCTCAGCGAGCCGGGCGCGCTTCGCAAGTTGCTGACGCTTCAGACCATCACCGATCCGTCGGTGCCCGACGGCCTGCGACCGCTGGCCGTTGTGAGCTACCTCGCAGACGCGGCGGTTTGGGGCATTAAGCCGTTCGGCTTCCACGTCACAAACCTTCTTCTGCATCTATTGGTCACCGCGCTCCTCGCGGCTCTTGTCCTCCGGATCCAGCCCGACAAGAACGCGTTTCCCGCATATGCCGCCGCCCTCCTGTACGGACTGAATCCCGCGTTGACGGAATGTGTCCAGTGTCCGGCTTTCCGCGAGGACATTCTGCTGACCCTGTTCACATTGCTTTTCCTGTGGTCGACGACGCGCCGGCAGACTCTCTGGCTCTCGATTCCCGCGCTGGTGCTTGCGCTGCTCTCCAAGGAATCGGCCGTGGTTGCTCCCGCATTGGCTTTGTGGATGTGGCTGTGCTTCCCCTCGACCCGCCCGCGCCGCGGCGTGGCCGCCGCGATCATCGCCGCCGGCATGGGCCTGGCGGTGACGTTCTTCTGCCTGTGGCTCCAGAGAGGGCACTTGCAGGCCGTTGCCTCCGAGCACGTGGTGATGTCGCTGTCGTTTCCGGCCAACGTGCTGACGGCGCCATGGCTCTGGGCGAAGGACCTGAAAATCCTGATCTGGCCCTACCCCCTGATCGCGGATCACGTGATCACGCCGGTGACGCAATTTTCCAACTGGCGATTCCTGGCCGGCAGCGGCGTTTTGATTGCGTCTGCAGCAGCGGCCGCAGCGTTGCGGCGGAGCGCGCCCTGGATCGCGTTCGGAATCGGCTGGATGCTGATCGGCTTCGCGCCGGTGTCCAATCTTGTGCCGCTCTACAATCCGTTTGCGGAACGATACCTGTACCTGATTGCCGTCGGGTTTGCGGTCGTCGTGGCACAACTGCTCTCGCTCCTGCCCCAGAAGAACTGGCGCTGTCCCGCGGGCCAGGAAGCAGACGGGAATTCCTGTCTGCACAGCCGCGCCATTCTGCTCGCGGCGATCTGCGCCGCGTACACGGCGCTCACGGTCAACCGCATCGGCGACTGGGCCGACGACGTGACGCTCTGGTCGAAGACGCTCCGCCAGGAACCGCGCAGCGCCCGCGCGCACACCTGGGTCGGGCTCAGCTACAAAAAAGGAGGCGATTTCGAAACGGCCCTCCAGCATTTCAACGAGGCCAATCGGCTGAACCCGCAGGAGATCTCCGGCCTGATCAATATCGCCGTTCTTTACGGCCAGGGCGGGCGCCTCGAAGAGGCCGAGAAGCTCCTTCGCGAGGCGGTCCGCCGCCGGCCGGACAAGGCCGACGCCCATTGGAACCTCGCCGTTGCCCTCGACGCGCAGGGCCGCAAAGACGAGTCGATGGCCGAGGTCCGCGAGACGCTGAAGATCGATCCGCGCTATCCGGCCGCTGTGGCGTGCATGCGCCAGCTCGCAGAGTCGCCGGAGACAACGCCATGATCACGATAGTCTCCGGCATCCCCCATTCCGGGCTTTCCATGATGATGCAGATGCTGCAGGCCGGCGGCCTGGAACTGCTCGTCGACACCCCCGGCGCAGGATTCGATTTCGAGAAGGTCCAAGGCCTGAGACGCGACAAGACGTGGATCGGCCAGGCCGAAAACAAGGTCGTCAAAGTGATCACCCAGTTCCTGCCCGACCTGCCGGCGGACAGGAAGTACAAGGTCATTCTCATGATCCGCGACTACGATGACGTGCTCGTCTCGCAGAGCAACGAGCTGAAACAGCGCGGCGAGTCGGGCGTCATCACCCAGGCGGCGGACCTGAAGGGCAACTTCGAGAAGCATCTTGTGCAGATGCGGGCATGGCTGAAACAACGCGAGTGTTTCGAGGTCCTGGAGGTCGGCTACGCGAAGGTCCTGAAGAGCCCTCGCAAACAGGCCGAAGCGGTCGCGAAATTCCTAGGCATGCCGCTGGACATCGAGGCGATGGTCGGCAGCGTGAATCGCAACCGCACCGGCGCCTGAAGAACAGCAGATTCTTCCGCTCGTCGCACGAGGCTACCCACCCCTGTCGCGCTCGGGCGCGACATCCCCTCCGAGGGAGGGGAACTTCCATCACGTCCCCTCCTTGGAGGGGACAACAGGGGTGGGTCAACAACGGGCCGACTACTTCGCCTTGTGCTGGTCGATCAGGCCCTGCAGGTGCTTGACGTACGCCTCCGCTCCGCCCGGCTCGTAACCTGTCGTCGCCGCAACGTCGCCCTGCGGGCTGAAGAGAAGAATCGTGGGGAATCCCTGAATGGCATACTTGTCCGCCAGCGCCTGGTTGGCTTCCTTCTGCTCCTTCGACTGCGGCTTCTGCCGCGGGAAATCGATCAGAACGCAAAGAAGGTTCTGCGCGGCGTAGTCCTGGAATTCCTTCTGGCCGAACACTTCCTTGTCCAGCCGCTTGCACCAGCCGCACCAGTCGGACCCGGAGAAATCCACGAGCACGTACTTCCCGGTCTCCTTTGCCTGCGCGAGAGCCTCGTCGAAGTTCTCCGTCCAGAGCCCCGCGGACGACAGCAGCGCACCGCCCAACATCAACGACGCGATAAGAACACTTCTCTTCATGCGATTTCTCCTGACCGGAACCTTACACAGAAAACGGCGGGAATTTTACGCCGAATTCCCGCCGTTTCTGACGTCTGATCTCCGTCCGCTGACCTCTAGTACTTCCGCCCGCCGACGCCCTTCGTGCCGGCGGTGATCGCCTTGGCCTTCTCGTGCGGACGCAGGGCGCGGACGGCCGCGCCGGCGCGCCACATCTCGGAGTCGCGGATCGCGCCAAGCTCCTTCGCCACGCGCTCCTGGTAGCCCTTCGCGCCGCAGACCTTGATGACGCGCTCGGCTTCCTTGCCGGTCGAGACACGCTTGTACAGCTCGTTAAACACGGGCAGGACCGCCTTCTTGAACTTCGGGCTCCAATCCAGCGCGCCGCGCTGGGCCGTCGCCGAGCAGTTCGAGAACATCCAGTCCATGCCGTTCTCGTCCACAAGCCGGATCAGGCTCTGGGTCAATTCCTCGACCGTCTCGTTGAACGCCTCGCTCGGGGTGTGCCCGTGCTTGCGCAGCGTCTCGTACTGGGCCTCCATCGTGCCCGCGAGGCAGCCCATCAGCACACCGCGCTCGCCGGTCAGGTCGCTGTTCGTCTCGTGCGGGAACGTCGTCGGGAACAGGTAGCCCGAGCCGATCCCGATGCCGAGCGCGAGACAGCGGTTCTTCGCGTTTCCGGTTGCGTCCTGCGCCACCGCGAAGCTGGAGTTGATGCCGACGCCCGACAGGAAGTTGCGGCGGACGGACGTGCCCGAGCCCTTCGGCGCGACCATGATCACGTCGACCCACTTCGGCGGGACCACCCCGCTCTTATCCTTATAGGTGATCGAGAAGCCGTGGCTGAAGTAGAGCGCATCGCCCTTCTTCATGTTCGCCTTCACGACCGGCCAGATGTGGCGCTGGGCCGCGTCCGACACGAGCATCTGGATGACCGTGCCCTTCCTGACCGCGGTCGGGATGTCGAACAGCGTCTTGCCCGGCACCCAGCCGTCGGCGATCGCGCGGTTCCAGTCGCGCTTGAACTCCGGGGCCTGGCCGATGATGACCTTGAAGCCGTTATCCTTGAGGTTCAACGCCTGCGCGGGGCCCTGAACGCCGTACCCGATGATCGCAATCGTCTCGCCCTTCAGCACCTTGTGCGCCTTGGAAAGCGGGAACTCTTTGCGGGTGATGACCTTTTCCTTCACGCCGCCGAAATCAATAATCGCCATAACACTTCTCCTTATTCTTTGGACAAACGGGATACAGGTAGCTTCGAAGCGGGCGAAAATCAAGAGCTATTGACGAATCTATATTATGACTATATATTATGACTAGTTGACCATAAAGACTAGCCATGAAAATGTCCGTCAGCGAGTTTAAGGCCAAATGCACGTGGGTTCTGCGGGAAGTGTCCACCGAGTACAAGACCGTGGAGGTCACCAACCACGGGAAGGTCATCGCCGTGGTTGAATCGCCGAAGCCGGAGAAGAAACACGCGCCGAAGAAGCTCCTCGGCTCGCTTGCGGGAAGCGCAAGCCACGTTGGCGACATCGTGTCGCCGGCCCTCGCCGCCAAGGACTGGGAAGCCGCCCGATGAAGTACGTGCTCGACACGCACGCGTGGTTCTGGAGCCTGACGGATCCGGATCAACTTCCGACAAAGGTCCGGGCCGCTCTCGAGAATCCCCGCAACGCGCCCTTCGGGCTGGCTGCGATCAGCCTTTGGGAGCTGTCGAAACTGGTGGAGAAAGCCCGGATCACGCTGACCATCCCTCTCGCCGAATGGATCCGCCGGGCAACAGACCCCGACCTGATCACGGTCCTCCCCCTGACAGAGCAGGTGGCCGTCGACTCCACAACGCTGCCCGGGAATTTCCGCTCAGACCCGGCGGACGAACTGATCATCGCGACAACACGCCTCCACGACGCGACGCTGATTACTGCGGACCGGAAGATCCTCGCGTACGGCTCCGTGAAAACTCTGTGGCAGTGAGCGCGCCGCCCGGCCCGCAACGACCGTCAAATACCCGCCCCCGCGCTTTTCTGCATATCCGCCTGCCGATACCTCATCAGAAGGACCGGCGTAAGCGAGCCGAGTACGATTGTGCCGACGCACCCGGGGAGCAGCAGGCTGTACCAGACGCCATACGGCTGCTTCACCGCAAGCGCCACGATTCCGGCCGCCAGCAACCCAAGAGACGCGCCGAGGAGCGCGATGTGAAGCGCGAGGATAAGCCGCTTGCACTTCCCCTGCGGCGCGAGGGTCCCCACCAAGGCGCCATACAGACCGCCCCCAACCCCGATGACCGTGCCCCATATCCAACCGTACGTGCTCGCATCAAACCACGGCGTATTCATTCCCCATCCTCCTCTATTCCGCGATGCGCCCGGCCGCGGCGAGCACGGCCAATGCATCGGCGGTAATCCACTCGTTCATCTTCTTCCGACCAACCGGTCCCCACGAAACGAGATCGGAGTTGCTGATCTGCGGGTTCAGCG
This sequence comes from uncultured Verrucomicrobiota bacterium, assembly GCA_964421535.1. GTDB lineage: Bacteria > Verrucomicrobiota > Kiritimatiellia > CAIQIC01 > JAGNIJ01 > CALMZY01. Next base: position 310 of record CAYQYB010000126.1, on the reverse strand, counting down.
AACGCCAGTACTTGTCCTCCGCCGCCCATCCGCCGTCCGGCAGTTGCTTGCTCTCGAGAAGATCGAGCGCGTCGTTGCATCGCTGGTCGCGGATGAACCCGGCCTCCGCCATCACCTTCAATCCCATCAGGACGTCGTAATGCCAGTAGCACGGGTAATGAAGCGTGATGAAATCCTCGTTTATCACCTTCCCGTCGCGGCGGCGCCGGAACATCTTCCGGCAGAGGAACAACTCGGCGGCTCGCTTCGCCGCGGCAGCCGCTTTGCGGCTGCCGGCAGGTGCGCGCTCATGTCCTCGAAGCCTTCGCCG
>CAYQYB010000125.1:0-7457 GCA_964421535.1 uncultured Verrucomicrobiota bacterium | reverse complement strand
CGATTGCAGCCACGATGTCGCAGCCGCTCGGCATGGTGAGCCGGGCCACGAGTGTCAGGTCCTCCGGGTGGCTCTTGTACTGCATGTCGAGGATCGAGACGACCTGCGGGCACGGCGCGAAGAACGGCGCGGTGTAGCCGGGCGACCACAGCACGTCCAGCTTCCATTTCCGCGCCAGCCACGGCAGCTGTGTCTGCTCGCGGATGATCCGCGCGTATCGGTTCGCGGCAAAAAGTTCCAAGGGTTGGAAAAACACCCCCGGAATTTTTCCAACCATTGGAAAAAGTTTCGCGTGCCCCTCGCGCCCGGTGAACAGGACGAACTCGTGGCCGCCTCCCAGCTCGACCAGCGCCTTGAGGCTCTCGCAGAGATAGGTTTCCGACCCGCCGACTTCGCCGGGGATCAGGAAGAGGGTGTTGATGCCGATGCGCATGGTCAGGACTCGCGTTGCTTCTGCATCAGGGCGTACGAGCCGACAATGCCCCAGCGGACGCACCAGTGGGCGAGGGCTTGCAGGGAGAACCGTCCGGCGTCCGCGACGGCGACGTCGAACTCCTCCTTGAACTGGCTTCTGAACGTGCTGCCGCTGATGGAGCCGGGATGCCAGCGGAAATCGGAAACCGGCGGGCCGGGTATCCGGCACGCGCCGCCGTGGCGCCACAGACGCAGGTGCAGGTCGTAGTCGAAAGCGGCCTTCAGGTCTTCGCGCAGGAGGCCGGCCTTCTCCAGCGCCGCGCGCCGGAAGAACACCGCGGGCTGGGAAACGTAGTTGATCGATTGGATCACGAACCGGCAGGAGAAGGGGAAGAAGGCTTCCTTGAAGAGCGTGACGCCTCGGCGGATCTCCTCGCCGTTCTCGTCGATGATCCGGCAGCGGCCGAAGCAGAGCGCCGCGAGCGGATGCTCCTCCATCGCGGCGACGGCCCGCTTCACCGCGCCGGGGTGATAGAGATCGTCCGCGTTGAGCCATCCGATGATGTCCCCTGTGGCCAGCCGCAGGCCCTTGTTGATGGCCGAGGCCGGGCCGGCGTCGGGCTCGGAAATCACATGGCTGATCCGGTCGCGGTATCGGTTGACGATCTCCAGCGACCGGTCGCGGCTGGCGCCGTCCACCACGATGTACTCGATCTCGAGGCCCGGCTCCCGTTGCGCCAGCACGCTCGTGATCGTCTTCTCGACGAACCGCTCGCTGTTGTAGCTCGGCGTGATGATCGACACCTTCATTTTGTCATTTTAGCAGAAACGCCGCGCCCGACCATTGCATTGTTTTGCGCCTTGATGGGACGGCGGCATACGATACAGTCCACGCATGACCCTGTGGATTGGCTCACTCCTGGTTCTGTTTATTGCCTTGGTGTTTGTGACCTGTCTCCGCCGGATGGAGATGCGATGGAGCCCCGGCTGGCTGTGGACTCTTCTGCTTGTGGCGGCGGCGTGCCTGCTGTTCCGGCCCGACGAGGAGGTGGAGGCCGGCGAGGACGCGGGCGCGTACTTCAACACGGCGCTGTCGTTCGAACAGCACGGGCAGCTCAGTTTCGCGGATCCGGCCCTGGCGGAGCTGAAGCCCGAAGAGCGCGCGGTCTTCCGTTACGGCCATGCCGGCTTCCACTCCACGAAAGACGCCTGTCTCTGGTGCGAAGACGAGCGGATGGACACGTCCAAGCCCTGGTTCTTCCCAGGCTACTCGCTTCTTCTGAGCGTGCCCGCGGCGCTGGGGTTCCCGTATGGCGCGTTCTGGGTCTCGCCAATCCTGGCGATCCTGGCCGGCCTGCTGTTGGCGGGCCTCGCGCATCGGCTCACGGGCATGCGCGTTGCGGCGGCGGTCGCGTTCGTGCTGTATGTCCTGCATCCCGCGATCGTCTGGAACGCGCGGTGCGCGCGCGCGGAGTGGCCCGCTTCATTCCTGGTCCTCGCAGGCTTGGTTCTGTGGGCGACTCCAATGCTTACGGACCGGCCGGCGTCGCGCGCGACCGGATTCCTGGCGGGGCTGTCGCTGTCGGCGGCGATGCTCTTTCATATCACCTCGGCGTACGTGATCGGCCCGGTGATTCTGGCCTCGCTCTGGCTGACGCGCCGCGAGTGTTTCTGGGCGGCGTGGTGGGCCGGGCTTGCCGTCGGCGCCTGCCTGTTCGCGGCCCAGATCGTCTGGGTGACCGATCCATACTGGATCAAGAACTCGCTGGCCGATCCGCGGCGCAGCATGCTGTTGTTGTCGTTGGGCGCGTCGGCGCTTGTGGCGGTTGCCGTCCTGCGGCTGGTGTGGAGTCGTGTCGGGACGCGAGGATGGATTGCCAATGCGGTTGTCGGCGGAGCGATGAGTCTTCTGTTTATTGTCCTGGTCCTGCTGTCCCTGCGCTTCAGGACCGAGGACGGACAGATCCCCGGCCTGCCGCCCTGGGCGGTGGCGTACATCAGCCTGACGGACTTCAGCGGCGTGATGAAAGTTTCCTCGCGTCTCTGGTTTGCCGCCGCTCTGCTGGGGGCGGTTGTCCTGTGCGTCCGCCGCGATACGCCCGGCAGGCTGGGGCGCTGGCTGTTCTTCCTGCTCGCGCCGGCTTCGCTGACGATCGGCTGGGTCAACAACTACATGTTCGAGACACGGCGCATGGTGACGTTCCTTGTCCCGCTGCTTGTTCTTTCGCTGTCCATCCTGCTGGCGGTCATCGGCGCCGGTGCCGGCCGCTGGCTGAACCGGCGGGGATCGAAAACGCCGGCGTGGGTTCCCGGCGTGGTAATTTGCGCGCTCGCCGCGGGACTGTTTCTGATGTCGATCCGGGGCCGTTTGCCGCTCTACACCACATGGAACAACGAAGGGACTTTCGGGTTCTACCAGAAGGTGTCGGATCGGGTCGCGGAAGCCGGCGATTTCCTGTTCGCCGAGTACACGCAGACCGCGGCGCCGATCGAGCGGCTCGCGAACCGGCCCCTCCTGCCGGTGGCTTGGGGCTACCGATCGGAAGCCGAATACCGCGCGGCGGAGCAGATCATGGCGCGGCTGGTCACGGCGCAGCCAGGCCGGCGGTATCTTCTGATCACGCCGTTCTCCGGCGTCGCGCTTCCGGGCGTCAGCATGGAACTTCTGTTTTCGGACACTCTCCACACGCGGCGGCTGGAGCGGCTGAAGCGCACGGTGCCCACCAATGTCACGGAACGCGTGCGCGCCTTGCAGGTGTATCGCGTCGGGGGTGAACCGGAGGCTGCGAGCTCAGGCTACGTCAGAATCATGGATGGCGGGCGGCTCGGCCTTTCGGGCGGCGCGAACCCTGTGTCCGGCCGGCCGATCGAGTTTCGCGGCGTCGCGGTGCCGGCCGACGGCGGCAAGAACGTACGATTCACAGCTCCCGGAAAAGTCGCGGGCCCGTTCGACGTGGCGTTTGTGTTTGCCGTTCCGTCGGGCGGTGTGCCGGACCGGTTGAGCGTTGGCCGCGCTGGTAGCACGACTTCATCCGTCCGTCGCGTTTCGCTTGGCCCCGGCTGGGAGGTCGTGGAACTGGACGGCGAGACAAGAGGCAGGAAAGGCTTTGAATTCGAGATCGCCGCATCGGAAGGCGTGTATCTCTGCGATGCCTTCTGCATCCCGCGATCGGGTGGGGAAGCGATGCGGCTGCAGGCGGAAGCGCCGCAGGAGCCGTTCGTCATAGAGAAGCAGGAATCGCAATGGCTGAGGGCGAATGCGGCGCTTGCCCTGCCGGTCGCGTCGACGCCATCGCGCGTGTGGCTGCTTGCCACGCACGGACGCGACGGCGATCCGACAGTCGACTGCGAAATCGGATTGTCCGGCGCCGGCCGCCTGAAGAATCGCATCGGGTCCGGCTGGACATGGTCGGTGTTCGCGCTGCCGGGCGTCCCGGGCGAGACGGGGACGTTCCGCTGGCACGACCTGGTCACGAGCCCGTCGTGGGATCCGGAGAAGTCCGGTTTCCCGAAAGATTTGGGACTTCGGGTCCAGCGAATCTGCGTCACGCGCTAGGACGTGTTGAGAGGCTCCAAAACGGCTCGGCGGGGACGCCTCGCCCTACCCATGTGAAGGTTGTCTGGGCGGGTAGGGCGAAGCCTCCGGCTGAGCCGAGTGTGTGGCATGCGCGCAAATTCGAAGATGCGTCGGCCTTTGCGCTCCCTCCGGAAAACGGGCTTTGCATTTCACGCTCAGGCCATTACATTCTTTCCCACAAGTCCGGTCCGGCAGGAGGTAATCAGACGTGAGCGAACATTCGATTCAAGGCGTGCAGGTCAAGAAACTCAAGTGGCTCAAGGACGACCGCGGCCGCCTGCTGGAAATCCTCAGGTGCAACGACGAGATCTTCACGGGCTTTGGCCAGGTCTATGTGACCGTCGTTCTCCCCGAGGTCGTGAAGGCGTGGCATTTTCACAAGAAGCAGGACGATAGCTTCGTCGCGCTCGCCGGCAAGGTCCGCGTCGGGCTCAGCGACGCGCGCGAGGGCTCGCCCACGAAGGGCAAGACGGCCGAGTACATTTTGTCGGTTGATGATCCCTGCGTGCTGGTGATTCCGCGCGGGGTGTGGCACGGCTTCGAGTGCGTCGGCGACAAGGAAGCGATGGTCATGAACGTGCCGAACATGCCGTACGACCACGAGCACCCGGACGAGTATCGGCTCGATCCGTTCAAGAACGACATCCCGTTGAAGTGGAACGCGAAGCGCGGCGGCTAACAACTTGAGGTCCCTATGAAAGGCATAGTGCTCGCAGGCGGTTTGGGCACGCGGCTGTATCCGCTGACGAAAATCACGAACAAGCATCTGCTTCCGATCTACAAGAAGCCGATGATTTTCTATCCGATCGAAATGCTGGTCGAAGCCGGCATCCGCGAGATCATGGTCGTCACCGGCGGCCGCAACGCGGGCGATTTCCTGCGCCTGATCGGGAACGGCAAGGATTTCGGCCTGTCTCGCATCCACTACACGTACCAGGAAGGCGAGGGCGGGATCGCCGAGGCGCTGGGGCTCGCGGAAGAATTTGCCGAGGGCCAGAAAGTCGTCGTCGTGCTGGGCGACAACCTGCTGGAAAAGGGCATCGCGCGCGGCGTGGCGAATTTCAAGAAGCAAAAGAAGGGCGCGCGGCTCTTTCTCAAGGAAGTCGATCATCCGTGGGAATACGGCATCGCGGAAATTCAAGGCGAGAAGATCAAACGGATCATCGAGAAGCCGAAGCGCCCGCCCACGAACCTCGCGGTCATCGGCGTGTACATGTATCCCGGCGACGTGTTCAAGATCGTGAAGACCCTGAAGCCGTCCAAGCGCGGGGAGCTGGAGATCACGGACGTGAACAACGCGTATATCCGGCGCGGCGGCCTGGAATACGAAGTCGTGAACGGCTGGTGGATGGACGCCGGCGAGAACCACGAATCCCTGCTTCAGGCCAACATCACCGTCGCGCGCACGGCCGGGGTAAAGATCTAGCTTCCGATGAAAGTCGCCGTCATTGGATGCAACGGGATGCTGGGCACCGACCTGGTGAGCGCGTGCCGCTCCGTGGGAATCGAGCCGCTGGGCCTGGACCTGCCGGCGTTCGACATCACCAAGTTTGACCGCGTCCGCGCGGAGCTTCCACAAGTCGACACCGTGGTCAACTGCGCGGCCTTCGTGCGCGTGGACGACGCGGAGACACAGCGCGAGCAGGCGTACGCCGTCAACGCGGAGGGCGCCGGCAACGTGGCGCGCATCTGTTCGGCGAAGAACGTCGGGTTGATTCACCTCAGCACGGACTACGTGTTCGACGGCCGCAAGGGCTCGGCCTACACCGAAACCGACCGCGTCAACCCGCTGAGCATCTACGGCGCGAGCAAGCTGGCTGGAGAAGAGTTGGTCCAGGGCGCGGGCGGGCATAGCCTGATCGTACGCACGCAGTCGCTGTTCGGCGTCCGTGGTGCAAATTTCGTCCGGACCATCGCCCAGCGGATGAAGAAGAGCGACGAACCGCTGAGGGTGGTCAACGACCAGTTCTCGTCGCCGACGTACACGCGGCACTTGGCCGCGGCGATTGTTCGCTTGATTCAGCTGAAGCGCGAGGGCATCGTGAACGTCGCCGCGTCGGGCCATTGCTCGTGGTTCGAGTTCGCGAAGGCGATCGGCGAGCGCGTGAAGCCGGACGCCAAGGTCCTGCCCGTCAGCACGGCCGAGTATCCGCGCCCGGCGCCGCGGCCGGCCTATTCGGTACTCGACACGAGCCGGTACCGGGAGTGGACCGGGAGCGCTCTGCCGCCGTGGCAGAAGGGGTTGGAGGAGTACCTCGCAGAGGAGAAACTGGCATGAAACTGTTTGTCACCGGCGGCGCCGGATTCATCGGCAGCAACTTCGTCCGCCACATGCTCGCCACGCACCGCGACGTCCAGATCGTCAACTTCGACGCGCTGACGTACGCCGGGAACCTCGAGAACCTTTCCGACATCGAGAAGGACCCGCGCTACACGTTCGTCCGCGGCGACATCAGCCGCGTGGACGATGTCCGCGCCGTCTTCTCCGGCAACAAGTTCGATGCCATCATCAATTTCGCCGCCGAGAGCCACGTGGACCGCAGCCTGCACCTCGGCGCCGAGCAGTTCATCCACACCAACGTCCTCGGCACGCAGATCCTGCTCGACGCCTCGCGCGAGTTCAACGTGAAGCGCTTCGTCCAGATTTCAACCGACGAAGTGTACGGCAGCCTCGGTGCCGAAGGCCGGTTCTCCGAGACGACGCCGGTCGCGCCGAACAATCCGTACTCGGCGACGAAGGCGTCCTCCGATTTCCTCGTCCGCGCCGCGCATCACTCCCACGGCGTGAACGCCGTCATCACGCGGTGCTCCAATAATTTCGGGCCGTTCCAGTTCCCGGAGAAGCTGATCCCGCTGATGATCGCCAACGCGCTGGAGGACAAGCCGCTTCCGGTCTACGGCGACGGCATGCACGTGCGCGACTGGATTTACGTGCTCGATCACTGCAGCGCAATCGACGCGGTCCTGCAAAAGGGCAGGGCGGGGGAGGTCTACAACATCGGCAGCATGAGCGACGTGCCGAACCTGCACGTCGTGAAACAGATCCTCGCGATCCTCAAGAAGCCGGAATCGCTCATCAAGTTCGTCAAGGACCGCCCCGGCCACGACCGCCGGTACGCGATGGACGCCGTCAAGATCCAGAAGGAACTCGATTGGAAGCCCGCGCACAGCTTCGACGACGGGCTGAAGCTGACGATCGACTGGTATCTGAGCCACAAACAGTGGCTCGACCGCGTCCGCAGCGGCGAGTACTCCTCGTACTACACGAAGATGTATTCGGGGCGGTAAACCCACCCCGGCCTGCGGCCACCCCTCCGGTGGAGGGGATCACTAAACCACTAATCCCCTCCTCGGGAGGGGACACAGGGGTGGGTTTTCCAACCATTGGACAATCGGCGCGAAATTTTTCCAAGGCTTGGAAAATCCCTCACCTCTTTCCTCTCCCGGAGGGAGAGGACGCGGGTCC
>CAYQYB010000124.1:0-7503 GCA_964421535.1 uncultured Verrucomicrobiota bacterium | reverse complement strand
CCTCGCGATCCACGCGCGCGAGGCCATGGTGGATCCGCGCGTGAGCGCGCAGCTGCCCGAGATCGCGGAAGAGATGGAGAAGTGGCGCGCGAAGATCGAGGCGCGCCCGAAGCACCTGTGCATCGAAACGGCCAGCGCGATGCTCGACCCCTCGTTCTGCGCGAAGCACGTCGGGGTCAGGCCGGGCCCGCACGTCGTGATCTCCGTCAGCGACACCGGCATCGGCATGCCGAAGGAAGTCCGGGAGCACCTTTTCGAACCGTACTTCACCACGAAGGAAGTCGGGCGCGGGTCGGGGTTGGGTTTGTCGACCGTTTACGGTATTGTGAAGCAGATGGGCGGGTACATCGAGGTGGAGAGCGAGCTCGGAGAAGGAAGCACATTCAAAATCTACCTGCCGTTGTCGACGGATTCCGCGCCGCAACGGACGCAAGCACCGGAGGAGCGCCGAAACGTGAGAGGACAAGAAACCATTCTGGTCGTTGAGGACGAGGAAGTCGTCCGGAACCTTACGGTCCGGATGCTCCAGACGCTGGGGTACCAGACCCTGCAGGCTCCGCACGGCGGCGAGGCGCTCGAGATCTGCCGCACGTACAAGGAGCCGATCCACCTGATCCTGACGGACATGATCATGCCCCACATGAACGGGCGGCAGTTCGTCGAGGAGCTGCAGAAGACGCGCAAGGATTTCAAGGTCCTGTTCGTGTCCGGCTACAGCAGCGACGACACCGTCGACGGCAAGACCATCGGCGTGGACGTGCCCCTCATCCAGAAGCCATTCACACGCGACACGCTGGGGCGTAAGATCAGGGAGTTGCTGGACGCGAAGTAGACCCTTCGAGAACGCAGGGTAAATATGGCCGGTGCAAGCACAACCAAGCTGGCGACGATCCTGGAGCGGGTGGGTCTTTTCACGCCCGAGCAGATCGCGGACCTGCTCGCGCGCCAGCAGCAGAGCGGCCAGTCCATCACCGACGCCGTGGTCAGCCAGGGCTACTCCAAGGAAGAGCCGTTCCTCGAGAAGCTGGCCGAGGCGATGAAGCTCCCGTTCGAGCGCGTGGGCGACAAGCCCATCGAGCAGGACGTCCTGGGCAAACTGCCGACCAAGGCGGTCTTCCAGTACAACGTCATCCCCCTGCGCATGGAGAACGGCATCCTGCGCGTCGCGACGCACGACCCGTTCCATCCCGGGCTCGTGGACGCCCTGCGGCTCGCGTCCGGCTTCCGCATCCGCCTCACGCTGAGCTCGTCCACCGAGCTGGCCAAGGCGGCCAAGAAGTTCTACGGCGTCGGCGCGGACACCCTCGAGCAGATGATCCAGGACAACCGGATCGAGGTGGCGCCCGAGGACGATCTTTCGAAGCAGGACCTCGGCGAACTCGACCAGGAGGCCTCGGTCGTCAAGTTCGTGAACCAGATCATCTGGGAAGCGTACCAGGACCGGGCGACGGACATTCACCTCGAGCCGCAGGAAGCGGACCTGCGCATCCGGTACCGGATCGACGGCCTGCTGCACCAGACGCCCGTGCCGGCGCAGCTGAAGCGATTCCAGCCCGCGATCATCTCCCGCGTGAAGGTCATGGCGGGCATGGACATCGCCGAGAAGCGCCTGCCGCAGGACGGCCGCATCAGCCTGCGGATCCGCGGCGAGGAAATCGACGTGCGCGTGTCCACGATGCCGACGGTGTACGGCGAGAGCGTCAGCTTGCGCTTGCTGATGCGGTCCAGCGGACTGATCGGCATGGACAAGCTCGGGCTGAACCCGAAGGACGAGGCGACGCTGAAGAAGCTGATCCACAAGCCGCACGGCATCCTGTTGGTCACCGGCCCGACCGGATCCGGCAAGTCCACGTCGCTGTACGCGTGGCTGCACACGATCAACTCGATCGACAAGCGCATCCTGACGATCGAGGAACCGATCGAATACGAGATGGCCGGCATCAACCAGATCCAGGTCCGCCCGGAGATCGGGCTGACGTTCGCCGTCGGCCTGCGCCACATTCTGCGCCAGGACCCGGACGTGATCATGGTCGGCGAAGTGCGCGACAAGGAGACGGCGGAGATCGCCATCCGCGCCGCGCTGACCGGTCACCTGGTGTTCAGCACGCTCCACACGAACGACGCCGTCGGCGCGGTGACGCGTCTCGTGGATATGGGGATCGAGCCTTTCCTGGTCGCGTCGTCGGTCGAAGCCCTGATCGCGCAACGTCTCATCCGCCGCCTCTGCAAGTGCAAGAAGCCGTGGAAGGTGGACAAGTCGTTCCTGACGACCATCGGGTTCCCGATGGAGCGCCTGAAAGAGGGGACGATCCACGAGGCCAACGGCTGCGAAGACTGTCGCGGCACCGGCTTCCGCGGCCGAACCGGCATCTACGAAGTGTTCGTCGTCAACGACCAGATCCGGCCGCTCATCGTCGCGCGCGCGGCCACGAGCGAGATCAAGGCCGTCGCGTTCCGGCAGGGGATGCGGACGCTGCGCATGGACGGCTGGAACAAGGTCCTCGACGGCACGACGACGATGGAGGAAGTGCTCCGCGTGTCGGAGGAAGATGAGGCGTTGTCCGAAGGGTGAAGGCGGGAGGGTGAAGGCGGAAATTCCGCCTTCCACCTTCACACTTCCGCATTCTCTGAATTATGCCCACTTTTAAATACATCGCCCGCTCGCGCACCGGCGAGAAAGTCGAAGGGACGGTCGAGGCGCAGGACAAGCGCGCGGCGCTCCTGCAGATCGAGCGCATGGGCCAGGTGCCCGTGTCCGTTTTCGAGGGCGGACTGGGCGCGCCGGCCGCGGCGACGTCCGCCGGCGACAGGAAGTTCTTCAAGCTGGAGTGGAAGGGCTCGGGCAAGGCGCGCATGGGCATGCGCGAGGTCCTTCTGTTCACGCGCGAGCTGAGCGACCTGCTGGCGTCCGGCATGACCCTCGGCAACGCGCTCCACACGCTCTCGCGGCGCAAGGTCAGCCGCGGGCAGGACAAGATCGTCACGGAGCTGCGCGACCAGATCGTCCAGGGCACGAGCATGTCCAACGCGCTGGGCCAGTGGCCGGACACGTTCTCGACGCTGTACGTCAGCATGGTCCGCGCGGGCGAGGCGAGCGGCCAGCTCTCGGAGGTGCTCGAGCGCCTGTGCCACCACTACGAGCGCGTCCAGGAGGCGCGCGAGAAGGTCCTGATGGCGCTCATCTATCCCGGCATCGTGCTGAGCATGGGCGCGGTCACGATGATCTTCTCCATGGTGTTCGTCGTGCCGCGGTTCTCGGCGATCTTCGCGGAGCTGGGCAGCACCCTGCCGCTGCCCACGCTGATCCTGATCAACATGAGCCACGTGCTGATCAAGTACGGCTGGCTGATCCTCCTCGCGATCGCCGGGCTTGTCGTCCTCGCGCGCCGCGCGCTGAAGACGCCGGGCGGCCGGCGCTGGTGGCACCGCACCCAGCTCAAGCTCCCGCTGATCAAGAACATCGTCACCGCGAACTCGTTCGCGCACTTCGCGCGGACGCTGAGCACGCTCCTGTCGAACGGCGTGCAGGTTCTCCAGGCGCTGGCCATCGTCGAGGACACCGTCGGCAACGTGGTCATCGCCGAGGCCGTGCGCGACGCGCGCACGCGGGTGACCGACGGCGCGACGATCTCCGGCCCGCTCGCGCAGGGCAAGATCTTCCCGCCGCTGCTCACCGATATGCTGGCCGTCGGCGAGGAGTCGGGCGACATGAGCGCGGCGCTGCTGCACATCGCGAAGCGCTACGACGACGACCTGGACCGCAGCGTGAAGATTTTTACGACGGTGCTCGAGCCGTTGATGATCCTGGCCATGGCGGTGCTCGTCGGCTTCGTCGCCATCAGCATGCTGCTGGCGGTGTTCGACCTGACGAGCGGGTTGAAGGTGCAGTAGGAAGAAACTCGAAACTTGACGCTGGAAACTTGGAACGGAAGGACCGGATTCAGTGTCTTATGTTCGAGAGAAATGATGATAACAGGTGCCAAGTTTCCAGTTTCAAAGGAGAAACCCATGAGCAAATGCATGAATAGAATGGCGGTATCGAACACCAAGTCCGGCTTCACGCTGATCGAAATCCTTCTCGTCGTCGTCATCATCGGCATCCTGGCGGCGGTGGCGATCCCGCGGCTGGGCGGCCGCGTGAAGCAGGCGCAGATCGCGGCGGCGCAGGCGGACGTGAACAACATCGGCATGGCGCTGCGGCTGTACGAGGTGGACAACGGAGCCTACCCGGGCTCGCTTTCGGCCCTCGTCACGTCGCCCGGCGCCGCCCCGAACTGGCGCGGCCCCTACCTCGAAAAAGGGATTCCGAAGGACCCGTGGGGCAGCGACTACGTCTACGCGCACCCGGGCTCCCACAACCCGAACGGCTACGACCTGTACTCCAACGGCCCGGACGGGGCGCAGAGCGCGGACGACATCTGCAACTGGCAGACGACGGGACAGCCGTAGGCGGGAGTCGCGTTGTTGCGCGGAAGAAACAGAGTTCCAAGTTCCAGATTCCAAGTTCCAAGTTGGAGACCGGGGACTTGGAACCTGAAACCTGCAACTTGGAACTCGAAGTCCGGCTTCACCCTCATCGAGCTCCTGCTGGTCGTCGTCATCATGATGCTGGCCGCGGCGATCGCGGTGCCGTCGTTCGTCCGCTCGTACCGCGGCGCGAAGCTGCGCACGTCCGCGCGGGCGGTCGTCATGAGCCACCGCTACGCGCGCGGCATGGCCGTGCTCAAGCAGAACGACGCGGCGATCCTCTACGACGCCAAGAAGAACACGATCGAGATCGTGACGATCACCGACGCGGCGGCGGCCCGCGACTACGACCAGGTGTCCGAGGCGCGCGCCCAGCAGGCGCAGGACGCGGCCCGCGCGGGGACCGGCGCCGGCGCGGAACCGGCGCCGCAGACCGCGGGCGGCGTGAAGTCGGAGATGACCCGGTCGCTGGCGGAGGGCGTCACCATCACGAGCTTCGAAAGCGACAAGGTGGAGCAGGAAAAGGACGGGATCTACTGGGTCAACTACTACCGCAACGGCATGTGCGACCCGTACTCCATCGAGCTCCGGGACGAGTACCAGAAGTCCGCGACCGTGATCGTGGACCCGCTGTCGGGGAAGGCGAAGGTGGAGTATGAGTGAGTTTCAAGTTGCAGGTTCCAGGTTCCAAGTTGGAGCACGAAAGGAGAACTCCGCCAAACTTGGAACTTGTAACTTGAAACCTGGAACTCGCCAACGCCGTCTTGCCGGCCTGACGCTGGTGGAAGTGATGCTGGCGTTGGCCATCCTCGGCATCGGGCTGACGGTGTTGATTTCGACGGCGTCGAAGTGTCTCGCCGTCGTGCGGCAGTCGCGGAACTACGAGTCGGCCCGGCATTTCCTCGCGCTGGTCGAGCTGGATTTCAAGAACCAGCTCCTGGATCTGGATGAGGGCCAGGAGCTCGAGGATGGCTCGAGCGACGTGCGGTTCGAGGAGTCCGACCTGTACCGGGGCACGTGGGAAGTGGCGACGGAGGGCGAGGAGGAGGACGGCCTGAAGAAGGTGACGTTCCGGGTCGCGTGGTCCGAGCGCGGGGCGAACCCGTACGAGGAGGTCGTGTCCTACCTGTACGTGCCGCAGGAGAAGAAGGGGGGAACGGTTGAGAGCCGGTAAACAGGGAGTTTCAAGTTCCAGGTTTCAAGTTCCAAGTTGGCGGAGCGCAGTGCGCCGGTCTTCCCGAGCTTGGAACATGGAACATGGAACTTGGAACTTCAAATCCGGCTTCACCCTCCTCGAGCTCCTCGTCGCGCTCACCATCCTCGTCTTCGCCTTCGCGATCATCTGGGAGACGTTCTCCGGGACGGTCCGCGCGTGGCAGCGGGGCGGGCAGCTGCTGGACGAGCTGCGGCACGGGGACTTCGTCATGGAGCAGCTGGTTTCGGGGCTCCGCTCGGCCGCGTTTTTCCGGAGCAGCCCGGGGCGGTACGGCTTCCGGCTCGAGACGGGAAACTCGGGCAGCTACCCGGGCGACAAGCTCAGCTGGGTCACCACCAGCTCGGCGTTCATCCCGCCCGACTCGCCGCTGGGCAAGGGGACGCACCGGATCATCTTCAGCATCGAGGACAACGACGACGGCGACCCCGCCGTCTGCATCCGCGCGTACGACCCGCTGCTCGAGGACGAGGACACCGTCGCGATCGACCGCTGGTTCGTCTCGACGGAGGTGCAGGGAATCCAGTGCCGCGTCTACAATCCCGAGGAGGAGAACTGGGAAAACAGCTGGGAAGGGGAGCAGACCAACTCGCTCCCGAGCCTCGTGGAAATCACGCTGTACATGGACCCGATCGAGGAGTTCGGGGACCCGGTGAAGCTGAAGCGGGTGGTCGAGATCCCCATCGCGCCCGCGGTGACGAACGCGGTGCAGGCGACCGGAACGGCCGGCGGGGAGAACACGGGCGCGGGGGACGGCGCGCCCGCCGCGGGCGGCGAATCGGCGGGGGACGGGGCAAGGCTGGACCGCGGCGCCGCCGAGGCGGCCCGCGCGCGGACGGAGTCGCCATGACAATTTGTTCCAAACCTTGGAAAATGTTCGGCCGATTTTTCCAACCCTTGGAAAAAACCGGATCCCGGAATCCAGAATCCGGAATCCAGAATCCAAGATCGGGCCTGCCCTGCGTAGCGCGTAGCGCGAAGCAGGGCTCCGCCCTGATCGTCGCCCTCTGGGTCCTGATCATCCTGTCCCTGCTGATCGGCGCGTTCGCGTTCGACATGCACGTCGAGGCGGGGATCACCTCGTACTACCGGAAGCGGCTGAAGGCGCAGTACCTCTCGTACGCCGGCGTCGAGTACACGAAGCTCATCCTGTCGGAGGAGGCGACGAAGGAGGAGATCGTGCCGGACGCGGACGTGGAGATGAACGAGTTCAGGAAGACGCTGGAGGTCGGCGGCGAGGTGGTCGTGACGCGCGAGCTCGGGGCCGGGTCCATCGAGGTGAGCATCAAGCCGGAGACCGCGAAGTGGGACGTCAACAAGATGAGCGACGATGTCTGGAAGGAGGTCCTCGAGTTCAGCGGCGTGCCGACCGAGGAGGTGGACGAGCTGATCGACTGCTTCCGCGACTATACCGACGCGGGGGATGAGCATCACCTCAACGGCGCAGAGTCCGACGATCCCTTCTACGAGCAGCGCGGCTACGAATGCAAGAACGCGCCGGTCGATTCCGTGGAGGAGCTGCTGCGCATCAAGGGCTTCACGCCCGCGATCCTGTACGGCGGGCCGTCGGAGGACGAGGACGCCGAGCCTTTGCAGGGCATCGCCGACGTGCTCACGGTGTGGGGAAACGGCGACAAGATCGACGCGATGTCGTCCTCGGAGAAGGCGCTCAACGGGATTCTCGAGCTGAACGAGGACGAGATCCGGCGGCTGATCGAATCCCGCACGCGCGACGACGGCAAGATTCCGAAGGATCTCCAGGAGCTGCTCGCGAACGCGGGCGTGCCGGCCGACTTCGAAAAGGTGCTGAGCTGGGGCCGGCC
>CAYQYB010000123.1:0-7507 GCA_964421535.1 uncultured Verrucomicrobiota bacterium | reverse complement strand
GCTGGTCGCCAATCTCCTTTTCCAGCGCCCGGCAGACCTTCGCGCGGATGGCATCTTCCGTAGCTTCCGCCTCGGGGAAGATCGGCGGATGAAACCGCAGAAGGAATGTGTCGTCGACCTGCCGCAACAGGAATCCGGGAACGATGGGCGCCCCGCTCTTCAGCGACAGCCAGGCCGGACCGCGGGGGATGCGCGCGGGCCGCCCGAAGAACTCGACCCGGTCGTCCTTCCCGGTGAAGTCGCGGTCGCCGAGCACGGCGACGATCTCGCCGTTCTTCAGACAGCGGATCATGCTCAGAACGGCCGAGCGCCCGACCGGGATCAGCTTCACGCCGCGCTTCTCGCGCTGTTTCTGGAACATCTGGTTCAGCTTCTCCAGCCGCGCCGGCAACACCAAGGCGTTGACCTTGTGGCCCAGGGCGGTGACCGCGGCGGCGCCGAGTTCCCAGTTCCCGAAATGGGCGGTCAGCACCAGCACGCCGCGCTTCAGCGCCATGCATTGCTCAAGATAATCGAGGTGCTCAAGGCTCACGCGCTGGCGCACTTCCCCGGGGGTCAACCGCGCGTACCGGAAGAAGTCGATCAGGTATTTTCCGAAGTACTGAAAGGTCTTCCTCGAGAGTCCCTTCAGCGCCGCTTCTGCAGGCACGATGCCGCGCGCGGCATAGATGTGCTTCAGGTTGGAGATGATCGCCTGGCGCCCGACGTGATTGCGCGCGTAGAAGAGATCCGAAATGCGCAGGCCGAACCAGTACGCAAGCTTCTCAGGGAAGATCCTGCAGAGAATCGACGCCAGCCTGTAGGTGATGTACTCGTTCATGATCCTGACGCTTCTACCCGAGTGTTCATTTCGACTCAAGCCCTGCCAGTATGGTTTCCGCAATATGCATGGCGGCGGCCGGGCGGCCGAATGCCTCGGCGCGCTCCCTCATCATGCCCAGCAGCTCCGCATTCCTCATCAGCGCCGTGACGACCGGCTCCACATCCCGGTCATGGCGGATGTGCACGGCCGTCCCGTGGCGCACGAGCACATCCGTGTTGCCGCTCTCCTGCCCCGGCAGCGGCCTGATCAGGAGCATCGGGACACCCGCCGCCATCGCCTCGGCTGAAGTCACTCCGCCCGGCTTGCTGATAAGCAGGCTGGCCTTGTGCATCAGCGTGGCGGCGTCCTTCACATAGCCGCGGATGCGGATGGGATGCTTGAATTTGCTGCGGCGGCGAACGAGGCGCGCCCGGAGCCGGCGGTTCATGCCGGTGACGACATCGATGGTGAAATCTTCCGGGCTCAAGTCCAGCGAGCGGATGGTCCGGTACTTCGCGCCGAGCCCGCGACTGCCGCCCATGATCAATACGCGCCGACCGTTGTCGCGGGAGATTTTCTTCTTCAGCCGGCCGATCAACCCCGGGTTGATCGGGATGCCCAGCACATGGACGCGGCGGCGCTCGACGCCCAGCCATACCAACCGTTCGGCCGCAGCCTCGTCCGGCGCCACGTAGTGCGCCCTGCCCTGCACCACCCAGAAGCGGTGCGGAATGAAATCCGTGACAATTCCCCAGAGCGGGAGGTTCTTGCGGTGCCGCTCGACGTACGCGTTCAGCACGGCCAGCGGGTGCGCCTGCGTGCAGACGGCAATGTCGGGATCGAAATCGTCCATCAGCGACAACAGAGGCTTGCTGTTGCCGCGCTGGATCAGCGTCCGGATCTTCCGCGTCAGGTAGTCCAGCCACGGGCTGTCGTACAGGGCCTCCCAGACCTCCGGCGTGCGCCGGATGGTCACCATGTACGTTTTCTGGATGAGCGCGCTCCAACGCGGGTGCGTGTATTCGAGAAGGTCCACGCAGAGAGTCTCGACGCGGGGGTTGAGCTGATGGAGCGCGGCTTCGACCGCGCGCGCGGCGGCATGGTGCCCGCTGTTCTTCACCAGGTAGCAGATCAGGATCTTGGGCACGGCGTCCCCCTCCGCGAAGCCTCCAGCAGCTCCGCGGCCTTGTACGAAGACCTGACCCGCGGCGACGACGCCACGCCTTTCAGTCCAAGCGCACGCGCCCTCTCCCCCCACCGCTCAAACTCCTCGGGCGGGACGAAGCGGTCCACCGGATGGTGCTCCGCGGACGGCGCGAGGTACTGACCCAACGTCAGCAGATCACAGCCTGCCTCAACAAGATCCTGGATGGCGCGAACGATTTCCTCGCCGTTCTCGCCCATCCCCAGCATGAGCCCGGATTTCACCGCCGCGCGCGGCCGGTGGTTCGACGCGAACCGCAGGACCGCTAGGGATTGATCGTACGACGCCTGGGGCCTCACCACCGGCTGAAGCCGCCGCACGGTTTCGAGGTTATGCGCGAAGACATCGGGCGCGGCGGACAGGACAGCGCCAAGAGCTTCCGGCGACGCCCGGAAGTCGGGCACCAGCACTTCAACGCCGGCGCCGGGGATTTCGCGACGGACCGCCCTGATCGACTCCGCGAATATGCCCGCCCCGCCGTCCGGCAGATCGTCGCGCGTCACGCTCGTCAGCACCACGTACTTCAGGCCCATTTCCTTCGCGGCGGCGGCCACGCGGGCGGGCTCCCCCTCGTCGACGCTTCCGGGAGCGCCCTTCTTCACGGCGCAAAAGCGGCATCGGCGCGTGCACGTATCGCCGAGGATCATCATCGTCGCCGTGCCGCCGTTCCAGCACTCGTGCCGGTTCGGGCATCTGGCGCTCCGGCACACGGTATGCAGGTCCAGATCGGCGAGGAGCCCGTGCACGCGGGTGAAGTCCCGGTCGGTCCGCAGATCGGTTCGCATCCATGGAGGAAGTCGTAGCATACAGGGACTGTAGTAAAGACCGGGTCCGAGTTCAAACACATAGAGCCGCGGGCAGCGGGTCAATTCGCCACGTAGTCCACCGGTTTGCGCCAGCCGCTACGAAAGATGCGTAGCCGCGCCCGCAAGGGCGTGGTGAATGGAGATGGCCACCGGCTTGCGCCGGCGGCTACCGAGCTACGGCGGCGCTTGCGCATGGACCGCGGTTTATGAATAATTCACGGCATGAACAACCCGGCGAATCCGCACGAAGCCATGATGAGGCTGGCGATGAAACAGGCGGCCATCGCCGCGAGCGAGGGCGAGGTGCCTGTCGGCGCGGTCATCCTGTGGAACGGGAAACTTGTCGGGCAGGCGCACAACCAGATCGAGACATTGAAGGACCCGACGGCACACGCCGAGATGATCGCCATCACGCAGGCGGCGAGCGCGGTCGGCGACTGGCGGCTGACTGAGTGCGTGCTGTACGTCACGAAGGAGCCCTGCCCCATGTGCGCCGGGGCCATCGTGCACGCCCGGATTCCCCTGGTGGTCTGGGGAATGACCGATCCGCAGCGCGGCGGATGCATATCGCTTTTCAAGATTCTTCAGAGCGGCGAGCTGAACCACCGGGCGGACTACGTGCCGGGGATTCTCGAGGAGGAGTGCCGGGAACTGATGCAGGACTTTTTCAAAAAGCGCCGGGGCTGCTGACCGCGCATATTTTCGGCCACTCCGGGCTCCCGCGCGCGGCGTCGCGCGCCACAGGTTCGCACGGAACGAGCGTCGAGATCTTCTCGCTCTCGGGCGACCAGAGGACCATCGAATCCACGCTCTCGCCGGCGAGATAGGAACCCAGATCGGAAGCATCGACGTTGCCCTTGTCGTCGAGGCAGGCAAGCACCTGCGGCGTGAACTCGCCTGTGAGGTCCACCACGCGCGAGCGATGGGCATAGGCGATCCAGCCGGGCCGGTCCGTGACGACCCACTTCCCCTGGATCGCGCCGGACTTGATGGCGTCCGAGACCGCCCCGCGGGAATCCAACTGCCTGATCAGGTCCGCGTTTCTGCCGTTCATGAGCGAGGCGCTGCGGATCACGCAGGCGAGAAGCAGGATCGAGCCCATGCCGATCCACCACGCGCTGAAGCCGGAAGCCGCCGGCAGTCCTTCCTTCCACTTCCGGTACAGGCTCTCGATGAGGAACGGGACCCGGAAGATGGCGAACGAGGCGGCGATGACACACAGGGGCGACAGAGCCTCGAAGACGGGAGCGGCGGCCCGCCAGCCGAGATACGGATACAGGAGCGCGTACAGGGGCGGCATCAGGACCAAAAGCATGAGGATCAGGGTGTAGGGCCTTTCCTCGGGCCGCCAGATCGCGAGCCCGGTGATGAACACGATGCCGAACCAGACGACGACCCTCTCAAACACGCCCGAGAGAAACGGCGTGTCGTAGAGCTTGGTGAATGCTTCGGGGACGGCGGCGCCCGCGAGCGAGAGGTACGATCGCACCGCCTCCAGCGGGCCGGCGGAGAGCCACGTGTCCATGACGAACGGCGCGCCGACTACCTGCGGCCACGGAACGTGTATCACGCTGAAGTTCCACGCCAGCAAGGGGAACATGCAGAGGGCCAGGAGAAACACGCCCGTGAGGCCGCGCGTCACAACGAACGCCGTCGAGATGGTTCTCTCGCGGTTGAAGGCGTTCATGATGATCGCGTGAATGAAGAACACGATCCAGACGATGAAGTACTCGAGGTGGATCCACATGAGCAGGCCGACGAGGAGGGCCGACCGCATCGGGAG
This sequence comes from uncultured Verrucomicrobiota bacterium, assembly GCA_964421535.1. Lineage (GTDB taxonomy): Bacteria > Verrucomicrobiota > Kiritimatiellia > CAIQIC01 > JAGNIJ01 > CALMZY01. The sequence goes on along the minus strand of CAYQYB010000123.1, from coordinate 2,912 downwards.
CGGGGTCCGGCGCTCCGACAATCCCTCGATGTGCACGAGGCAGGCTGCGACCAGCAGCGTGGTTGTCATGGACAGCGACGGTTGGTCCACGGAGGTCAGGAGGAGCGACGGCGCGAGAATGAGCAGGACCGCCGAGTACATGATGAACGGCGGGAACGGGAACAGCAGATGCGTCAACCTCAGGCAGATCAGGATCGTCACCAGGCTGAACAGCGCCCCGAGGATGTAGGCGGACGAACCGGCGTCGCCGGTGGCCAGGGTCGTGAGTGCCACGACGAGCCGCCAAAGGACATCGTGAACCGCGGGGGCCGGCTGCTGCGGGCCCAGACCGTACGAATGCACCTCAACCACGTTCCGGGCAACGGCGAAATCGGCATAGGTGCGATCGTCGAGGAAGGAAAGGCCCGCGCCTGCGGCCTTCTGCCGCGCAATCATGACGCACAGGCCGACGGCGAAAACGAACACCGGAACCAGCCAACGGAACAAACGCTGGAAATGCCACCGATGCATGATCGTCATACCGATTCTATTGCTACTCGGACGCCCGCGGAATGATCTCGTCGGGCACCACCACGGGATACTTCACGCCCTGGACCCAGTACTCGCGGCCGCGGAGCAGCAAACGCTGGCCGAGCAAATCATTCAACTGGCTGCTGTTGCCGCGCACATAGCAGATCATCTCGATCCGGTTCCCTTCGTAGCGTACGAGCCGGAACCGGCTGGGCCGGCCCCAGACCAGCCCAGACAGGCGGAGGATGCCGTCACGCTGAACGATCTTCCCCTGCCCCGCCAGCGGGATCAGCGCCAGGTCGGAAGGAGTATTCGTGGACGCCTGCTGCTGCTGCGGGGGCTGGGCAACCGGCGCCTTGGGTGCGACGACGGCAACCGGCGGAGTGTAGATATCTGGCGCCTCGGCATCCGCAAATGCAGCCGCGGCACCTTCTCTGGCCGCCGGCTGCGGGGCGGACTTCTCCGCCACAGCCAGCTTGGCCTTCTCGGGCTGCAGGACCTGAATGTAGGATCGGTTGACCCAGAGGGAGCAGACCGATGGCGGGACAATCTTGATCCATTCGCCGAAATCCCCCTTGGGAATGATCGTATCCCCGCGGACAAGGGTGCCAACCACCGTGTAGTTGATGCCGGGGCCGCCGCGGACATACAGCTTCGGCGCCGTGACCTGGTTGTCCTTGATGAATTCGCGGTGGACCCAGAGTTCCACGCTGTCCGGGGGCGCCACTTCCACCCAATCATCCTGGAATGAGCGAGCGCTCAGGTACTCGCCGTCGGCGATCTGGCCGACCACTTCGGCCTGCAAGTCGGCCTTCGCGCGAAGGTTCACCCGCTGGCCCACAACCTTCACTTTTGTTTCCGCCTGGCCGAAACCAAGGGCTGTAAAGGAAAGCCACACTGCGCAGAAAACAAGGAGTTTCTTCTTCACCACCGCCTCCTTCACAAACACATTATTATGTTATCAAGCGAACGGATGACAACATAAGGAAAAGCCGTTCCTGAATCAACCGCCATCGCGACCGCATTGGCATATCGAACGTGCTTGTCAGCGCAATGCTTTGGAAACAAAATGCAGGTATGAGAGGAACGCCCGCAGACTGGCCTCCGCCGCTCCCGTGGATCGCCGACTGGACCTTCTCCGTCTCGGCGTGGAATTCCAACGATCAACCTATCGCGGAGGGCTGTTTTCGTACTCTGCAGAGACTTGGAGACGTGGCACCCGCGGACAATCCCGCTCCCTGGAGTTTCAAGGCGGCGTTGCCTGAGCACCTGGGGCCGCCATCGGTCGTTCTTCTCGCGAACGGATACCGGCTGTCCTTCCCCCAGCCGCCTCAGGCGGGCGCATGCACCTGCATCATGCTGAAGCCGGGCATCCTGATCGGCCAGACCACGCTCAGCGCGGCGCCCGCTCTTTTCGCGCCCGAATTCGAGGTGCACAAGGAAGGCAACGCGGAGTGGATCAATTTGCCCAGCGGCACCGTCCTGCTTCTCAGCGAGCGGGACGATGGCGCAACGCGATTCTGCCTCTCCGCCGGATCCGCTGATCGGGAAGCCGCGATGAAGGCAGTCGAAGGATGGGAGGCCGAGGATGTTCACACTCTCTTTGACGCGCAAGTTCACCAGCGGGCGCTGTTGTGGAATGAGGAAGAAGAGCGTCCGCCGGCGAGCCGCCATATCTGGTACGCCATCGAGAGCCTGATTGCGCGGGCAAGGCCCGCGTGCGGCATGTTCCCCTGCCGGTGGAGCGTCGGCGACCGGGTGGACGGTGTCATTTTCGACGTGAATCATTCCCTGCCGCTGGCGCTCGCGTGGAGCACCCTGGACAGCGCGATGGCCGAGGACGTTGTCTGCAGCGCCCTTTCGTGCCAGAACGAGGACGGATCGATCCCCGCCTGGGTATGCGCAGACGGATCCACCTCGGCGGCGGCGCGCGCGTGGCCTCTCCTGGCACAGGCCGCGGCCGTCGCCTGGAGCGGGCGTCGGAATCCGGAGTTCCTTCAGTATGCCCTGCCGCGACTGTACCGCTACCTCGCGGACGTCACGTCGCACACCGACCCGGCAACGCGAGGCATCCACTGCTGGCAATCGTCCGGCGAGTCGCTTGTCCCTGAAACGTTCGACGCCGGATTGGCGTCCGCGGACCTGCCGACCCTTCTCCTGTGCGAAATCGAGGCGTTCTTCGAACTGTGCGACGACGCCCCGCAGTTTGCGTTTGATCGCGCCGCCCTCCAGGCCGAGCATGACCGGCTGGCTAAATCCCTGATGGACGACCTTTGGGACAACACGGAGCGCGTTTTCCGAAGCCGCTATATTGACGGCACGGCCATCGAGCGAATCTCCCTGGCCTCGATACTGCCGCTCCTGTGGAGCAACCTTCCCGCGCGCTACGAGGACCCGATTCT
>CAYQYB010000122.1:0-7600 GCA_964421535.1 uncultured Verrucomicrobiota bacterium | reverse complement strand
GATTCCAAAGAAAGCTCCCCTCCTTCGGAGGGGTGCCCGCAGGGCGGGGTGGGTTTCCGGAACTCAGCGGTTATCCCCGTCGCCGTGGAGCTTGTCCTCCTCTTTGCGCTTCGCAAGCTTGGCGAGGTTCTCCTCGGCGATTTCCTGCAGGTCCAGGTTCAGCTCCGTGGAAAGCGCGGCGATATACCACAGGACGTCGCCAAGTTCCTTCTTGATCGCGGCGCGGCGCTCTTCGGTGACGATCCCGCCGTCGTCGCGAATCGCCTTCTTGAGCTTCTCGCTGGTTTCGCCGGTCTCGCCCGCGAGTCCGAGCATGGCGTAGGTCCAGTTGCCTTTCCCTTTGTTGGGATAGACGGCGGTCGTGAAGGCCCGGGCCTGGTATTCCTTGAATGTGATCATCTGGAAATCCTTTCGTTGTTCTTCTACAGGAAACAGAGGGGTAAATAAAGCCGGGGATTGGCAATGTTCGCTTTACGCGATATCAATTCCGGCTGGATCGATTTGGGGAGGAGACGATGATGAGGACAAGCATGCTGCTGATTCTGCTGGCGGGCTTTTCCGCGGCGGTCTGTGCGGAAACAGCCGATCGCTCCAAAGCCATGACGCACCCCTTGAATGTTGTCGGACCCGCAGAAAAACCGTCCGGGGCGGATGAGAGCGTCACGGTGCGGCTTTCGCAGGAGGGGGGGACTCAGTCGGCCGCCTTGGCGGTGGGGCAGAAGCTGACCGTGGCGATTGCGGGGAATCCTAGCACGGGCTATCAGTGGGAGCTGAGCGAACCCGTGGCCGGCGCCGTTCTCGAGCAGGAAGGCCGCCCGACGTTTGTGGCCGCCGCCGGGAATCTTGTCGGAGCCCCGGGCGAGTACCGTTTCGTGTTCAAGGCGGTCGGCGAGGGGACGACCACCATCGGGTTGAAATACGTCAGGCCGTGGGAGCAGGATGCGGCGCCGGCCGCCACAGCGACCGTGCACGTCACGGTGTCCAGATAATCAGGCCACCGCCGCGATCCCGAGTTCGGTCCGGACTTTCTCCAGCGCGTTGTCCTGGATCTGCTTGATCCTCGCGCGTGTCAGGTTGAGCGCCTTGCCGGTTTCGTCCAAGGTCATCCCCTCAAAGAACCGGAACCGGATGATGTTGCGCTCCCGGTCGGGAAGATGTTTCACGGTCTCCCAGATTTCCGACTGCTGCGCGGTGTCCGAGACGATCGGGGCGTCCTTGTCCTTCATCAGGTCGTAGAGCGTGGCCTCGCTGTCGGGGCCCACTTCGGCGTCCAGCGAAACGAGCGAGCTGGGGAGGCGCTTCGAGGCGCGGATCGCGGCCCGGGCCTTCTTGATGCGCGCCATGGGGAGCGACGTCAGGCTTATCAGCTCATCGTCCGTGGGCTCCCGCCCGTGAATCTCCTTCCACTCGTCCATGACTTTGCTCACGGCGGTCATCGCATTCGACAGCCGCCTGCAGATGCTTCCGGAGCGCACGTGGTCGCGGAAGTAGTTGGCCAGCCGGTTCATCACGGCGCGCTGGGCGTACGCGATGAACGGCGTGCCGCGCGTGAAGTCGAACCGACGCACGGCGTGCGACAGCGCGCGCGAGCCTTCCTGCAGGAAGTCGCCGAGCCAGACCTGGCCGATCCAGAAGTACGGGCGGAGGGCGTTCACGATCGCGCGCCGGTTGGCGATGTAGAGCTCCTCCTCGGCCGACTCGATGCGCGAGACCAGCCTGCGTGCCGTGCTCAGCGCGTCCTCGATCGATGGAACGGTGTGGCCCGGGTTCGATGCAAGTTGCCGGATCCGGTACGCGCACCAGTGAATCTCCCGGAAGAGGGCGAGCGTCTGCTCCGGCGCGAGAAGCTCGACGACGCCGCGCTCCACGAGGAACCGCGTGATCTGCGACATGTCGGCGCTGCGCTCCGGGTATGTGCGCTTCTGGCGGACGATGTCCGGTTCGTAAGCCGGCCGCCTGAATTCCGGAAGCTCGATGCAGCGAAACGGCAGGCTGGCCGCCAGCGAATCCAATTCCTGTTTCAGTTCCCCCGTGCGGATGCTCATGGTACGACACCCCTTTCATTCGTATTAGACCTCCGGCCCGGATGTTCCGTTCAAGCGGCTGAAACCCCGGTAAACAGGCCTCCCGGCGCGGCACTTTAGGGTGGAAGAACGGCCTCAACATCGCCAAACTGTCTCCCGTGAATCGTCGGAAGAGCGAATCTGCGGTCAGCATCCCCTGCGCGAACTGCGGCAAGTCGATGCTCCCCTTTGTGAAAGGCGGGGCCAGTGCATCCTGCGAGTGTCCTTCGTGCCGCCAGCGGACCACCGTTTACTGGGAGGATGGGAAGCAGATCACGTTCTCCGAGCAGCGGCTGCTGAGGATTTTCAGCTACGCGCGGTCCAAGAAGTGGACGTGTCCCGAACACGATGACGGCCCCGTTGTCGTGGCGGGCATACACGCGAGGGAGGGGCGCCCCCTGGAGCTCGAAGTGCGGTTTCTCTGCAAGGCGTCGCGCGGCTGGAGAAAGCCGGTGCCTCATTCCGGATCGGTGACCGTCAACCTGTTGACGCTTGAGAAAGAGATGCGGGCAGCAAGCCTGAACCGTTAGGTTCTACATTCCCAGGTCCACTCTCCGGCACTGGGCCTCCAGGAGCTGACCCGATGATCCCGCGAACCGCACCCTGACCATGCTCGGCGAGACGGCGCCCAGCACGCGGATCTGGGCGCCGCGTTGGAGCTGGCCGACCTGCGGGTAGGGCTCCTTCAGGGAGAACACGGGAATGGTGTAGGCGAGGACGATGTCCCGCTCCGCGAGGACGGGCGTGGTCATCTGGGGCGGTGCGAGCCGGTTGTTCGCGGCATCGGCGGCCGCGGTTTCGACATCGGGCGAAAATGCGCCCAGCCTGTTTTTCTTTGCCTCTCGCTCGGCCGTTTTCAGCCGCCACCAGAACGTGGTTGAGCGTGTTCCATCCGGCAAATCCGTGTCCTGCCCGAATATCCGGGCGAGGCCGTTGCGGACAAGTTCTTCCGCGAGGTTCTTTTCGCCGACCATCACGACGGCGTAGTAGCGGTCCTTCTCGCTCCGGCCCATGGCTTCGTGCAGGAGGGTCCAGACCGTGAACCCGTCCTTCAGGAACTCTCGGGTGAACCGGGCCGCGTCCTTGCCGAGGCGGATCGCGGCTTTCTCGCTGATGCCCCAGTACTCGGCCTGCTCCTTGACGCGGTCCGGGACGCTGTTGTCCGTTTCCGCGCAGTCGGCGAAGTAGAGGCGGAAGATGTACTCGCGCCGCTTGACCTTCACGTGGAAACTGTCGCCGTCGTTGGCGTCATTCGGGACGAGCGCGCAGTTCTCGTACAAGCGCCACTTGTCGGCGGAGCAGGGCGCGGTCGCCGCGAGCAGGAACACACCGAGCAATGGCAGGTATCTGCGCATGGGCTATCCTTGTGACGCGGATAGCATACACCGGGACGATGTTGCCGGACAGGTTTTCTATTCCTTCTTCAGAAGGACGGAGCCGAAATTGCCCGCGCCTTCGGGATTCGCGGCATCCCACTTGACGTCGATCGCGTGATCGCCGGGCGGGATGTTCAGCGCCCCCATGTCGAGTTCCGTGTAGTTGTGCCATCCGCCGGTGCCCTTGAGCCACGCGTTGAACAGCGGCTTGCGGTCGATGTAGACCACGAAGAGCGAGTCGTCGTTGGGCGTCGCGTACGTCAGGGTCCCGTTGTACGTTCCGCCTTTCCGGACACTCACGCGCCACGATGCTTCCGAGGAGGATCGCCAGTAGCCTAGGTTGACCGGGTTTCGGAGCCATTCGGGCCGGATGGGACTGGCGGGTGGGAACGGCCCCGCGTTGAACGCGTCCAGGAGAATGCCTTTCTCTTTCCCGATCTCGGCGGGACCGCTTGCCTGGCGCAGCCACGCGTGCTGAAGGTTGATGAACGAGCTGCCGGCGTCCGCCTTCTCGAGGGCGATCCTGTGAACGCCTTTCCCGAACGAGAACACGCCGAGCGCCTGGTCCCGATACGAGGTCCAGTTCTTTGCGGCGGGCACCTCCGCGTCAGCGACCTGCACGCCGTCGATCCAGATCCTTGCCCGGTTTGCGCTCCCCGAGTTCGCGTAGCGAATGCCGAGTTCGAAGACTCCGCCGTCGGGAAGATCCGCCACCCAGCCGATGCGGTCGCGCGGCGCCCAGAAGCCGACGTTCGGCACGGCGCGGCCCCATTCCATCCGCAACTGCCCGTCCTTGTCGGGCAGGATGTACGCCCGGTCCAGCGTCAGCAGCGACTCGTCCGCCTCCGGCCATCGCGAAGGCTGGGCGAGAGCGGCTTGCATCGCCGGGTTGATGTTCAGCGATTCCGTCCTCATGGATTCGAACGCCCGCCGGATGGACTCGAGGGAGTCGTGATACAGGTTGGGCGGGGGATTCGCGGAGTCGCCGTACAGCCCCCAGTTGTAATCGCGGTTGTCGCTGAGCACCTTGTAGCTCCACAGGTTCCACGACCAGCCGAAGTAGTCGAACGCCTCGCAGTTCCTCTGGATCGCGCTGATGCCGCCGCGGTCGAACTGCATCGAGTTGAACTCGCCCACGTTCACGGGCACGCCGTAGTAGAGCCCGGCCCGGCTGAACCGGTAGAAGAAGGAGGACGGGTCGGCCACGCCGCACTCCGTATCCTTGGGATAGTAGTGGACGCTGTATACGACGTTGTCCCAGCCCATGCTCTCCGGTTTTGGCAAAAGCTGGAATCCGAGAAGTCCGTCCTGGATGAAAAGGATATGGTCGGGATCCACGGAACGGATCGCCTTGTAGAGCTCGTCGTAGAAACCGGCGAGCGTGCTCATCTTGTCGACCGCGTAGGCCTCGTTCAGCAGGTCATAGCCGGCGACCGCGGGCTCGTCCCGGTAGCGCTCGGCCACCTGCTTCCACCAGTCGACCGTCTGCCGGCGGTAGCCGTCGTCCTTCCAGAGGTCGCCGGCGGTCCGCTCGCCGACGATCCGGCTTTCCGCGCTTTGACCGCCGGGCGCCCCGTGCAGGTCGATGATGACATAGACGCCGTTCCTCTTGCACCACTGGATGCAGCGGTCAAGCCAGGCGAAGTCGCCGCCGTACTCCGGATCGGCGACGGCGCGCCACCACACGGGAACGCGGATGCAGTTCAGGCCGAGATCCGCGATCCGGCGCACGTCCGCTTCGGTGAAGAAGTTCTCGCGATGGGTTCGGATCAGGTCGTGCTTTCCCTGCGGCCCGAACCGCTTCTCCATCAGGTCCCAGATGTCTTTCTCGCTATCGATGCCCTGCTGGCCGTCGAGTTTCACCATCCACGGCTCAATCAGAAGCCAGGAGCCGATGTTGATGCCTCGCAGGGAAACCTCGTTTCCTTCCGCGTCCACGATGCTTGTTCCCTGCGTGCGCAGCAGGGAGACCTGGGGCAGCTTGTGGTTCGAACTGAACCACCAGGCGGTGCTGGAAACGCACGAGACGAACAGGATCGCGAGCAGGCCCAGAAGCAGTCTCTTCATGGTCAAATCCCTCGCCCGCTATGGTACGCTCAGGACCGGCGGCATTGCCAGCGAGTTTCTGAACGAATCGTGCGTGTTGTTCCGGCCGTCCGCCGGGGGCGCGAACACCCGCGCCGTCACGCTCCCGGCCGGGGTCGGGATGTCGAACCGGAGTACGCTCGTGCCCGCCGCCTTGATCCGCCACTCGACGCCGACGCCGACGAGAAGATGGGCGTCGGCCGGAAACACCAGCGTCGCCCGGCTCGCTTTCGGCGGGACCGTGAACGTGAACTCGATTCCCTCGGATTGAATTGCGCTTTGCCATTCCAGGGGGAAAGGGCCCCGCGGATTCGTTTCCTCGATGGCTTGCACGCGGTACCCGAAGTGGTCATTCGCGATGGCGTCTCGGTAGGCGGAAAGGGCGAGCCGCGGTTTGTAGATCGAGGGATCCCGGAGGTCCTCCGCCTCCAGGCCCAATCCGCCGCGGTCGCGAAACTGGTAGAACGTGATGTTGGTCAACCAGGGAAGCCGGCGCTGAAGAGCCTCGGCGTAGAAGCGCCGCGTCCATTCGGCCTGCGCCCTGTGCCCGGCCAGTGCGGCGTCCTCGTTGATCTCGTGGACTTCCACGTTCACGTCGCCGCCGCGGACCCTGCAAATCTGCGCGTGAAAGTTCTCGAGGTGTTTCCACCACAGGTCGAACGGGACCTTGAAGAACTGGCTCGGGCTCTTCCGGTTGAAGGCCGGATCGGGCCACCCGTAGTGCAGCGAGGCATACTGGTCGAACGAGATGATGTCGGCCGTGCGGAACATCGGCGCGAGCTGGTCCTCCGTCAGCCGGCCGCGCATGGAGTTGCCGTCGTTGGCATCGAGCCCGTCGGTATCGCCCGGCCCGTTCCAGCACGCGACCGTTTTGACGCCGGGCGCGTGAAGGTGAAGGATCTTGTGAAAGCGGATGAAGAAGTCGCCGACCTGTTTGTAGGTCCAGCGCTGGTTGAAATAGAACCATGTCCCGTTGCACTCGTGGTTGATGCGGATGCGCATGGGGGTGTAGGGGCGGAGAGATTCCGCGATCCGGACGAGCACTTCGTCCGGCGTGTCGCAGTGGATGGTCAGCGTGAGCTGCGGCTCCTGCCCGTGCGCGCGCACATCCTCGATCTGGCGCAGGTAGAGCCGACCCCACCTGCCGCGCTTGTCCAGCACAAGAGGGAAGTAGCCGTCGCCCTTGTTCAGGGCGTTGTTGCGGAAGAACCCGCGCCACTTCACGCCCTGGGTCGGCCAGCCCTCCATGTCCGGGTAATACTGGAACATCAGGTTGACGATGTGGTGCGGGCGGCCGATCTGCTCGAGGATGTGTGACTGGGGGACGTAGTCGCCGCGCTCCGAGCCGTCGGTGATGCCGATCGTGCAGGGCGGAGCGGCGAGTCGGACGCGCTGGACTTTCACCAGACGGGAGGACGCCGGCGCGCCGGACTTCCATCCGCCGCCCGCGGTTCGCGCGCGTCCGGCAAACGGCACATCAAGGGCGTAATCGGGGTTGCGATGCGGGTGGTACATATCAGTAAACCTCCGTGGCGCATGCCTGAAACACATTCTGAAACTTTGTTCTTGCGTTCTTGCATGGGACCGGTAACATATTTTGCATGATGCGGCGACCGAATGCCCGGGTCAAGTCCGAATTGGTTGTCCTGTAGTTTCGAAGGATGTTTCGAATGCTCATTAACACAGCCGGCCGGGATGAGTATGGCTTTCCGTGCGTCTCGCGCCGCTCAAGAGGTCAATTCATGACGACAAAGCGAATCTGGATCCTGTGCGCGGTGCTTCTGCTGGCCTCTTTCTCGGCGTCAAGGGGCGCGGTCCTGTCCGTGGACGCCGGCACCAATCACTGGAAAGCCGTCAACAAATACATCTACGGCGTCAACATCGCGAACTGGTGTCAGCACTACTACCTGAAGCTCTGCACGCCGATGCTCACGAACGCGGGCGTCACCGTCGTCCGGTTCGGCGCGACCAACATCGAACGGTACAACTGGAAGAACAACCGGATGTACAACGTCATCTCGATGACAAACCAGTACGTGCCGACAAGCTGGGAGTCGTTCGTTGATTGGGTGCGCG
>CAYQYB010000121.1:0-7764 GCA_964421535.1 uncultured Verrucomicrobiota bacterium | reverse complement strand
CTCTCTACTACAACTGCACGTTCCTCGTGGACTCGTCCGGTAAGATTGTACAGGGCTACGACAAGCGCCACCTCGTGCCGTTCGGCGAGTATGTTCCTCTTCAGAACATTTTCCCGTTCCTCAAGGCGGTTACGCCGATCCAGGACGGCTTCACGCCGGGGTCCACCAGTACCGTTTTCAGACTGGACCAGCCGTCGGTGGCGTTCTCGGTCCTCATCTGTTTCGAGGACACCGTGGCGAAGCTCTCGCGGGAGTCGGTGCGCAACGGCGCGCGCCTGCTGATCAACCAGACGAACGACGCGTGGTTCGAGCCGTCCAGTGCCGCCAAGCAGCAGATGATCCAGTGCGTCTTCCGCTGCGTGGAGAACGGCGTGCCGGCGGTCCGCTGCGGGAACACCGGCGTGTCGTGCGTCATCGACCGGAGCGGGCGCGTCATCGCGCTGCTCGCCGATGAAGACGGCTGCACGCGCGTCGTCGGGTTCAAGACGGCGTCGGTCGATGTGCCGGGCGAGAATCTGCCGATGACTTTCTACACGCGGAACGGCGATGTCTTCGCGCTCTCGTGCGCGGGCCTGTTCCTGGCAGGTGCCGCTTTCTTGCTGATCCGTGTTCGAAACTCTTCTCGCGAATGAAATGGCGCCCTGTCATCGGGTACGTGAACGCGGGTGGGCTTCTCCTGCTCGCGCTCCTTTGCGTCGCGGGATCGTGTTTCGACGCGGCGCATGCCCGCGCGTTCTTTCACCATCCGGCGATCGTGCTGTTCTGGATGCTTCTCAGCGTGGCGTTCGCGGGGGCGCTGCTGTACGACGGACTGCTGGCCCGGCGCCCCGGCCGGCTGGCGGCGCACGCCGGCTGCCTGCTGATCATCCTGGGTTCCATGTGGAATTCCGAAGAGGCGCACCGGCTGGCGGAGCGGTTCCTCGGATCCGACAAGGCGAGCAGCGGATTCGTCATCCTGTTCGAAGGACAATCGACCGACAAGGTGTACTCCGACCGCTTTCAGTCGGTGGTCGCCAAGCTGGGGTTCGAGCTGAAGCTGGAGGCGTTTGATATCGACTACTACCCGCACGACCCCGGAGTGCCTGAATCACGGTGGGTGGTTCGTTCGTACACCAGCCGGCTGGCGATTCTCCGCGACGGCAAGGAGCGGTTCCGCAGGGACGTTCAGGTCAATCATCCGTTCCGCTTCGGCGGGTACCGGTTCTTCCAGCACTCCTGGGGCGCGAACAAACACCATGGTGTCTATACGATTCTGCAGGCGGTCAGCGACCAGGGAGTGCCTCTTGTGTACGCCGGCTTCGTCCTGCTGGCGTTCGGTGTTGTCTTGCGGTGCTGGACTGCATTGTTTCCGCGCCGGGGCGGGGAGGGGATGCGCTGAACATGCATCTTGCTCTTCAAAATTCGATTGTGTACGTCGCGTTGGCCTTGTACCTCGCGGCGTCTGTCCTGCTGGCGATGCGTCGTGTCGGCGCCGGCCGCGCGGTTTATCTTGCGGGCTTCCTCGCCGCCGCGGCGGCCGTCGCGCTTCGGTGGCGGATTGTTGGTCACGCGCCGATGCAGAACCTGTACGAGGTGTTTCTGTTCATGAGCGTGCTGATGTTCCCCCTGAGCTGGTTCTGCCGCAAGTTCCTGAAATCGGTCGCCGAGGCGGCTGATCCCCTGTTCGGCGCGATCTTCCTGGTCCCGGTCGGCTTCGTGATGGACGCCGCTCCGGGCCGGCTTCCGCCCGCCCTGCAGAGTCCGCTCTTCGTGCCGCACGTGTTTGCCTACATGCTCTCGTACGTGGTGCTGGCGAAGGCGGCGGTCGAGGCCTGGAGCGCGCTTCGTCAGATGAACGATCCGGCGGCGTGGCCGGAGCGGGAGCATGCCTGCTGCTGGCTGGTCCATCTCGGATTCCCTCTGATGACGTTCGGCCTTCTGTTGGGCGCGTGGTGGGCCAAACTCGCGTGGGGCGATTACTGGAGCTGGGATCCAAAGGAGCTGTGGTCGCTCGCCACGTGGCTGATCTACGCGGCGTACATCCACGTGCGTCGCGTGCCGGACCGTTCCGCATTCAACGTGCGCTTCAGCCTCGTACTTGTCCTGGCCGGCGCGGCCGCGATCGTGATGACTCTGCTGGTCGTCAATCTTGCCCGCCTGTTCGCCGGGCTCCACAGCTACGCTCTGTGAGTCCGGCGGGCGAATCCCGAACAAGTTTCCCGGGGGCCACGGTTGAAATAAACGCCCGCGCCGCTATACTAGCCGACAGGAGATCGATCGGTTTAAGGAGAGTCGATGTCGGAACTGTCCCGTCGGGCATTTCTTGTTCTCACCGCTGGAGCCGGCATCGGCCTGGCCTCGCGTACCGGCAAGAAGTACATCGACAAGTTGATCCCCTATGTCAACCCGCCTCAGGAAATCACGCCCGGCGTCTGGACGCTCTACTCCACGACATGCCGCGAGTGTCCGGCCGGGTGCGGAATGCTGGCCCGCCAGATCGATGGACGCGTGATCAAGGTGGAGGGCAATCCCGGGCATCCCGTGAATGGCGGAGGATTGTGCGCGCGGGGGCAGTCGGCGGTCCAGGGCCATTACGATCCGGATCGGATGCGCAACGCGGCGCGCCGGAACCGGCTCGGGTTGCTCGACTCCTGCGACTGGGCGACAGCCGTCTCGGAAATCGGGAAGCTGCTGAATGAACAGCAGGGACGCGTGGTCCTGCTGAGCGATCTGCAGGCCGGCGGGCTCGCGGAACTGATGAGACGCTTTGCGGACAGTTTCTGTTCCGGGCGGCCGGCCTTTTACGAGCCTTTCAATTATGAGCCGCTGCGAGCGGCGCACGGCGCGCTCTTCCATCTGCCGGTCATTCCTGATTACCGCCTCGATGCCTGCGAAGTCATCGTCAGCTTCTCGGCCGACTTCCTGGAGACCTGGATTTCGCCGGTTCAATTCGCGCGCCAGTTTGCGGAAATGCATTCCCTGCGTGATGGGAGGATGGGTCGCATGGCCTATGTGGGGCCGAGGCTCTCGATGACGGCGGCCAACGCGGATGAGTATTTCCAGGTGGCGCCCGGCGGGGAATGTGCCGTCGCGCTGGCTATGATCCAGGCGATGATCGACAATCGCTGGACGAAGCGCGACATGGGCTGGTTCAAGTCGGTCCTGCGCGCGGCGGATCCTTTCGGGAAGCTTCCGGCGGGCGTTTCCCTCGAACGGGTCACGGAGCTGGCGCGCGCGTTCGCACAGGCGAAGGGGAGTGTTGCCCTTGCGGGTCCCGTGGGCGCCGCCGGCGCCGCGGCCGAGCAGCTCGCGCTCGCCTCGGCTCTCCTCAACCACGCCGCGGGCCGCATCGGCGAAACGGTGGACTTCTCAAGGAAGCACGCGCTGGGCGAAACGGCGACGGCGGCGCAGATGCGGAAGATTCTCGAGAGCATTGCGCCCGATGACGTTGTCATCGTACACGGCGCAAACCCCGCGTACAGCCTCGCCGGCGCGAGTGAACATCTCAGTCGCGCTTCACAGGTCGTTTACCTTGGAACGCATTACGACGAAACGGCGGCGCTTGCGACGTGGGTGCTCCCGACCGACTCGCCGCTTGAGTCCTGGGGCGACTTCGAGCCGCTGACCGGCGTCCGCGGCCTGATTCAGCCCGTGACGCCGCGCCTTCACGATTCGCGCGCGGCGGGCGACATTCTGCTCGCGCTCGCTGAAGTGGCTGGAAAACCACTGGGCGCCGGGGAGGGGCAGGATCCCGTCGCGACGTTCGAGGAATGGCTGCAACGCCGCTGGGAGGGAGCCGGCGAATGGCGGGAATCGGTCCGGAAGGGCGGAAGTTGGCATGAAACTTCCGCGGTTTCCGTGACGGTGCATGCTTCGGCGTCGGACTTGAAGAAGGTGTTTGCGCCGCGCGAAGATTCCGCTGCGGAAAAAGGCGGGGCGCAGCTCTGGGCGTGGTCATCGGTTTTCCTGTTCGATGGGCGCGCGGCGAATCGCAGCTGGCTGCAGGAAGTCCCGGACCCGGTGAGTTCGATTGTCTGGGACAACTATGTCGACCTGCATCCGGACAAGGCCCGCGAAGTGGGCGTGACGGATGGCGACTTTGTGGAATTGCGGACTGACATGGGGAGGATCGAGCTGCCGGTGAGGATCACCACGGAAGTTGACGCCGGTACCGCCGCGGTCGCGTTCGGCCAGGGTCATACCGCCATGGGCACCAACGCGATGGGGCGCGGCGCCAATGTCTTTGAGCTTCTCGGCGCAGGCGGGGGGATCTTCCCCAAGGTGTCCATTCGCAAAGCGGAGCGACGGGGAAATCTGGTGTCTCCATTCGCGACGCAGGAACAACACGGGCGCGAGCTGCTGCAGTGGATGCCTTTGTCGAAGGCTAAAGACATGAAACCCGGCGACGGCAAGCCCGTTGTCCTCCCTCTGCCGGAGGGTTACGATCCCGCGCGCGACATCTATCCTCAGCACCATTACCCCGAACATCGGTGGGCGATGGTCATTGACCTTCAGCGCTGTACCGGCTGCGGCGCATGTACCATCGCCTGCTATGCCGAGAACAACATTGCGATCTGGGGCAAGGACCAGGTCGACCAGGGCCGCCAGATGGCGTGGCTCCGGGTCGTGCCGTACCGCCACGAGGAGAAGCCCGGCATGGTCGGTTGGATTCCGTTGCTTTGCCAGCAGTGCGACGCGGCGCCGTGCGAGCCCGTGTGCCCGGTGTTTGCGTCGGTTCACAACGACGAGGGCTTGAACGCGCAGGTCTACAATCGATGCATTGGCACGCGGTACTGTTCGCACAACTGCCCGTACAAGGTCCGCCGGTTCAACTGGTGGGATCCAAAATGGGCGAGCCCTCTTGATCTTCAGTTGAACCCGGACGTGACCGCGCGCGACCGGGGCGTGATGGAGAAGTGCACGTTCTGCATCCAGCGCATCCGCGATGTGGAACGCCGCGCAAAGCGCGAGAACCGGCCCGTACGCGACGGCGAGATCCAGCCTGCGTGTCTCCAGTCGTGCCCGACAAAAGCCTTCATTTTCGGCGATCTCATGGACCCGGATTCGCAGGTCAATGAGCTGACGCGCCGCCATCCGCGGCGATACCACATTCTCGAGGAGCTGAACACGAAGCCCGCCGTCACGTATTTGCGGCGGATTGACGCTTCTGAAGGAGAATTGCGCGTGGAGCGACACGACTCACGGGTTTGACGATGAACGCAGGCATCGGCGCGAAACCCTCGGGTACTCGGGCGTTCGCGCCCTACAAGATGCATGTGAATTGTAGGGCGGGAAGCCCGACAGGATTTCCCGCCGCGAGGATTGGCCGCGCGTGACGGAGCCATTGTGGACAACAAACTGACATACGGCGAGATCAGCGACGACGTGCTGCAGGCCACGCAGCCGCCGCGCCGGCGGTACTACGGCATCATGGCCCTTTTCATCGCCGGGTTCGGCTGGGCATTCACGTGCTGGATGTACCAGGTCCGGACGGGCATGGGCGTCACCGGCCTCAGCATCCCGATGGGGTGGGGCGTCTACATCGTCAACTTCGTCTTCTGGGTCGGCATCGCGCACTCCGGCACGCTCATCTCCGCGATCCTTCATCTTGTCCGCTCGCGCTGGCGGACAGCGGTCGCGCGCTCGGCTGAGGCGATGACGGTCTTTGCCGTAATGACCGCCGGCTTGTTTCCTTTGATCCATCTCGGGCGCCTCTGGGTGTTCTATTACATTCTTCCGTATCCTTCCCAACGCCAGCTCTGGCCGAACTTCATGAGCCCGCTGGTCTGGGACGTGGTTGCGGTCGGCACGTACCTGACCGTCAGCTCGATCTTCTGGTTCGTGGGCCTGATCCCGGACCTCGCGTCGGCGCGCGACCGCTCCGAAGTGGAATTCGGTCCCGATCATCCGCGCACGAAATTCTACCGCACATTCGCGCTGGGCTGGTCCGGGAGTGGCAACCAGTGGCGGCATTACGGCCGCGCGTACCTCTTCTTCGCCGCGCTCGCCACGCCCCTCGTGATCTCGGTCCACTCGGTCGTGTCCTGGGACTTCGCGATGTCCCTGCTCCCCGGCTGGCACACGACGATCTTCCCGCCGTACTTCGTCGCGGGGGCGATCCACTCCGGCCTCGCGATGGTGCTGACCCTTCTCATTCCCATGCGCCGCATCCTCCAGCTCGAGCGCGTCATCCGGCTCGATCATCTCGAGTCCGTGGCGCAGACGATGATCGTGACCACGTTGATCATGGGCTACGCGTACCTGATCGAGCCGTTCCTCGCGTGGTACACGGGCGATCCGTTCGAGCGGCAGTTCGCGATGTGGCGCGCGTTCGGCGAGATGGCGCCGTTCTACTGGGCGATGCTGATCTGCAATGTGGCGATCCCGATCCTGTTCGTGTTCCGCCGCGCGCGGCGGAGCCTTCTCGCGCTCTTCGTGATCTCGATCTTCGTCAACATCGGCATGTGGCTGGAGCGCTTCGTCATCTTCGTCGGCTCGCTCTCGCACGACTTCATGCCGCACAACTGGCACGGCTACGCGCCCACGTGGGTCGAGGTCAGCATCACGCTCGGCGCCTTCGCGTGGTTCCTGTTCCTCTTCTTCGGATTCGCCAAGACCGCGCCGACGGTTTCCATCAGCGATGTGAAGGAAGACACGAGCGAGGGCTCCGATCGCTACTACGAACTCGACGCCGACCCCGTGCGCACGGACAGCGCCGGAAAGGCGAATTCGGGCGTGCTCGCGGTCTACGCGCACGCGGAATCGCTCATTGAGGCGTTGCGAAAAGTGCGCGGCTCCGCGTTCACGGCGTACGAGATGTTCTCGCCGGTGAGGCTGAGGGAGGCCGAGGTGATCATGGGCCGGGGGCCGAGCCCTGTCCGGCTCTGGACCCTGGTCGGGGCGATCACCGGCCTGGCCTGCGGTTTCTGGCTCGCCATCGGCACGGCGCTGGTCAACGGACTGGTCGTCGGCGGCAAGCCGCCGGTGTCGATCATCCCGTACTGCGTCATTGGTTTCGAATGCACGATCCTCTTCGGGACGATTTTCAATTTCACGGGGACGCTTGTCCATACGCGGCTGGGGCGGCCCGCGGTTCCGGCCTGCTACGACCGGCGCTTCAGCCGGGACCGATTCGGGCTCTTCATCGCGTGCCCGGCCGAGAAGGCCCCGTTGGCGAAATCGCTGCTGTCGTCCACGAGCGCGGAGGAAGTTCATGTCGTCTGATGTCGAGAGGCAGGATATGGCGCAACGGCCGCCGGCCGTGTGGTTGATCGTGTGGGCTGCCGTCTGCGCGCTCGGCCTCGCCGGCTGGTGGAGCTTCGTGTCCGGTTCCGACCCGGACCGCGCGTGGCGCGCGCTGCTGATCAACTTCGTCTACTTCACCGGGTTGACAACGGGCATGGTGGTCTGGCCCGCGGCGGCGCTGCTGTCGCGCGGAAGATGGGTGGGGCCCCTCGAACGCGCCGCGCTTTCGGGCGTGACGTTCGCGCCGTTCTCGATCGCCGCGTTTGCCGCGCTCTGGGTCGGCCGCGAGCGCTGGGCGGCATGGATGCACGAAGAGCATCTGGACATTTCCGTCTGGCTGAACGCCTCCTCGCTTTTCACGCGCGATGCGATGGCGCTCGTGCTGTTGTGGGCGCTGGCGCTGTGGTTCGTGCTATGGGCGGGCCATCGCGGGCGGAAGGTGCTCGCGGGCTGGTTCGCGTTTTCGTTCTGCATGGTCTGGTCGCTGCTGGCGTTCGACCTGGTGATGGCGCTCGACCCGCACTGGGTGAGCACGCTGTT
>CAYQYB010000120.1:0-7936 GCA_964421535.1 uncultured Verrucomicrobiota bacterium | reverse complement strand
GAGCTGGCCCACTACGCCAGCGCCTGCGTGGACGTGATGTACGATTTCCCGTTCGGCACGCAGGAGCTGGAAGGCATTGCCGCGCGCGGCGACTTCGACCTGCGCCGCCACCAGGAATTCAGCGGAAAGTCGATGGACTACTTCGATCCGGAGACGAAAGAGAAGTTCGTCCCGCACGTCGTCGAGCCGTCCGCCGGCGTCGACCGCATCGCGCTCGCGCTGCTCTGCGAGGCATACCGCGAGGAATGGGTTCCGAGCGAGGAAGTGGCCGGGGCGCAGGTCGTGCCCGCCGAGCCGGGAAAACAGCCGCCGCAGGGCTACGAGGCCCGGACCGTCATGCGGTTCGCGCCGAGCGTCGCGCCGGTGAAGGTCGCGGTGTTCCCGCTGCTGAAGAACAAGCCGGAGCTGGTCGAGAAGGGGCGCAAGGTGTTCGACATGCTCCGCAAGCGCTGGCCCGCGTTCTGGGACGCGACGGGCGCGATCGGCCGCCGGTACCGCCGTCAGGACGAGATCGGCACGCCCTACGGCATCACCATAGATTTCCAAACCTTGGAAGACGACACCGTCACGCTTCGCGATCGCGACACGATGCAGCAGATCCGGCTGAAGATCGGGGACCTGTCGGCGAAGCTGGAAGAGACTCTGTAATCAATTGTCCTCGGTCGTTGTCTTTCGAGTACGACGACGAGTTCGAGGACGATGGGAGACTACTGCGAGACCGTGTCGCGCATTCCGCGCCCGATGTCGGCCAGGTGGAGCGGCTGATCGCCCGTGAGGGTCCGCCCGGCTTCTTTCAGGACGCCCGGCTCCGGGAGAAGCACCTGCGCGCCGGTGATCAGTTTTCCGGGAAGCAGGTCCTGCTTCTCGATGGAATCCCACGCAATCCCGTTCGGCGCGCAGCGGCCGAACGCCCACGCGACGCGGAGCCACGCCAGCGGGCCCACATCCGTTTCGATTTCGGAGGGCAATTGCGGAACCAGCGCCGGCAGATGCACCCAGGAGGCCGGCGACTTCAGGCGGGCCATGATCACGTTCAGGAGCTGGCGGTTGCGTTTCATGCGGCCGAAGTCCGTGTCCGGCTTGCGCATGCGGACGTAGTCGAGCGCCTTCCTGCCGTTGAGGTAATTCCAGCCGGCCTCGAAGCGCAGAGCGTACGAATTCTCGCCGAGCATGGAGTAGAATTGCGGGTCCGTGACGGGGTTCTCGAAGTAGATCTCCACGCCGCCGATCGAGTCGACGAGTTTCTCCAGCAGGCCGAAGTGGACGACCACGGTCCCATCGACGGGAACGCCGATCAGGTCGCTGACGGTCTCGCGGGCGGCCGGGATGCCCTGCGACCCGGCATAGTAGTCGCCGTAGTAGAGCGCGGCGTTGAGCTTGGCGGTCCGCCGGACGGGGATGCCCTGGATCGGGACGTAGATGTCTCTCGGCAGGCACAGGCCGCGCACCGTTCCGTCACGCGGGTCCGCGCGGAGCACGAAGATGCTGTCCGAGCGGGACGGCCCGTCGACGGAGCGTCCGTCCGAGCCGAGGAGGAGAACGGTAACCGGTTGGTTGAAGGACGAAATCAGAGTGCCCAGAAGAAGGGTGATCGTCAGCAGGGGAATGAGGGTCAGCGCGATCCAGTACGGCACGTGGGTGCGCTGGGACGCGGGCAGGCCGCATCCTGCCGCGGGGATCGAAATATCAGAGTTCATGAGCCGTGCCTGTGCAATACGAAATGGCGAGGGATTCTCGACAAAACGCCTTGAAAGTCAAGTGCCTTGTGGAAACGTGATTCCGGGAACGGGCCCGGCGCCCGCATGAAAAGCCGCCAATTCCGTTGACATCCGCGGCTTGCCCAAGAAAATAGGCCTGAAATCGCTAAAGGAAAGGTACAGGCATGCCGGACATTTCGGTCAACTGCAGCCATTGCGGCCACGTTTTTTCGACTCCCGGCGACAAGGCCGGCGGAAGCACAGCCTGTCCCCAGTGCGGGAAGCAGGTCCTCGTCATGGCTTCCGGCGCGCGCCCCGAAGGGGCCGCCAAGCTCCAGATGAGGCAGGACAGCACGGTGACCGGCAGCAAGCGCTGCCTCTCGTGCGGGGCGGCGATGGCCACGGACGCCGTCATCTGTATCCACTGCGGATTCGACGCGAGGACCGGTTCGCCGTACATCGTCAACCCCCAGAAGCCGCGCATGCTGCAATGGGTGCTTTGGGGCGTCGGGCTGATTATTCTCGCAGGCTTGGCCAAATCGGTTCTGTTGAAGGGCAAACCCGAGGCGGTTTCGCCTTCGGCCGTGACCGTCTCCCAGGAGCCGGTCGTTGCGGCGGCGACGGCGACGGTGACGGCGGCCGCGACGGGCGAGACAGCCGCCGCGGTTCAGCCGGTGGCCGGCGTTCAAACCGCCGCGCCGCCGGCCGTTGCCGAGTCCGCAACGAAAAGAAGCCCCGAGGAGATGAAGAAGATCGAGGCGGATTACCGCGCGGCGCTGAACCGGCAGCTGGCCACTACTTATCCCGTGTACGCGCCGGGCAACGCGGTCGTCCTTCGTCGAATCAACGGCCAGGTCCATCGCGGCACGCTCGCGGGGCTGAAGCCCGACGCCGTGGTCGTGGTTTCCGGCGGGCAGACCAACGAGATTCCGATGAAGCTGCTGGACCGGGCGTCGCGCCTGAAGTGCGATCCCGCGTTCCGCGCGCAGGTCGTGGATTTCCACGTTCAGAAGAGAGTGAAAGAGGTCGCGGAGTTTTAGCGGCGCTTTGTTGTGATTTGTTTCAACAAAGACGGGCCGTTTGGGTATAAATGGGGCGTCGTTTTGCATTCGCCGAGGAGGCTCGAACCATGAATCGCTTTCTGGCCCTGGTGGTTGGCGTGCTGCTTGTGGCCGCAATCCCATCCGCGTTCGGCGGCAAGCTGGAGAACGCCAGCTTCGAAACGGACTTCGGCGCGCGCGCCAACATGAACGTCTGGGGCGAGTTCGGCGACGTCTGGGGCGAGGCCTACCAGGTCAATGCCGGGCAGGGCGATTACGTGCAGCGGGCGCTCACGGGCGACCGCGTCCTCCTGATCAACGTGCCACCGGCCTCGTGGAACGGCGTCTGGCAGCAGATCCCGTGGGAGGAGAAGAAGCCCTTCTCATGGGAGGCGTACTACTTCATCGACGGCGGCGATCTGCCGGATAACTGCTCGACGTTCATGAAGGTGGAGTTCTATGATGGAAACGACACCCAGCTGGGCGTGATGGAAGGCGAGCACCGGAAGGCCGACACGAAGGGGCGGTGGGTGAGCGATTCGATGAAGGGCGTTACGCCGGCGGGCACCACGGCGATCCGGTTCATCCTGATCGCGGGCGGAAACGACGGCGGGACGAACATACTGAACCGCATATACTGGGACGACGCGGACACGACCGAATAGGGGATGCGAATGGCAAAACGGGAACAGACGATCCGGGAGCTGGCGGCGGCCAAGGAGCATCTGCTTGGGTCGCTGAGGTTCTTCGACCTCGCGGCGGCGGCTCACCAGCCCGACTTTCTCAAGCGGGTTGACCTGGCGGCCATGAAGGAGTTGTTCGGCGGCGTGGACCTGCCTTGGGGCGAGGAGGGGCTCTATCCCGATTCCGGCAAGATCCTCGCGGCGATCCGCAAATCCGAGGAAGGCCAGAAGCTGTTCCTGGCCTCGGACGTCGAGGTTCTCAAGCAGGTCGCCGACACCGGCAAGGACCAGGTTCATCGCGGTCCGCTGGGATTCGTCGAGGCCGTTTTGCCCGTCAAGGTGCGCGGCCAGGTCGTGCACTGCCTGTGGTCCGGCAAGTTCCGCGAGCAGCCGTTCTCGGCGCAGGAGATCGCGGAAGTTGCGCGCCTCGCCGGGGTTTCGCGGCCCGAGGCCGAGGAGTTGGCGAAGGCCGTCCCCGTCCTGTCGAAGAAGCAGGTCGACCGCACGGTCGCGTTCTGCGGGCGCTTCCGCGGCGCGCTCGAGCAGGCCATCGCGAATCATCTTCATTCCATCGACCTGACCCAGCAGCTGGTCCAGTCCGAGCGCACGCATTCCGTCGGCACGCTGTCGGGCGGCGTCGCGCACCATTTCAACAACCTGCTCTCCGTGATCCTCGGCTACTCGTCGTTCGTGCTCAACCGCGAGCACGTTTCGGACGAGGCGGCCGACGCGCTTCACAAGATCACCGAGGCGGCCCAGCGCGGGCGGCGCCTGACGGAGGAGATCCTCGCGTTCCTCGGCAGCGAGGTCGAGGAAGAGACCCCGTGCGACGTCCACGAGACGGTCAACAACGTCCTCTCCCTGCTGGAGTCCAAGACGGGAACCAGCGTGCGCGTGCAGACGCACATGGACGCGAAGGCGTCCACCGTGCTCGCGCCCCCGAGCTCGATCCGCCAGATCGTGTTCAACCTGCTGACGAACGCCATCGACAGCATGCCGTCCGGCGGCGCGCTGACCGTGTCCACCACGAACACCCACATGGCGACGGATACCGGCCGGCAGGAGTTCTTCCGGCTGGAGGTCGCGGACAGCAGCGGCGTGCTGCCCGCCGGGGTGCGGTCGGACGCGACCGGCAAGGGCAAGCTGGACGTTCACGCGGGCGACCGGATCGGCTTCAAGCTTTCCAGCGTCTACGGGATGGTCGGCCGGCTCGACGGCACGGTGCTTGTGTCGTCAGAGCCCGGGGCGATGACGCGCGTGCAGGTTCTTCTGCCGACGGTGTCCGGCGGGGAGAAGGTCCGCGAGGAGAAGCGGATCAAGCATCGCCTGGCGCCGAGCCGGATCTGGGTCGTGGATGACGACGCGATCTTCCGCGAAATGTGCCGGCAGGTTCTGTCCGACGAGGGGCACGCGGTCGAGGAAATGGCCGGCGGCCGCGAGTTCCAGGACAAGTGGCGCAAGGGCGGCACGAAGCCCGACCTGATCCTGATGGACTTCAGCATGCCGGAGTACAACGGCCTTCAGCTGTGCGAATGGCTGAGAAACGAGGGCTCGAAAATCCCGGTCATTCTCGTTTCCGGGTTCTCGTCCAGCCAGCCCGACATCCGGAAGGCCCTCAAGCTCAGGAAGACCTTCTTCCTTCAGAAGCCGTTCTCCTTCCGCGAAATGGCGGACACCGTCACCGTCGCCCTCGGCGAGACGCTGATCGGGGAGTAGGGCCGGAATTCCGGAAGACAGGGCTGGGCCCCCGCCTTATTGCAGAGCGGGCTCGCGATGGCCCGCAGAACATGTGGGCAAACCCGGGTCGGTGAACGCGAAAGTGAGCGTCAGAGAATCCTTCATGGTTTCCATGTTCAAGGTTACGACCTTGACGGGCCGTGCCGGATAGGTCCGGACGCCGTGGGTTACCGAAGGCGGCGTCGTGCTTGAACTGATGCCGGCGCTGTTAAGTTTTTCGCACGATCGTTCCACGAAAGCGTTCGTCATCTTCGAAACGGCGTCAATGACGACATTGTCCACGTGCGTCACCTCGCAGCGGAGTATTTCCGCGCCGAGGCTCTTCATGATGGGCTCCGGAATGGTCAATATCAGGTGGAAGTATCCGTCCGTGTAGACCTTCTGAAGGAAGGTCCACATGTGGGTATGGTCAAACGTTGGAAGCTCAGTGGAGGTCGAGGCCACACGAAGGTTGTGCTTGCTGTAGTGAACAAATACCTCCACGAAGGCTTCGAAGAAGGCGTTTACCAGGTTCCGATGTGACGGGGCCGTGTTCGCAGGAAGGCTACACCGGATGCGGGGTTGCTGAGGGTGCTCCCGGCGGAATTCCGCACAGGCCCGGCTGAACTGGGCCGGGGTCATGAACCCCTTCTTGATCAGAGCCTCGCCAAGGGATACGCCGGGCTGCGGCGGGATTCTTCTCAACCTTTCGATCTGGTCCGCGTTCAGCATTCCCGCGCGAATGGCTTGTTCCAGCGGCGAAGAGTCGTTGTCCCTGCCGGTGGCGTCTATCTGTGACAACTGTTCCTCGCTCAGGCAACCTTGCGAGAGGGCGACGGCAAACAGGTGCTGGTCAACGGTGGTCACCGTTCCGACGGCTTGCCGTGTCATCTCCCTCGTAACGTATCCCTTCTCGATCAAATACTGCTCGAAAAGACGAGACGGCATAAACAGGGCATCTTTCTTCGCTTGGGCCGAGCCATCGGCCCGCACACAACCCGGTTATTACCTCTGAATGAAATACTACTATACACGACGAGTGTTCGGGAAGATACGGCAAGGGCGGATCGAAGAGCGATTTTCCGGCCTGCGGTCATCCGACCGCGCTAATTCTTCAGGAAGTCCACCTTGGCGCTTAGCTCGGGCGTCAGGAACGGATCGGGGTTTTCCACCTGCACCTTGACCTGCAGGGTGCCCTTCGAGCGGTTCGCCTCGGGCGCGATCTCCGCGACGTGGCCGTTGTAGACCTTGTCCGGGTACGCCTCGGGGCTGATGCGGCAGGGCTGGTTCAGCCGCACCTTCGGCGTGTCTTCCTCGCTCAGGTCGACCTCGACCTGGAGGTCGTTCAGGTCGGCCATCGCGAGGAACGCCGTGCTGGGTCCGCTGCCGCCGTAGCTCTGCGGAGTGACGAGCTCGTTGGGGTTCACCAGTTTCTCGAGAATCGTCCCGTCGATCGGCGCGCGGATCGTGCACCAGTCGAGGTAGGTCTGCGCGAGGTCGAGCTGTCCCTGCGCAATGACGACCTGCGCGGCGGCTACGTCGCGGTCGCGGCGCGCGTCGTCGAGGGCGCGCACGCTATCGAGGTTGCGCTCCGAGAGAAGCGTCTGCCGCGCGAGCTGGATCCACGCGTTGGTCAGCGTGGCCTTCGCGAGCTGCAGCTGGCCCTGCGCCTCCAGGACCCGGGCCTGCTGCTCCGCGTCCTCGAGCTGCACGAGCACGTCGCCTTTCTTCACGATGTCGCCCTTCTTCACCCCGATCCACTTGACCGTGCCCTGGAACTTCGGGCTGATCTCAATGCGCTCGCGCGGGATGACGTAGCCGCTGACGGTCAGCGCGACGTCGCCGGGCGCCGGCTGGGCGGCCGGCGCATCGATCTCGCCGGCGGACGCGGTCGACGTGGGCGAGGGGATCGGCTTGCGGTCGGCTTTCCCGGTCGCCGTGAAAATCAGCAGGCCGGCGCCGATCGCGGCGGCAACCAGCACGAGCGCCACGACGGGGCCGATACGGCGGCGGCTCTTCCGGTTCGGGTCGATCGCCAGTTTGGACAAGGTTTCCTGGTGGGTTGGATTCATGAACTTACTTCCTCTTCGTTATTATCATGCGGCTCTCAAAGCATCCAGCACGGGTTTCCGCGCGGCCGTCCGCGCCGGGAGGAGTCCCCCGAGGATTCCCATCACGAGCGCGAAAAGCATTCCCCGCATCAGCAGTTCGCCGGTGATCCGGAACTCGAACGCGATCTCCGCGAACGTGTTCCAGCCGATCGTCCCCGTGGCGATGCCGTTCAGCGGCAGGGAGAGCAGACAGCCGAGAAACCCGCCGATCAGGGCCAGCGCGATCGACTCGATCAGGAAGGAGGCGTAGATCTCGCGGCGCTTGAAGCCGAGAACGCGCAGCGTCCCGATCTCGCGGGTCCGCGAGCCGATCGCCGCGTACATCGTGTTCATCGCGGAGAACGCCGCGCCGATGCTCATGATGATGGCGAGGAACCCGCCGAGGAACTGGATCGGGCCGGCCATCTTCGTCTGCTCGCGGTAATACTCGGTCTCGGGCAGCACGCGCACGGTCAGGATGCGGTCGCCCTCGATGCGCTTGATCAGCGAGGCGGCCGCGGCCGGGCCGGCCGCGCGGAGGAGCACGGACCCGTAGAAGTCCCGCTTGAACACCGCGCGCGCCTCGTCCGCGTCGATCCAGATCTCCGACTCGTACGCCGTCTTCGCCGCGTCGAACATCCCGACGACATAGGCCTGATCCGCGGCGACGCCCGCCGAAATCGAACGGGCGTACTCAGAAGCGATGCGCC
>CAYQYB010000119.1:0-7991 GCA_964421535.1 uncultured Verrucomicrobiota bacterium | reverse complement strand
GCCGCGGGTTCCGCCGCAGCCCCCCCATCCTTCTTGCCGCAGGAAGCCGCGCCCAGAAGGACAATCAGCGACCCGCCGCAGAGAAGCAGGCGGAAACCGGGATGTCTCAAGGTCCAAGTCATGGATTCCACAACCGTTACGGATACTGCCCCGGTCGGTCAAGGCCGGCTGTCTCGGGGAAACCAAACAGCATGTTCATGTTCTGCAGGGCGCTGCCTGCCTGCCCCTTCATCAGGTTGTCGATGTGCGACACAACCCGCAGGCGGTTGGTCCTCGCATCCACATCCACGATGAGGTTGCAGTAATTCGTGCCGCGCACGTGCATCGTGCCGATGGCCGCGCTGCGGTCGAATATCCGGACAAACGTGTTCTCCTTGTGGAAGGCCTTGTACGCCTCCATCACGTTCTCGATCGTGATCCCGGGGACCAGCGTCCCGTACAGGCACGACATGATACCGCGGCACGTGGGCACCACCTGCGCCGTGAACGTGACGTTGATCTTCTGGCCGGCGGTCAGCCCGAGCTCCCGCTCCACCTCCATGACGTGCTGGTGCCCGGCCAGCTTGTACACGTTCATCTGGTCGTAGCGCGAGGGATAGTGGAACACGGGGCTCGGCTTCTTGCCCGCCCCCGAAACGCCGGTCTTGCAGTCGCAGATCAGGCTGGCGGGATCCACCAGCTTGAACTTCATCGCCGGCGAAAGCCCGAGCAGGCAGCTGACCGCAAAACAGCCCGGGTTGCCGACCAGCCGCGTCTTCTTCGTCAGATCTTTCCGATGCAGCTCGGTCACGCCGTACACCGACTCCTTCAAGAGGTCGGGCGACTTGTGCTGGGGGTCCCGCCCGATCCGCCGCGCGTATTCCGCGTATTCGTCCGGGTCGTTGAACCGGAAATCGCCGCTGTAGTCGATGACCTTCGTGCCCTTGTCCAGCTCCGCCCGCGCGAACTGCTGGCCCACGCCGTCGGGCGTGGAGAAAAACACGACGTCCGCCGGCGCCTGGGCCTCCGGGCTGTCCGGGGCCACGATCTTCATGTCGCAGAACCCCGTCAGGTGCGGGTACAGCCCGCTCATGGGAGTGCCCACGTCCGTCACATCCACCAGGCACGCGATGCGCGCCTCCGGATGCCGGAGCAGGAGCTCCGTGATACCCACGCCGCCGTAACCGCCCGCGCCAACCACTTTCGCTTTGATCATTTCTTGTAGTGTCCTCGTTAGGTTTCCATGCTGACTATAACTTCGCTTCACCGCAATGAAAACAAATTCTTCGCGCCGCCGGGTTCCGCTTTTTGCCGTTTTGCAGCTTTTCGCGCGGCCGCCGTTTCAGTATCGTGTGCACGGTCATCGGGTTCGTTGGCGCGATTCCGAAATCGCGTCCACCGCAGGAGAATGGACATGCGATTCCGCCTTCTTGTTACCATATCATCTTGTTTCGTTTTCTCCAGCGGCGCCCATGCGCAAACGGCGGTTTTCTACCGCATCGTTGCGGGCACCAACTCCGCGATCGCGCCCGGCACGGCCCCGGGCGCGCTGGCGTGGACCAACGCCGGAGTCGGAAGCGCGTACAGCATCGAGTGGGCATTCAGCCTCGCGGGTTTCGCGGCGGGCGCCGGCGAGTCGATCGAATACGGAACCGTGACGGCCGCGACGATGAACGCGGTTCTGCCCATCCCGACTACCCCGCGCCCCGCGCCCGCCTCGTACCGGCTGATCCCCGCCGGCAAATTCCGCATGGGCAACGCCGACCCGCTCCTGCCCCGCCCGACCGAATCGCCGCTTCACGAAGTCCCCGTCAGCGCCGTCTACATGGATAAGTGCGAGGTCCGCAAGGATTTCTGGGATGCCGTCCGCAGCTGGGGCGCCACCAACGGCTACACCGACCTCGCTGCCGGCGTCGCGACAGCCGGCGATCATCCGGCGCAGACGCTGACATGGTACGATTGCGTCAAATGGTGCAATGCCCGGTCCCAGAGGGACGGGCTCGCGCCCGTGTACTTCACCGACGCAGCCAGAACCAATCTCTACCGAACGGGCACGAACAGCCTCGACGCGACCTTCGTTCTGTGGGAAGCGAACGGCTACCGGCTCCCGACCGAGGCGGAATGGGAAAGAGCCGCCCGCGGCGGCCTCGTCGGCAACCACTTCCCCTGGCCCAGCACGAACAGCAGTTTCGCCGGCGACATCGACGGCACAAAGGCGAATTACAGGAGCAGCAGCGACGCGTACGAGACTCCAAGCCCGTCCGACACCGAAACAACTCCCGTCGGCTACTACAACTCCGCCCAGGTCATCGGCGGAATCGTCCAAGGCTCGGACATGACCAACGGCTACGGCCTCTACGACATGGCCGGCAACGTGTCCGAATGGTGCTGGGATTGGTACAGCACCAATTACTACTCGACATTCCCCACGAACGCTTGGCCTGCGGACCCGACGGGGCCGACCGGCGGGATCAAACGCGTCACCCGCGGCTGCAACTGGAACAACGTTGCGGGAGCGTTGAGATGCGCCTACCGCACGGAGGCTGTTCCTTCAGACGGCGCGGGACACATCGGCTTCCGCTGCGTGAGAGGGCTCTGATCTCCGCATGAACCGCGCCGACCTCACCGTATTCGTGACCGAGCTCGCGCGCCGACAGTTCGTCCGCCGCGAAGTTCTCGCGAACTCCTTCGTGGATGCGTCGCGCCTGCTCACGATGACGCGCCTGCGCGAGATGTGCGTCCAGTCCGCCCGCCAGGCCGGCCTGCTCCGCGGCGACCCGCTCTCCGACGTCCGCCGAAGCATCATCGTCCGGCGCGCGGCCGAAGCGGCCCGCGCCGAATTCGCCGGCGGCGGGCACCTCGGATCGCTCTCCGCGTCCGCCCTCGCCGACACGCTGGATACGCTGGTCGAAACCCTCTCCCCATTCGGCGACGACGCCGAAGCGATCCACACATGGCTCCTGGCCCGGAAACCCGCGGAGGGAAAACTCCGGCAGCTGGGTCTGCTCTACGGCCACTACCGACGCCTTGGCCGGGAGGCCGGCGTCACCGACACGCGCGACATCAACGCCGCCGTTCTCCGACTGCTGAAGGGCGACTCCACCCGCTGGCCGCACCTCCTGCAGCACCTCCAGGGCGCGCTGATCTTCCGCTCCATCCGCTGGCTCAACCCCTTCGAGGAACAACTCGTCGCCGCGCTCAAGACACGGCTGGGCGACGCAAGGGTCAGGATCGCTCTGGCGCTTCCGCCCGCGCACGCGGACAAAATGCAGGACCGACTGGCCTCGCGGATCCGATCCGATGTCATGATGGGCGCCGGCAACGAGTGGACCGGCTGGGCCGAGGACCTCAGCGACGCGCTCGAGGTAACCGACCCGAACCTTGCCGTGGAAAGCCGCGAGCGGCTCGACTTCTCGCGCTCGGTCGGCCAGTACGGCGAGATCGAGGACCTCGCGCGCCGTATCCGCTGGGAGATCGACCACCGGCACGTCGCCCCGGAGCGGATCGCCTTGGTCGTGCGCAACGTCGGCGATTACGCCGACGCCATCACCCACGTGTTCGAACGCTTCGGGATTCCCTGCTTCTTCCGGCGCGGCCTTCCCGCCTCGTCCCTGCCGCTTGTAAAAAACATCCTCTCCCTGCTTTCGTTTCCACTCGGGATGGAGCGAGACCGCTTCTGCGCGCTTCTCCAATCCCCGGTCCTGAAATGGAACGGGTTCGCGAGCGACGAGGAGCGCCGCCAGGCCGCATTCGAAATCGCGGCCTCCGGAACGGCGCCGCGCATTTCGGCAGAGAACGTCGCGAGCTGCCTCGAACGCTATTCCCGGGCCGGCGAATCGCGAATCCCGCCCGCCCGTTTCCCGGCGGTCCTCCGGGCGATCTCCGCAGGCCTCAAGCGGCTGCGCTCGCTCGCTGGCTCCGCGACGCTCGCCGACCACGCGCGCAACGCGCTTGCCCTCATCGCCGATTTCCGCGCCGACCCCGCTCGCACCGAACCCTCTCCCGCCCACGCCGGAAACCTCCGCGCGCTCGAGGCGATGGAAGACACGCTCCGCGAAATCGCCGCAGCCACAGCGGACGATTCAACAGCCCGCGGCTACGCGGAACTCCTCGATCTGCTTCAGAAATCCCTCGACAACGCAACCGTCGCGCCCGGGCACATGGACGAGAACGGCGTCTGGGTGCTGAACCCGTTCGACGCGGCCGGCCTCCGCTTCGATGTCGTCCTCATCGCCGGCCTGAACGAGGGCGTATTTCCTTCCGTGCCTCGGCAGGATTCGCTGTTCAGCGACGCGGAGCGGCAGGAGATCCGGCGGAACATGGAGAAACAGGGCATTCACCTGCCGATGTGGGCGCTCCCGGAGTCCGCCGTGCGCAGCATCCAGGAAAGCACGCTCTTTCTGATCGCGCTCGGCGCGGCCCGAAGCCGTCTCGTGCTCTCGCACATGGCCAGCGATACGGACGGGCGCGACCTGATTGCCGGCGATTTCTTCCGCAGCGTGTGGAACCTCGCAGGCTGGCCGGCAGACCCCGCGATCGCCCTGAACGAGTATGACCGCTGGCGCATGGAAATACTCGGGCACGGTTCCCACTTCTCGCGGCACGTGAAGAAGCAGGAAGCCCTCCCCGCCTACCAGCGGACTCCGATGCCCGGCGAATCGTATCTCGCGACCGTGCCCCTGCCCCTGTGCCGCGCGGCCGACGAAGCGCGCCAGCGCATCACCCACGCGCCGGAATCCGAACTTCGAACGCTGAGCGCCGAACGCCGAACGCCCAACGCCGAAGTCGCGCGAGCGATTGCCGACAATCTGCGGATCGAACAGTCCCGCGAACGGTTCTTCAACACGCCTTCGGACCAACGGTTGGAAGCGGAGCCCTACTGCGGCAAGCTCGCCGGCGAATTTTCCCGCGCACTGGCCCAGCAGTGGATGAAGAAGCACGACGAGTTCAGCCCGACCGCGATGGAGGTGCTGGCCCGCTGCCGCTACCGGTTCCTGCTCGCCCAGATGGCCCACATCGGCGCGCTCCGCGTCCAGGAGGAAACGCCCGACGTCATGGACCGCGGCCGGATCATCCACGAGATCCTCCGGATGACCTACAGTTCCCTCGCCGGCGCGACGAACGGCCTCGACGCCTCCATCGCCCGGCGGTTTGCCGCGCTCTGCAAGCCGCGCGCGTGGGCGGTGCAGGACGCGAAAGGCCGTTGGGTCCTCAACCCACCCCGCCCTTCGGGCACCCCTCCGAAGGAGGGGATATCCGGTCCGTTCCCCTCCACGGGAGGGGTGGCCAACGGCCGGGGTGGGTCTTCCATCCCCCTCGTGTCATTCAATGCCGCAGACGCAGTTCAGTACGGCGACTTCGCCGAGGCGGTGGCCGATTTGTGCTTCAGGCAGGCCGAGGAGTCCGGCGAAACGGTGCGCCTCGGCGACCCCGGCATCTGGGAGACCGAAAAACCCAAGATCCGCCGCATTGTCCGCAACTACGTTCTGCTCGACGCGGAATTCGCCGCCGGCGAAAAACGTTTCCCCGCCCTCTTCGAGCTTCGCTTCGGCCGCCAGTTCGACCGCGAAGAACCCGATGCCCCCGCCCTCGTCCTGCAGGCCGCCGGAAGCCCTCTCGCGTTCCACGGCCAGATCGACCGCGTCGATCTCATCTTCGACGACCACGGCGCGCTCTCGAAGCTTCTCGTCATCGACTACAAGGGAACCAGCCGCGGCAGCCTCAGCGAAGACGAGTACACCGAGGAGATCGCGGAAAACCTGAACTGCCAGCTCCCCATCTACGCGTTTGTCGCCCAGCAGTTTCTCTTCGGCCGGCACAACGAGCCGGGCCTGAACGAAATGACCGAGGCGGTCTATCACATCCAGGACCGCAGCTACGACAACATGCGCCGGCAGTTCACGAACCGGCGCATTCGCCTCGGCCTCGCCTCCGAGGAAGGGCCGCCGATCATGGAGGCCTTCACCGGCCGCCTGGCCGCGAACATCGCGAAGATCAGCAGCGCCGATTTCTCCGTCGACCCCCTCGACTGCACCTACTGCGATTTCAACCGCATCTGCCGCGTGGACGTGAACGCACTCACTGCTGCCAAGGAGAACGACTGATGCGTTCCAAGTTTCAAGTTTCAAGTTTCAAGTTATGAACGTCATCTTCCATGCATCCGCCGGCACGGGAAAGACGTACCAGGTCACCAACCTATACGCCGCCCTCGTGCTCGGGCGCCGCTTCGAGACCCGGACCGCGGACGGCAAGGCCGTTCTGCTCCACGAGCCCGGCTCCGCCGGACCGCTCGATTCGCGCCGTATCCTGCTGATGACGTTCACCGAAAACGCCGCGGCCGAGCTTCGCACGCGCGTGACGGAGCTCATCCTGAAGGCCCGGCACGAGGCGGAGGTCGCCGGCGACGGCGAGGAGATCGAGAAGATCGTCCGCGTGCTGCGCCAGCTGCCCGCCGCGCCCATCTGCACGATCCACTCATTCTGCGCGTCGTTCCTCCGCGAACGCGCGCTCGACGCGGGCCTCCCGCCCGGCTTCTCCGTCCTCGACCAGGAGGAGGCGGATGCCCTGCTCGACGACTGCGCCCAGGCCGAACTGCTCGCGCGCCTCAACCGCGAGCCGCGGCCGGAGAACTCGGATATCCCGCCCCACGACCCGGATTTCGAGGCGTTCTGCACGAGCGTGCGCGTCCTCGGCGGCGAGTACGGCGGCGCGGTGACGGATATCGTGAAGACGCTCATCCGGCAGGCGGCCGGAAAGGGCCTCGCGCTCGACAAAGCGGAGGACATGCTGCCCGCGCCGGAAACTTCGGTAGCTCGCAGCGACTTCGTCGCCGTCCTCGACTCCCTGAAAAGCGTCCGCGCGTCCCGCAAGGACGGCCTTCCGGGCCGGGCGTCCGAAGTTTTCCAATGCTTGGAAAAAACGCTCCGGAATTTTCCAACCCTTGGAAAATCCGTGGAGCTCGAGGCGTTCGCGGACGCGCTCACGGCCGACGGCGCTCCCAGCTTTCGCGGCACGGACCTGACGGAGATCTCGAACCGCCTCAAGGAGCTCATCGGCGAGGTCCAGACCGTCGCCCGCTACCGCCGGCACTTCCCGGCGATCCGCGCGTTCGCCCGGTATGCCGGCGCGGTCGCGCGCCGGTACGCGGCGCGGAAGCAGGAACTCGGCGTCCTGACGTTCGACGACCTCCTGACCCGTACGAGCGATATGCTGAAGGCGCGCGCGCCGGAGGCCAGTCCGTTCGACTACATCGTCGTGGACGAGGTGCAGGACACGTCGCGCGTGCAGTGCAGGATCGTCGAGCGGCTGTGGGACCCGAAAAGCGTCCGCCTCGTGATCTGCGGCGACACGAAGCAATCCATCTACGCGTGGCGCAACGCCGACCCGAAGGTCATGCCGGACCTCGAGCGCGAAATTTCCGCGGCGTCCCCCCACCGCAAGGTCGCCCTCCGCGCGAGCTATCGCAGCAAGGATTCGATTCTCGACTTCGTCAACGCCCTCTTCGCCCAGATCTACGGCAAGGACTACACCGACGACGAGATGCTCGTCCCCGCGAAGGAGAAAAACGCGGTCCTACCGAAGGAGAAGGCGTGCGTGGAATTCCTGCTCGCGCCGTGGGAAGGAGATCAGACGTCAGAGGTCAGAGATCAGAGTTCAGAGGAGATCCCAGGGATCGAGGAGCGGGTCAAGCAGGAGATGACCGCGATCGCCCAACGGATCAAACTGCTGGTCGACGGGCCGAAGCCGTGGCAGACCGCGTACCGCTACTCGGACGACACCGGCCGATTCGAACCGGCGACCGCGGCAAACACGTTCCGCTATTCGGACATCCTGGTCCTTCTGCGCAGGACCACGAACCAGCAGGCGCTCGAGCATATCCTGCGCGTCCAGAACATCCCGTACCGGGTGTGCGGCCGCGGGAAGGGCTTGTTCGCGCGGCCGGAAGCGATCGACGTCCTGCTGTTCTTCAAGGTCCTGACCCAGCCGTACGATACGATCTCTCTGATCGGTTT
>CAYQYB010000118.1:0-8008 GCA_964421535.1 uncultured Verrucomicrobiota bacterium | reverse complement strand
GCCGCTCTCGGTGCCGGGCGGAATCTTCAGCGTGGTGTAGCCGTGGATGGTCGGGACCTCCACCTCGCCGCCGAGCGCGGCGACGTGAAACTGAACGGGCATCTCGATCAAAATGTCCTCGTCCTTGCGCTGGAACAGCGGGTGGGGCTTCACGTGCAGCACCACGTACAGGTCGCCCGCGGGCCCGCCGCGCGAGCCGCCTTCGCCCTTGCCGGCCAGCCGCAGGCGCGAGCCGGTTTCGACGCCGGCCGGAATCTTCAGCGCCAGGGTCCGCTTGCCCCGCACGCGGCCTTCGCCGCGGCAGGCGCGGCAGGGGTTGGCGATCGTCTCGCCGGTGCCGCCGCACGACGGACACGTCTGCCGGACCTGGAAAAATCCGTTCGAGCTGATCATCATGCCGCGGCCGCCGCAGCGGCGGCAGGTTTCCTTCTTGCTGCCCGGCTCGGCGCCGGTCCCCTTGCATGCGGCGCACTCGTCCATGATCGGCATCGTGACGTCGCGCTGGGAGCCGAACACCGCCTCCTCGAACTCGATCTCGAGGTCGAACCGAAGATCCGCGCCGCGCGTGGAGGAATCGCGCGCCTCCTGGCCGCCGCCGAAAAAGTTGTCGAAGATGCTTCCGCCGCCGCCGAACGCGCCCATGAAGGTTCGGAGGGCTTCTTCGAGATCGATGCCCCCGAAGCCGCCGCCGAAACCGCCCCCGCCCGCGCCGGGGCGGAACGCTTGGTGGCCGTACTGGTCGTACATCGCCTTCTTCTGCGGGTCGCTCAGGATCTCGTAGGCCTCGGAGATTTCCTTGAACTTCTCCTCCGCCTCCACGCTGCCGGGGTTCTTGTCGGGATGGTACTGGAGCGCAAGCTTCCGGTACGCCTTCTTCAAATCGTCTTCTGACGCATCGCGGGAGACACCGAGCACCTCGTAGCAATCTCTTTTGGAGGGCGCCATTACGGTGCTTTCTCGCCGCTGTCGCCCGGCTGTGTTTCGACGGCGGACGGCGGCGGGGGAGCGGCGGGCCCGCTGCTGACGATCACCTGGGAGGCGCGCAGGAGTTTCTCGCCGAGAAGATAACCGCGGCGGGTTTCCGTCACCACCACGTCGGCCGGGTGCTCGTCCGACGCCACGTGCGTGATCGCCTCGTGAAGGTGCGGATCGAACACTTGACCCTCGGCGTCGATGGGAGTCAGCCCGGCCTTCTGCAGGGCGCCCATGAACTGGTCATAAACGAGTTGGAAGCCGTCGACCACCGCCTTGTCGGCCTTGTGGGCGCGCGCGTCGCGAAGTCCGCGCTCGAAGTGGTCCATGATCGGCAGGATCTGCAGGATCAGGTCGGCGTTCGCGCGCGCGGCCATCTCGGACTGGTCCCGAAGAGTCCGCTTCCTGAAGTTGTCATAGTCCGCCTGGAGCCGGAGGATGCGGTCCTTCAGCTGTTCGACTTCGGAGGGCGCCGCCGCGGCGGGTTTCGCCTCGGCCTTTCCCTCGTCCGGCTTCTTCTCGTGCGGCTTATGATCCGCCGCATGCTTTGCGTTGTGATGATCCTTCATAATACGGCCCGTCTTTCATGGACAACAAACCCACAGACAATACTCAGCCGGCAGGGTTCGTCAATCGCAGATGCAGGCGGGGCGCGTACGCCGAACTCGCCGGGGATGACCTACCTCGTCGCCCGGATCGCCAGCAGGGTCATATCGTCGTACTGGGGCCGGTCGCCGACGAAGCGCTCGAGGCGCTGGCGGACGTTGTTCAGCACGCTGTGCGCGCCTTCGTCCGCCGCGGTGCGGATGGAATCGAGGAAATTGTCCACGCCCCATTCCTCGTCGCGCTCGTTCATGCCCTCGGTGACGCCGTCCGTGTACGCGACGATCACGTCGCCGGGCTTCAGCGAGATCGTGACCGGCTTGAGCACGCGGTCGAACGTCTCCGGGTCGGAGATGCCGACGGCGATGCCGGGGGAGTCGATGATGGTGAAGCCGGTCTTGTCGCCGGAGCAGAGGATCGGGCGCTCGTGGCCGGCGCGGGCGACGGTGAGTTCGCGCGTGGCCGTGTTGAGGACCATGTAGAGCATGCTGACGAACATGTCCTCCTGCACGTCCTGGCTCAGCACCTGGTTGATCAGCCGCAGCACGTCCGCCGGGTCCGGGTGCCGGGGCGCGTGCGCGCGCAGGACGCTGCGGCAGACGGACATCATGATCGCTCCGCCGATGCCCTTGCCGGAGACGTCCGCGATGGCGATGCCGAGGTGCGAGTCGTCGACCTGCACGAAGTCGTAGTAGTCGCCGCCGATCTCCAGCGCGGGATAGTTGAACGCGGCGAGCTCGACGCCCTCGACGCGCGGGAGCGTCTTCGGGAGCAGCGCCGTCTGGATCCGGCGCGCGATGCTGAGGTCGGCGTCCATCCTCTGCTTCTGGTCCAGCGACTCGCGCAGGCCGGCGTAGTGGACGGAGACGGAGGCCTGGTCGGCGAGCGACTGGAGCAGGTTGATGTCGGCCTGGATGAACGGGTTGCCGTCCACACGGTTGACCACCGCGAGCACGCCCATGATCTTCTGGTGGAACCGCATCGGCACCATCAGGAGGGAATGGATCCTGAGAAAATCCAGTTCGTAGCGGGGCACGCGCGGGTCGGTCTCGGCATCCTCGATGAGGACGGGCGCGCCGAAGTCGGCGACGGTTCCCACGAGGCCCTCGCCCTTGTGGATCAGCCGGGTCGCGACCATCTGCTGGACGTGCTGGGACTTGCTCATCGCGCGTTCGAGGCCGGTGTCCACCCCGCCGAGAAGTGGGGGGAAGATGCCGTTGATCGCGCGCGCGCGGAGCATTTCTCCGTCGGGTTCGAACAGGTAGATCGCGCCCGCGCCCGCCCTGGTGGTGCGCAGGGCGTAGAACAGCACGCGCTTCAGCATCAGGTCGAGCTCCACGTTGGCCGCGTCGGCGAAGACCTCGGCCACGTCGTGGACGAAGCCGTAGATCACTTCCTTCTCCTGGAGCAGCTGGTCGCGCTGCTGCTTCAGCCGGCGGGTGCGGAAGAACAGGAACACGAGCGCGGCGATGCCGGCCACGGCGGCGGTCATGAAGAGCAGAAACAGCAGTCCCATCTGGAGGAGGGAGCTCATTTCTGGCCGTCTTGCTGGGTCGCCTTGAGGTCCTCTCTGAGGAAGGTGAGCACGTCCTTGAACTTGGGAAGATTTTCAGGGGAGAGCTTCACGAGGTTCTCGTGGGCCTCCAGCATCGTCTCCGCCGTCACGCGCGTGCTGTTCTCGCGCGTGTCGAGGGCCGTCATCCGGCCGCCGGCGCTCTGGAAATAGGGCTGAAGGTTCTCGGGCGTCGCGCCGGCCATGTGCGGCTCGATGACCTGGTCGAGCCCGAGCGTGGCGAGCAGGCCGCGGGTGCGGAGCGAGAGGTTGACCATGGTGATCCGGCCCTCCGCCTTCTGCTTGAGGCGGAACGCGAGGCCCGCGAGCACGCCCATGAACGTGCTGTCCATGCCCACGCACTCGGCCATGTCGAGCACGAGCCGCTTGCAGCCGGTGTCGATCGCGGCAGTCGAAAACTCCTTCATCGCGGTGCTGATCTTGAACGAGCCGCGGCCGAGTACCCGGATGAAGGCCATGTCGCCCCCGATGGCCACGAGAAGCTTGTCTACCGGTTGTTCTGGTGCTGGCACGATGTCATCTCCACGTTGCCGAAGTTATCTCCGCCAAAAGCCGGCCGCGGTACACCACCCGCGCGCGCCATGCCGTTACTTTCCCCTTCGGCTTCGTCCCGCCCACGTCGATCCGGAAAACGGCCTTTTCCTCGCCGTCCACGACCCAGTCGTACTTCTCGGATAGGAAGCGGACCTGCGACGCATGTTCCTGGAGGAACTCGAAGGTCACGAGCGTGCCGGCCGGGGCGACCGCCTCGGGCTCCCAGCACACGGTGAAAATCTCGCGCGGCGCCGACGCGGTCGAATCGGCGAACTTGGGCAGGCGCGAGTTCATCATGCTGGTGTCCCAGCCCGGCGCGCCGGCATCCACGACATGGTCCACGCGCAGGATTCGAACCCGGTTCCGCGCCGGGTTCGCCGCTGCGACCGGTTCCGCCATGCACATGAGGCCTGCCAGCATAAGCACCTGGAAAACCAACGTCCTTCGTTTGACCCAAAAGCGAAATTCCACAGCCACTTCACGCTAACACCCGGCATTATACCTGTCAACCGCGGCCCGGTTAATGGGGAAGTCCAAGAGAGTCCAAAGTCCGAGGTCTAAAGTCCAAAGGGGTCCTCCGACTTTGGACCTTGGACTTCAGACTTTGGACTCTGCCCCGGCGCGATCACCACGACCAGTTCGCCCTTCACCGTCCGCTCCCCGAACTTCGCCGCGATCTCCGCCGCCGTGCCGTGCAGGTGCTCCTCGAAATGCTTCGTCATCTCGCGCGCGACGAACACCGGCCGGTCGCCGAGGATCTTCCCGATTTCGCCCATCAGCTTCAGCAGGCGGTACGGCGACTCGAAAAGGACCACCGGCACCTCGCAGTCCGCCAACTCGGCCAGACGCCGCTCGCGGGCGGCGGACTTGTGGGAGAGGAAGCCTTCGAACAGGTACCCGGCGCCGCCGAAGCCGCTCAGCGCGAGCGCCGAGGGAACCGCGGAGGGGCCGGGGACAACCGTGACCGGCAGGCCGGCGGCGTGGCAGGCGGCGACGACCCGGGACCCGGGGTCGGATATCGCGGGCATGCCGGAATCGGTGACGAGCGCGACCGCCTGCCCGCCGCGGATCTTCCCGAGCACGAGGTCCACGCGCGACGCCTCGTTGAACTTGTGGCAGCTCATCGTCGGCGTGCCGATCTCGTAGCGGTCCAGCAGGTGCCGCGTGTGGCGCGTGTCCTCCGCGACGATCAGGTTCGCGGACTTCAGCGTCTCGATCGCGCGAAGCGTGATGTCGCCGAGATTTCCGATCGGCGTGCCGACGATGTAAAGGCCGGGGGAGAGGGGCGAAGGAGTGCTGGAGTGTTGGAGTATTGGAGTGTTGGACATAACGCGATCCTACCAGTACTCCATCACTCCGTCACTCCAACACTCCACGCCTTGCTACGGCGCCGTGTACGGGATCCGCACCCGGTACGCCGATTTGGGCGGTGCGTTGCTGTCGGTGACGGTCATTACGGCGCCCGTCGCGGTGAACGGCCCCATGAGATCGCTCCAGTACAATCCGCTCAGCAGATTGGTTGACCGCTGGATGTAGTAATTGCCCACGAATTCGATCGCGGACCATCTCAGGACGACATTGGAGCCGACACGGGTCGTCTGCAGACAGTTGAGGTAGCTGTTCGAGCCCGCAGCCGTCGCTGTCGGGTCAGTGCCGGTGACGTAGATTTCCTGGTAGTCGCTGAAGGTGTCGCCGTCTGTGTCGGACATCTTGGCCGAAGTGTTCAGGTTCCATTCTGCGCCGTCATCGACGTCGTCGCCCTCGGTGTCGAAGTTCGTAAACGATCCCCAGTCCTCGTTCGAATTGTAGATCCCGTCCGGCCGTGTATCCTCCTGGTAGTCGCGCACGCCGTCCGAATCGTCGTCCTCCGTCCAGGAGTACAACGCGAAATCGACGCGCGTTGTCGTCATGGCGGCGGGTTGGATTGCCGTTGCCTGCTCGGCGCTGTACACGTTGTCGTAATACTCCATCACCCGGTCCTGGGCCGTTCCGCAAAGATACAGCGGCAGATGGTTGGGCAGGCAGACCCGGTAGGATCCGTCGCCCTCGCACTGCGTGGCGCCATAGTGATGCAAGGGCCCGGATGTCTCCTCGCTGAACACAAAACCGTTGGGGGCGGGAGAAAAGCCGTCGGAATCGTAGACAAATCCCTCAACCCGGTATCCAAGCGCGAGCTGAAAATCGACGTTGCTCACGGTCGCGCCCGCATCAGCTTGGATGTGATCGCAAGCGGGTTCGGAAAACTTGTTGCTGTAGAAGGTCTCCGGATACCACCAGTTTTCTTCGCTGACGGACCACGGCCGGGAGGCGCGCACGAAGTAGCCCGTGCCTGCCGGCACGACGAGTCCGTAGTTGCCGTCGCCGTCCGTTTCGTCGCCGCCGCCCCAGATGGTCGACCCGTTTGTGTCAAACCGATGCGCATCGATCATCACGGATTCCATCGGATCGCCAAGCTCGTTCCGCACCTGACCCTCGATCCGCGTGCCGAGCTCCAGGCTGAAGTCGATTCCGGAGAGCGTCATGTTGTTCGTCACCTCGACCAGCGTCGCGTCCTGGACGACCGTCGCGTTGCTCCAGTATTCCTGCGGATAAAAACTGCCGTCGTTGGGTTGTGTCGACACGATGTAGTTCGTGCCCGGCGGAACCTCCACGGAATAATCGCCCGACGCATCCGAGTTGCCTTGGCCGACCCACGAGGTCCACCAGTTGTTCGTGTCGGATACGTAGCTGACCTGCACTTGCATGCCGCTCACCGGCCCGAAGTCGTCCGCGACATTGCCCTCGATGTAGCTCGGTTGCAGCATTGTGAAATCGATGCCGCCGGTGACTTGGCTGACCTCGACGGTGACAGGGGTTGCCAGGTCCCGTTGCGATTCCGGAACGCCGTCGTAGTACTGATCTGGCCAGCCGTCGACCTCGGCGTGGAGGTGGTAGATTCCGGGCGCGACCGTGAATTCGTACGTGCCGTCGTCCTGGTCGACGTCGTCGCCGTCCACGAAGTCCGACATGTCGTTCGTCGTACGCGCCTCCACGAACCCCCACGTGTGGGTCAGCGGCGTCGAGCCGTCGGGCTCGTACAGCGTTCCTTCGATGCGCCCGCCGAGTTGCAGGTTGAAGTTGATGTTCTCCGCCGGCGCGTTCGTATCGGTCGCCACGATGTCGGCCTCGGAGTCCTGCGTCTTGTTGCTCCAGTACTGGGGAAGGAAGAACGTGCCGTTCGGACCCTGCGCGCGGACGACATAATTTGTCCCCGCCAGCAC
The DNA here is from genome assembly GCA_964421535.1 of uncultured Verrucomicrobiota bacterium. Lineage (GTDB taxonomy): Bacteria > Verrucomicrobiota > Kiritimatiellia > CAIQIC01 > JAGNIJ01 > CALMZY01. The sequence continues at coordinate 1,066 of CAYQYB010000118.1, read as the reverse complement.
CGCGAGTTCGTAAGTGCCGTCATCTTCGGTTCGCACGCCGCCGAGTTGATTCTCGCCGGAACTCGCGTTGACATCGGCATTGGCCAGAGGGGCGTTGGTCCCGTAAACGGTCCCGCGGATGTACGACGCCTGGGGAAGGAAGAAGTTGATGTTCGTCGCGCCGTTCGTCGTGACGATGACCGGGTCCGCGACGGGCCCGTTGTCCCATTCCCACGTGAAATGGTTCGTGTATCGCTGCGCGAGGTAGCCCGGAAAATCCTCCGCGGTCACTTGGTAGGATCCCGGCGCAAACAAATTGAGGTAGACGCCGTGCCGGTTGACGTCCATGTCGTTTCCGTCCCAGCTTCCGACCAGGTTGACCCGCACTTTGCCGTCCGTCAGCGTGTTGGTCTGCCGATCGAAGACAGTTCCCGAGAGAGGGTAGCCGCGCAGGAGATAGAACGGCACGTTCGTGTAGATGCCCGCGTTCGTGATCGCGAGGCTGTCGTAGCCCGACGCGGCGCTGTAGCCCATGCACGGAAGCATGTCGTCATCCACGCCCGCCTTGTACGTGTCGGACACGAGCCCGATCTCGTAGAGGCCGCCGGTCACGCTGTACGCGGAGCTCCAGTGCATGTCGGCCTCGAAGCCCGCTCCAACACCCGCAACGCCGGCGCCGGTGCCCGAGTCGATGACAAGGTTCCGCGCAAGGATCGTGGCCGCCGGGCACTCGATCACGATGCCGGAGATGTCCTGCGTCGCGGTGTACGGCCCGTTGCCGCTGGCGACGAAGCCGCGCAGGTTCAGGAAGCCGCCTTCCGCGCCGACCCAGCCGGTCATTCCATCGGGCACGGGCAGGGAGAAATTGCCGTTGATGTCGGAGACGGCCAGCGCCCCGGCGTCGCTGTCCTCCTCGCTCTCCTCCTCGAACATCACGAGCGCGAAGGGAATGGGGTTCGTGTCGCCGTCGATCACCTGGCCCGAAAGGCTGAGCACGTGCGATCCGTCGGCGACGACGAGCCGCAGCGAATTGGTCAGCGCGTTGTCGCCGATCTGCAGGTCGCTTTCGAAACGGTAGCCCGAAATC
>CAYQYB010000117.1:0-8050 GCA_964421535.1 uncultured Verrucomicrobiota bacterium | reverse complement strand
CGTCGGCCGCGCCTTCGAAGGGACTCCGGCCTTTCGAGATGTTCGCCACGTCGAACGGAACGCTCATCCGCGCGCCGAAGAAGAAATCGCTGCCGGCCAGTTCGTTATCCTCATAGACCTCGGCGTCCAGGTAGACCGCCGGCAACGCCTTGATTTCCAGCCGGCCCTTGAAACCCTTGACATCGTCGCCGCCAAAATCGGCGTTGAACAGGTAGTAGCCGCCGAACATCTTCACGTCGGCGTAATCCATCACAACCGGGATCGGCAGGCGCACGCCCAGCTCGCAATCCCAGCCCTCCATCGCCTGCTCGTACTGCTCGAAGTGCTGCTTCGTCGTCGTGGTGGTGACCGACTTGTAGACCAGGCCGTCCTGCACGATCGCGTTGCCCGTCGCGAACGGCGCGCCCCACTCGGAGCCGCGGTAGCTGGTGGACCGGCTCACGGTTTCGACGTCGTACTCGTTGACCGTTTCCCGGTCGTCCTCCGGCAGGTAGTAGTTCGCCCGCGCATCCACCCACTCCCCGAGCATTTCGATCCCGAAACCGACCTGGTTGAAACGGCTGTCGAGCGACGTCTCCCGGTGGTCGTAGTAGACGTTCGCGCCGAGGATCAGGTTGCGGGGCGCCAGAAGATGGCGATAGCCGACGCCGAGGTTGTACTCTTCCGCCGAGTCATCCGTATACGACGCGCGCGGGTTCACGAAGACAAGTCCCGACTCGAGCAGGAACACCGGGGCAAGGATGTCGCCGAACCCCTCGCTCACACCGTCGCCGGCGCGCCCACCGCCCGTCAGCTCAAGAGCAGGAAGCTGATCGTCGCCCCCGGCGGAGTAAACGGAGACAGGGATCAGCAGGGGGACGGCAAGCAGCGCGCACATCAGACGCAAACGAGCCCGGCCGCGAGTTTTCATCTCCCCTCCTTCGGCGAAACGCACAGGCTATATAGTACGTTCCAGGCCGCGAAAACGGTAGAGGAATCTGGCCGCGTCCGGGCGGCAAAATGAGCGCGGCTCCGTCCCCGGACGGAGCCGCGCCGCACAACTCTCTGCAAGCCCTTACGGGATGATCACAACCGGGCTCGGAATGTTGCCCGACTGCGTCAGGATGAACGTCGCGTTCGTGGCCGCGACGTAGAACTGCCCGTCGCTGCTCGTGTTGTTGATGTACGCGATCGGCAGGTTCGTGACGTCCTCGATGGTCACGAGGCCGGCTTGCGCGAAGTTGCTGAACTGGTTCCCTTCGATCCGCACATCGCTCTGGTTGGCCTGGTTCACGCGCACGTCGATGCCGACCAGTCCGGTGGGCGGGAACAGAAGCGGATTCCAGTCCCGGTGAATCAGCCAGCCCATGTTGTCGTCGAAGTCCGTCAGCACGAGGAACGCGGTCAGCAGGCCGACCTGCGTCGGGTTGAACGCGCCGCTGATCGTGTTGAGGCCGATCGCGGTGTTCGTCATCTGCGCGCTATGCTCGCTCGCCGCGAGGATGCCGATCAGGCTCCGGTTGATCTGGTTGCCCGCGATCTCCATGTTGTTCATCTGGGCGGTGTCCATCGCGAGCGCCAGGACGCCGATGGCCGGATCGTTGATCACGTTGTTGTTGATCTTCGTTCCGTTCGCGTAGGCGTCGTGCATAAGGAAGAGCCCAACGCCCATCACGCTGTTGTCGATCGTGTTGTTCCCGATCAACAGGTTGTTCAGGTCCGCCTCCGCCATGCCGAACGCGGCGATGCCGACCAGGTTCTTGCTGATCGCGTTGTTCTCGATGGAGACGTCGTTGAATTCCCCGTCGTCGTTCAGCGCCAGGATGCCGATCGCGCCCGTGTCCGGAACCGGGAGATTCAGGGCGGCCAGGATGTCCTCGTCGTCGATGATGTTCGTGTTCGCGAGCGGATGGAGAGCCGCCAGCAGATCGTCCACGCCGCCGCCGATGATCGTGTTGTGGGAGATCACCATGCCATCCAGGCTCGCGCCGTACATGACGCCCGCAAGCACGCCGACCATCGCTTCGTTGATCGTGTTGTACGCAACGACGTGGTTGGTCATGCTGGCCCCGTACAAGCCGCCCTCCGCGACACCCACCAGGGTGCGGTTGATCAAGTTGTAGCTGATCTGGTAGTCGTTCATGGCGGCGCCCATAGCGCCGAGGACACCGATACCCAGCAGCTCCTGGTTGATCGTGTTGCCGCCGATGAAGTAGTTGTTCATCTCAGCCCCATTGATGCCCAGCACGAGTATGCCCGCCAGGCCCGCATCCGGCAGGGTCACCTGCGCCAGCGCGTTGCTGATATCATCCGGCATCGAGATGAACGGCAGTACATCGGAAATAATCGCCGGAATGCCGCTGCCGGTGATCTCGTTGTTGACGATCCACCAATTGTCCATGTCCGCACCGTTGGCGCCGACCACCGCGACTCCCGCCAACCCGCCCGGAATGCTGTTGTTCGCGATCGTCCCGCCCTTCATCTCGGCCCCGTCGATTCCCGCCACGGCGATCCCCAGCGCGGTGCCTTCGATCGAATTGTAGGTGATCTGGTAGTTGTTCATGACGGCATCGTTGATGCCCAGCACCCCGATGCCCAGCACATCCTGGCTGATCGCGTTGCCGCTGATGACGTAGTTGTTCATGATGGCATCGTCGATCCCAAGGACCAGGATGCCGGCCAGCCCCATGTCAGGCAGATTCACCTGCGCAACCGCATTGCTGATCTGCGGAGGCATTGAAACGAACGACAGGACATCGCGCAGGATCGCCGGCACGCCGCTGCCGGTGATCTCGTTGCCGACCATCCACCAGCCATCCATCTGCGGCTCGCCGACGCCCACAACCCCGATACCCGCGAGTCCGCCCTCGAGCTTGTTATAGGCGATGGTGCCGTTGTTCATCTTCGCCTCATCGACTCCCACCACCGCCATGCCCAGCACGTGGTCCGTGATCGTGTTGTGCGAGATGACGGCGTTGTTGATCGAGGCTTCGTCCACGCCCGCCAGCCAGATTCCGATGAGCGACATATCCACCGGTTCCGGCACTACCGCGAACAGGTCGATGATCGCCTGCGACCCGCCGCCGATCAGCTCGTTGTTCGAAATGTTCACGTTCAGGCTCGCGTTCGAGCCCACGCCGAGGGCGCCGATGCCGAGCAGGTTGTCCTCGATGAGGTTCCCGCTGATCGTCGCGTTGACCGTCGCCACCGCGCTGTCGGATAACTGAATCGCAGCCACGTTCAGAGCGCTCAGCGACGGCAGGTTGTTGATCAGAGGAGCCGGGGAAAGGCTGATGCCCGGAAGCGACATCGGAGTCATCTTGTCCGGGAAGAGATCGAGCAAGTCGATGCTGGAAAGGCTGCCCATCGCCGCGGAGAGAATGTTCAGGCCGCCGCCGCCCACGATGTTCCCGGTGATCTCCGTGTTCAGCACCGCGGGCGAGAGCGGGTCATCCGCCAGGGCCACCCCGACCATGCCCACGAGCGTGTTCTGGATCGTGTTGTTCCTGAACGCCAGATCGCCCGACGTGTTGAACGTGATGACGCCGGCGCCCACGCCCAGCGTGTCGAACACGTTGTCGTGGACGTTCGCCGAGAAGCCCGGCATATCCTCGTAGATGGCGCCGAGACCGATCAGCGCGTTGTCCAGCTTGTTGTAGGCCAGCTCGAACTCCGGCACGCTGTCCACCGCCACGTCAATGCTGCCGAACGGATCGGCGGCGAGCAGGCCCGCGCCCGTCATCGTGATCATCTCATTCCGGATCTCGAACCCGCGGATCTGGACGCTGTCGGCGCCGGCGGGGCCGTTCACGAAGACCGTGGGACCCCCGGCAGGACCCAGAAGGCCGGGTCCCGGCGGCTGGGCCTGACCGCCCTGCAGAACGGCATACCGGCTGTCGCCGTTGAGGTACTTGCCGCCATGGCCGATCGGATAGCCCTGGCCCATGAGGTTGACGCTCTTGGCGATCTCCAGGTTGACGAGATACGGGTTGATGCTCGCCATGACGAAGACGTTGTTGCCCATCGAGATACCCGTCGGGATCTGCTGGACCGGCGCGTCGATCGTGCCGGGATTGGCGTCGTTGCCGGTATCCTGGTTGACGAAGATGATGTCCGTCCCCAGCGTGTCGCCGACCGGCTTCTGGTCGACAATCTGGGTCGTCGATGTCTGCTGTCTCTTCTCGACTTCCTCCACGATCTCGGAGAACTCCGTCTGTACGTGCAGGTCGCGCATGACCATCTCGGTCAACCGCGAGGCGATGGTGGTCTTCTGCTTCTGGATCCTCATCCCGTCCACGGCGCCCGCGAACGGATTGCGGCCCTTGGAAATGGCGGCCACGTCGAACGGAACGCTCATGCGCGCGCCGAGGTAGTAGTCGTGCCCGGTCAGCTCCTTGTTCTCAAAAAGCTCGGCGTCCAGGTAGAGCGAGGGCATGGCCTTGATCTCCAGGCGCCCCTTGACGCCGTTCAGGTCGTCCTGCTCGAAGCTGCGGTTGTAGTGATAGAAGCCGCCGAACAGCTTCACATCGGAGTAATCCATGACCACGGGGATCGGCAGCCGGACGCCCATCTCCATGTCCCACCCCTCCAGCGCCTCTTCGTACTGGATGAACCGCTGCTTGGTGGTCGTCGTGGTCACCGCCTTGTACCACGTGCCGTTCTGGTAGATCGTGTTGCCGACGGCGTACGGATCGCCCCACGACGTCCACGACGAAGTGGACTGCGTTTCCGTGACGACTTCCGTCTCCGACGACTCTACGTCGTCGTCAGGCAGGTAGTAGTTCGCGCGGGCGTCGATCCAGTCGCTGAGATATTCCACGCCGAAGCCCACCTGGTTGAACCGGTTCTCGAGCTCCGTCTCGCGGTGGTCGTAGTAGATGTTGGCGCCCAGGATCATCCCCTTCTCGCGGAGCAGATGGCGGTAGCCGAAACCCAGGTTATACTCTTCCGCGGAATGGTCGGTCGCCGACATGCGAGGGTTGACGAAGACGATTCCGGATTTCGTCGCGAAGATCGGCGCGAGGATGTCGCCGTATCCCTCGACAATCCCGTCGCCGGCCCGCGCGCCGAGCGTGAGCTCGGGAACGGGAAGCTCGTCCGACTGGTTCATGGATTCGTCGGCCTTCTGCGGCTTCGCCTTTTCCGCGGCGAAGCCGGATGCCGGCGCGAGCACTAACACGAGGAGAAGAAGGACGACAACTGGCAGGCACATACCGCGGCGATACATGGTCATGGCAAACCCTCCTTGTTGGGCTGACGATCAGATTCGCGGAAGCTTATTCTAGACGCAGGGACCGAATTGTATAGAAAAAAAGGACAGGAAGTACGCGCGCCGGCTCGCCTGAAGATCTTGGACCACAAAGACATACATCATGCGCCCGGAGACGGGCTCCGGATCGCACGGCAGAACATCCCTCGGTTGGATATGGCCCGGCGGCGGGCCGTCATGTCATTGATACACGTGGCCGCCGATCGTACAGGTCGCGGTTCTCTGAACGATCGTAAACTGGTATGTGCCGCTCGAGGGACAGACCGGGATTCCTCCTTTCATGTAGATCGCCACTTCGTTCTGGATCACGGGATCGCTCTCCCGCTTCGCGTTCTCCATGGCCCACTGGTCCTTGGCGCCGGTCAGGAGCCGCAGGTTGTTGATGCACGTGTTCCGGCGCGAGGTCATCCGCGCGTTGGTAAAGGATGGCAGGGCGATCAGCGCAAGCAAACCGAGGAGGGTAACGACCATCATCAGCTCGACCAACGTAAAGCCCTTTTTCCCGGTCGTTTTCATGATGCTCCCGTCCCGGGGACCGTGTCCGGAGTTACCTTCTAGCGTACCCCGAAGAACGCCCGATGTAAATCTCCTCCCGCACCGGGTATCAGGCCGGGTTTCAGGCTCTTCCTCCTTCCGTGGCCGCCCCGCAAGCCGGTCTCCTGCACCCCGGGTGCCGTCCTCGGATGATGGCCGGCATTGCGATCCTGCCGCAAAGCAGGTAGTTTCATCGCGTTGTGAAATGCGCGATCCTGTTTCTCTTCCTGACAGCCGTTGCCGCGCCGGCCCATGCCGCCCTCTGGCATTTCGTCGTGCTCGGAGACTCGCGCGACCGCGGATGTCACGGATAACGCGGATAGGAACCGTCAGACAGATCCATCCCCTCCGCGCAATTCGCGTAATCCGCGGTGAACTCCGGGTAAAACAAAGCGCCCCTGCCTTCCTGCGACGGCAAGGGCGCCCCGATTACAGATGATGTGCCGGCCTACGGCCCGCTGGCGGTGAAGCCGATGTCCATGTGGACCTGATCAACCCACGTCGTGCCGCCGTTGGAGCTGTAGATGCAGCAGGAGTTTGTCCCGCCCCAGCTCCATGCGCCCCGGCCCACCGTGTCCTGCCGGTTGATATACAGGCTGCCGGACCCGGACGAGCGGCTGACTTCGAAGTAATACGGCGTGCCGGGGTTCAGACGCACCGGCGGATACAGCTTGAACGAGAGCGTCCGGTTCGTCGTCGACATCGCGCTCGACGCGATCGCCGACGTGGACAGAAGCAGCTTCGTGGACCACTCGCGCACCGCCAGCGCCGCGTTCGCCGACGTCGAGGTGCGGCGAATGGCCAGGCTGATGTTCGTGATCTTCAGGGAACGGTCGGGGTAGAACCGCTGACCGTAACGCGTCGCCGACAGGAAGACGCTTGAGGCGTTCGTGGCGTACGGCTGGTCGCAGCTCTTCCCGCCGGCATACACGATCCGGAACGCCGGCTCCGTGTTGGTCACCGTGGCCCACGACGGCACGGCGGACGTGGAGATCAATACGCCGCGGCCCGCGGTGTTCGTCATCACCGCCTTGATGTCCAGGTAGTTCGTCGAGTTCACGCTGCCGCTGGAGAGCGACACGACGAAGTGATAGGCCTGCCCCTCGATCGCCTGAAAGTCCGGCAGGTCCACCTCGCACCAGCCCTGCGTGACCGCCGAAACGGAGAAGGTCTGGCTGACGAGGGACGCGCCGGCCGGGCGCCCGGACGCGTCGTTCGTCTGCACGTCCATCCGCCAGGTGGACGTGGAGCCCTTCTTCGCGGCGCAGAGATACACCTTGTCGACGATCTCGCTCTGGTCGGCGAGCACGCGAAAGCTCGCGCGCCGGTTGGTCGCGTTCAGCCAGACGGAAGCGCCGCGGTCGTACCGGATGGCGCTCCCCCAGTTCAGATTCGTCATGTCCGTCAGGGCTTCGGCCCGGTCCCAGTAGGCCGTGCCGCGGCCTGTGTTTTCATTCATCGCGCCGACAAGCCAGTAGGCGTGGTTCATCGCCTCGCCGCACAGGTGCGAGCCTTGGGCCGCGCCGCTGTTGGTGACGACGGGAAGCCCCGCGCCCTGCCGGTTGCACAGCTCGATGCGGTACAGCCCGCGGCCGACGCCGAGACGGATATCAATGCCATTCGTCGGGTTCATGTACGATCCGGCGTTGGCGAGCGTCGCGCGGAAACGCTGGTCGCCGTCCGCGACGGGCCGGTTGGTCTTCGTCGTGAACGAGAACGACAGCGTGTTCGAGTCGCGGTCGTACATCGCGAAGAGCGCCATGGCATTGGTGGCCATCCACGCGTTCGGCGGCTCGGACACGAGTTCCATGACCGCGCGCTCGTCGTAGCCCGCGATCGCCGTGTCCACGCGGATCGTGGTGAGGCGGGCCGAGAACACCGTCCAGGCGTCGCGGTTGTTCCAGTTCACGGGCGCGGCGGTGATGTAGCCGGCCGTCAGCCAGTCGCCCTTCGGCGCGACGCTGAGAACGCCGTTCGTTTCGGCGATCACCGGCGTGCCCCCGCTCTCGAACCCGTTCAGCAGCCAGGCGTTGCTGCGCGCGCTGTCGTCGAAGTTGTCCGAGAAGATCACGCCGTTGAAGGGCGTGAACGCGAAATCGCTGACGATGACCTCGAGGTCCTGCGTGCTGGCAGGCGCGTTGGTCATCCAGAGATAAAGGTTCATGTACACGACTTCGTTCGAGTGCGCGGGCTGGTTCGTGCCCGCGTACACCCACTGGAACATGACGTCGTTCGTGCTCTCCGGCGCGTCGCCGAGCCCGCGGTAAC
>CAYQYB010000116.1:0-8198 GCA_964421535.1 uncultured Verrucomicrobiota bacterium | reverse complement strand
GCCGCGGCGGCAGGGAGGCATCCGTGACGAGCAGGACGGCGTCCACCCCTTCGACGGCCGCGCGCGCGGTGCGGTTCATCATTCGGCCGAGATCGTACGACGCCTTGTGGACGCCGGGCGTGTCGAGAAACGCGAGCTGGCCGCGCGGCTCCGTCAGGATCGCGCGGATCATGTTCCGGGTGGTCTGCGCGACCGGGCTGACGATGCTGACCTTCTCGCCGACGATCGTGTTGAGCAGGGTCGACTTGCCGACGTTCGCGCGGCCGACGACGGCGACGAGGCCGGAGCGGATGGGGGATCTTGAGTTTTCGGTTTCTGATGTCAAAGGTTCGCAACCTCTCCTTGCGCGGGTTCGAAGACGTCTTTGAACCCGTTTGTTTTCAACGCGGTCGCCAGCGCGGACCTCTGCTCCGGCTCGCCGTGCACAAGATAAAGCTTCTTCGGATTCACCCGCCGCACGTACTCGATCAGCTCGTTCCGGTCCGCGTGCGCGCTGAAGGCGTTCAGCGCGACGACCTCGGCATCCCGCTTGAACCGGTCGCCGAAGATCATGACGTCCCGCTCGCCGTCGAGCAGGCGGCGGCCCAAGGTGTGCTGGGCCTGGAAGCCGACGATGACGATCGTGTTCCGCGGGTTTTCGATGCCGTGTTTCAGGTGGTGAAGAATCCGGCCGTGTTCGCACATGCCCGACGCCGAGATCACGATGCACGGCTTGTCGGAGGCCGTGATGGCCTTCGACTCCTCGACGGAAGCCGTGTATTTCAGCCACTTCTGGTGCATCACCTGCCCGATCCGCCCGCGCAGCTGCATGTACTCGTCGTCGAGATACGAGACGCTTCGCTCAAATACATCCGACACGGCCTTGGCCATCGGGCTGTCCACGTACACGGGAATCTGCGGCAGGCGGCCGGACTCGAAGAGCGATGCGAGCAGGAAGATGATCTCCTGCGAGCGTTCGAGCGCGAAGGCGGGGATCAGGACCTTGCCGCCGCGTCGGTACGTCTTCTCCACGACCGCCGCGAGCTGTTCGTCGGCCTGCTCCGCCGAGTCGTGCAGACGGTCGCCGTACGTGCTCTCCACGACCATCACGTCGATGTTCTCCAGCAGGTCCGGGTCCCGGATCAGCGGAAGATTCTCGCGCCCGAGGTCGACGGCAAACGCGACTCGCAGCGTGCGGCCGTTCTCGCGGGCGGTGAACGTGGTCAGCGCCGCGCCGAGGATGTGGCCGGCGTTGCTGAATGTCACGGAGAGCGACGGCGAAAGATCGAGGGAGGGGCCGTACGGGTGCCCGCGGAAAAGCCGGATCGCGTCTTCCGCGTCCTTCAAGGTGTAGAGCGGGACGATCGGCTCGAGCCCCTTGCGGTTCGTCTTCTGGTTCAAGTACGCGGCGTCCTGCTCCTGGATGTGCGCGGCGTCGCGAAGCATGATCTCGCAGAGCGCGGCCGTCGCGGTCGTGGCATGGATCGGGCCGCGGTAGCCGCTTCGGGCGAGCGACGGCAGGTTGCCGCAGTGGTCAATGTGGGCGTGGGACAACACGACGGCGTCGAGGTTGCCGGCGCTGAACGGAAACCGGCTGTTGATCTCCCGGGATTCCTTGCGGCGTCCCTGGTACAGCCCGCAGTCGCGGAGGACCCTGAACCCGTCGACTTCGACAAGATGCTGGGATCCGGTGACGGTTTCAACCCCGCCGAGAAAGTGGATTTTCATTTTCTTCTTACTCTTACTCGTACTCTTACTCATACTCGTTATCAGAAGACGTCGCCATAGGCAATGAGAGTACGAGTAAGAGTATGAGCAGGAGTAAGAGAAATCGGCCACCGCTGGAGGAAGTTTACCGCCTTCTGTTCAATCAATGGGGTCCCCAATACTGGTGGCCCGGGCGGACGCGCTTGGAGATCATCGTCGGCGCGATCCTGACGCAGAACACCGCGTGGACGAACGTGGAGAAGGCCATTCTCCGCCTGAGAAAGGCGCGGGCGTTGAACCCGCGCCGCCTGCACAGCGTTGATTTGAAGACGCTGGCCGAATGGATCCGCCCGGCGGGCTACTTCAACGTCAAGGCGCGGCGACTGCGGTCGTTCACGCAGATGATGTTCGACCGGTTCGGCGGCGACCTGCGGCGTCTGTTTGCGTTGGAGACGCCGGCGCTCCGCGAGGTGCTTCTGAGCGTGAGCGGGATCGGTCCGGAAACCGCCGACAGCATCCTCCTGTACGCCGCCGGCCGGCCCGTCTTCGTGGTTGATGCCTACACGCGCCGGTTTATGATGAGGCACGACTGGATCGGACCCGGCGCGACATATGACGACATCGCGCGCGTGTTCGAGGCCGGGCTTCCGCGCCGCGCCGCGCTGTACAACGAGTATCACGCGCTGATCGTGGCGCTGGGGAAGAACCTGTGCCGGCCGAACCCGCGGTGCGAGGAGTGCCCGCTCCGTCCGCTCCTCCCGGGCGGACGAAAGGCGTCGAGATGAGAAGAGCCAAGATAGCGTGCAGGTTCGTGTTCGCGGCGGCTGTCGCCGTTCTTGGGGCGGTCTGGAGTTCCGCATCGGAACCCGAAGACCAGCCCCCGAAGCCCGTTCTGGTCGAACTCACGATCGGGCGCGTGCTGCACGTCAGCACGAACCACAACTACGTCATCCTGCAATGTGGGAGCTTGCCTTCGCCGGGTGAAGAGGCGAAAGTGTGCCGCGGGAAATTCGTTGTTGCGCGGCTGAAGATCAACAGCCCCGACCGCTTCCCGTTCGTTGCGGCCGACGTGATAGACGGCGAGCCGCGGGAAGGCGACTCGGTGAAGCAGGTGATGAAGAAGTATCCTCGTTCGCCCGAGGATGGGAGAAAGGAGTAGGTTTCGCCATGTTTTCGCGAATCGGCTGGCAGGAAATTGTTCTGATTCTCGCGGTTCTGCTCCTTCTGTTCGGGGCCAGGAAGATTCCTGAAATTGCTCGGTCGCTGGGCAAAAGCTTGAACGAGTTCAAGAAGGGCCAGCAGGAAGGCGCGTCGGAAGCGGATAAGAAGGACGAGCCGAAATCCGACAAACCCGCCTAGAGCGCGACACGCGGACGCTGCGCTACGGAGGGGTCGTCCCGGTGCCCGCCACCGGGTTGGTCGTCTCCAGTTGAATCCTTGTAGAAACCGGGTTCGTTGTCCCCGGCTTGTTGTCCACCGTCTGCAGGGCCGTGAAGATGGGCTCGTTCCGGATGGTGTCGAAGTCCGGGCTCTGCATCCACATGTTGACGAACTCCTTCCCGAAAAGGCTCATCGACCTCGTCAACGTTTCGACCGCCTGATCGGCGTTCGACATCTTTGCGTAGCAGACCGCCAGGTTGTAGTACGTCATCGGGTCGGCGGTGTTGTTCGCGAGCACCTCGTTGAACAGCTGGATGGCCTTGACGTATTCGCCCATCTGCGTGTACGCCACCGCGAGCCGGTTCTGGACAACGGGATTGTCGCGCTGAAGCAGCACGAGTTTCCGCAGGTGCGAAACGGCCATCCCTTTGCGGTCCGTATTCAGGTAGGCGGTGGCCGCGATCTGGTTGGCTTCGATGGAGTTCGGGTCGGTTTCGAGGATCCACTTCGCGACGGCGAGAGCGCCGGCGTAGTTGGTCTGGTGATCCAGCACGTCGGCCAGCATCAGCCGCGCGGTCGCGTTTTCCGGGTCGGACTCGAGCACATCGACCAGGAGGGTGCGCGCCTTTTCGTACTGCTTTCTCTCGACGAGGACCTGCGAAAGCTTGATCTGGAGCCGGCTGACGCGGGGCGAGTTTTCGAGCGCGCGCTCGAGTTTCTCTTCCGCCTGCTCGGCCCTACCCTGGTCCAGGAGCGACTGCGCATCGATCAGCACGTCCGGCACGCGGTTCCAGTTTGCGATCCGATCGGCGATCTTGAACGGGGCCTCGACCTCAACCGGGGCAGCGGCGGTCTGCGCCGGGGCGGTCGTTTCGGCCCTCTCACCCGTCGCGGGATCAGCTTTTTTGCCGCGCAGGACTTTGACGGAAAGGAACACAACGTAGACGACAAACACGGCGAGGATCCCCATCCAGAGAAGGCGGTTCAGCCGGTCCGCCCTGCGACTGGAATGGCTGCGGTGCTCGCGCTGCGGCGTGGCGTTGCTCCAGTTCTCGATGCGAATCGCCTTGTCGTCGTGAGGCGCGGGCTCGGGGCGGGGGCTCGTTGTCGGGATGCCGACGGAGGGTTGGCTTTGGCTGGAACCATGCCGTCTCCTCTTCTTGATGCGCGGCGGGTCTTCCTTCCGATAGATATCGTGATTCGGCTCCATCCCGAAAGGGTATGTAACGCAAAGAACGGGGGCGGTCAAGCAGGGGCCGGTTACTTCATGCCCGTGAGCTTTGCGAGGTCCGGCGGAATCCGGGCGCGCGGATTGACCCGCTTCACGTCCGCAAGCACTTCCCGCGCAAGGTGAACGTCTCCGGCCCTGGCGTGCGCCCATGCGAGGTGCAGGCCGATCTCGGTCTGCACGGCGACGGCGGACCACCGTGAACGCGCCCGCGCGCGTTCGAGGACGTCGGCGGCTTCCTTGTGCTTGCCCTGCTGCAGGAGCGCGAACCCCAGCGTGTCGATGGCCATGGGGTTGGTCGGCTCGAGGAGCATGGCCTGCCGGGCGAGCAGTACCGCTTCGTCCAGCGAGTTCGACTGCTCCGCAAGGAGAAAGGCAAGGTTGTTGTACGCGCGGCCGTTGTGGTCGTCGATCGAGAGCGCCTCCCGGTACGCGGCTTCCGCCTTCCCGCGGTCGCCGGCCGCCCTTCGGCAGTTGCCGAGGCGCACGAGCAGGCTGCTTCGGCGCAGGCCGGCGGCCGCCGCGGCTTCGTAGTCCGCGATGGCCGGCTCGAGTCGCCCGTTGATCTCGTGAAACTGCGCCCGCGCGGCGAGCTCGGCGGCATCGAGCGTCCATGTGATCCGCTCCGGCGGGCAGACCGTCAGCATCCAGTTGAACGTGGAGCGCCACGCGCTGAAGAAATCGGCGTACGCGGCGACGACCGGCTCGCGGCCGCCGGCCTGGTACAGGATGCGGCTGTTCACGTCGTCATAGCCGCAGACCACGGCGAACCTCCGCGTGCCTTCATCGAGAGGGTTCGCCTGGAGGAGGACGATGACCGGGATGCCGGCGCGCAGGCGGGCCTTGAGCGTGTCCGGCGCCCCGTGCTGGCCGAAAGCCCACAAGCCGTGTTCCCAGGCGCAGCGGACGGGCCTTTCGTCGGACGCCAGGCCGACGGAGTGGCTGGCGTACCATTGCTCGACATCGGCTGGAGAAACGGATTGGTTCCAGTGCTGCATGACGGCCGCAAGCGGCGCGAAATCCGCGTGAGGCTTGACCGCCGAGAACGCGGGCACGTTCTCGACGAAGGCGGCCTCTCCGGGATGCCGGAGCACGGCGTCGCCGAAATCGCGGACATGCCTGGGTGCGGCGCATCCGGCCAGGAACGGGGCGATCAGCAAGACGGGCCCGAAGAGGATGCGAAGAACCGAAAGCGGGCGGGCCGAGTTGCCGACGGAATGCAACGGATCACCACCGGGCGATCTTGTTGATGACGTCCTTGACGCCGGGCGTGCCCCGCGCGATGGCGATGGCCCGGGCGCGGATCGTGTTGTCGGGCAGGGATCCGTACAGGGTGACGACGCCGTCCTGTGCCTCGACGTTGAACGTGGACATGCCGGTAACCGCATCCTGGGTCAGCCGCTGAAGCACAAGGTTGGCCAGCTCTTCGTCCGTGGTGGGAGCGACGGATGCGTCGTCGGTCATCGTGGTGCAGCCCGTGAGAGTCATGACCAACGCGAATGCAGCCAGGACCAGGAGGCGTAGAATTGCGTTCATGGCGGTTCCTCTGTTTCGAACGGTTGATCGCATCATACGTTGAGCCCGACGGCGCGTCAATGACCGGCGCGGTCCCGTCATTCCATCGGGACGGGCGTGGAGAGGTCGCGAACGCTCTCGTCGCGGATGCCTTTCGCCGCCTCGGCCGTGTTGCTTTCGTCCAGTTTCTTGCGGTCGCCCAGCCCGATGTGGTAGGAGGCGCCTTTCTTCGACATCATCCGCTTCGGCACGCGCGTGATGATGACCGGCATGCCGCCTTCGAGGCGGTAGTAGAACTTCTCGCCGCTGAACGGGTCTTTCGGCATCGTGGTGCGCGCGTGGCGGCTGACCGCGTCGATGTTCTCGGGCCAGAAGCCGGTGTCGGCGCGGCAGGCGGCCGCGGCGCACAGGATCTGGAGCATGCTCAGCTGAGCCTCCGCGAGAAGAAAGCGCTCGTACATGTCGGCGCCCTTCGGAACGAGCAGGGGGACGAGGGGGTTGTCGCCGGGCGCCGGGGCGGAGGGCTGCACGGACTCGCGCTGCTCGTCGAGCCGGCGGACGCGCGGCAGGCCCGACGCGAAGGGCAGGTCCACCGCATCGGCGAGATCGGCCATACGCTCGCGGTAGTCGTCCACCCAGTTTTTCAGCCTCGCCTTTTTCTTCTGCGGGTCGAGGGTGATGAGCTTCTCGACGGCGGGCTTTGATTTTGTGTTCCGGTACAGGCGGCTCAGCCGCTCTTCGGCGCGGGCCGGGTCGGCGAGGAGCCAGTCGCCGTAGCGGCGCACCTCGTCGCGAAGGTACTTGCCCGGATGGAAGACGGGGGTGGGCAGCGAGTTGAAGTATTCCGCGAGCGGGGCGACGGCTTCCGCGGACTGGTTGCGGCTGAGGAAGCTTTCCAGTTCGGACAGGTTGAGCTGGAGCAGGTCCGCGGCGACGAATCCCGAGATGAGGTTGCGGTCCTGGTCGAGGTGCTGGACCATCTTCAGCAGGTCCACGTAGATCGCGGCGGCGCCGGGCGTGTTATCCACGAACTCGTACGCCTTGGCCATGGCGTGCGCCCGGCGCGTCGCGGCGCGCAGGACGGGCAGGTGGCTGAGGTCGAGGAACGGCTCGGGGCCGGGGCGGATGGTGAACTGGCTGACCGCGCAGGCTCGGGCCTGGTGCAGGGCGGGCAGCATGGCGCCGGTGCCCAGGAGCCACTGCAGCAGTTCCGGCTGGGAGACAAAGATCGCCGGCGAAACATCCGCCAGCAGGACGTCCGCCTTCCGCGCGAACTCGAGTTCATCCTTCGTCACCGGTGCCCGGATCAGCGCGCCCGCCTTCCAGTAATGAAGCGCGGCGTTCTGGGTGCAGTCGAGCGGGATGAGCTCGGCGCCCGCCGGGATCGTGATAACGGAGCCGACGAGGAAGGCGGCGACCGTTGCCCGCAGGACAGGCCTGGATATGAAGTTCATGGACATGCCTGCGAGCATTTTTGCCATGAGAGGGCCTGCCCGACAAGCTTATCTTGGCCTTCCTCTTGCTTCCGGCGCGGCGCCGGGATATTCTGGATATGCCGCATGAACGACCAATCACGAGCCCGGCAAGCCCGCATCCTCGGCGTCGGCCTGGACAGCGCCGACGGCCATGTGCGCGTTTCCCGCGGGGGAAATTTCGACATCTGGCTCGGGTCGGAAGACACCCATGAGCGGCTCCTTGAAACCTGCGTCAAGCTGAACGAGAAGCTGGACCGGCGAGGGAGGCGGCTTGAGGATTTGTCGCGCGAGGAATTCGTCGACCTCGTCGCGGAGTCGGGCAACCCCCAGGACTGACAGCATGAAAGTCCTCTTTCTTTCGTCCCGACTGCCCCACGCCCGGGTGGTCAGCGGACACATGATCGTGTACCAGCGCATCATGCGGCTGGTTCAGCGGGGACACCAGGTCGGCCTCGCCGTCTTCTCCCACGATGACGACGCAGCGCACGTTCCGGAGATCCGCGACAAGCTGATCGAGCTCGAGGCGACGCCGGCCCCGAGGCCGAACCCCGGCCGGCAGGTCCTGGACTACTTTTTCTCGCCTGTTCCGCCGCGGTTCGCGCCTTTCTACTCGAACGCGATGTTCAAGCGCGTCGGCGACATGGTCGAGCGGACGCGCTACGACGTCGTGGTGGCCGAGTTCGGCGAGATGGGACAGTATCTGAACCGGAACCCGTACCTGCCCGCCATCCGCAAGGTCGTTTCCGTTCATCAATGCCAAACGATCGCCGGGCAGAAGGCGCTCGACCTGCTCGGGCTTTCGCCGCGCGCCGCGCGCGAGTGGCTCGCGCTGAAAGGGCTCCAGCGGTACGAGTTCGACATGTACCGGAGCGCGGACCGCATCCTCGTCCTCACCGCGGAGGAGCGCTTCGGCG
>CAYQYB010000115.1:0-8200 GCA_964421535.1 uncultured Verrucomicrobiota bacterium | reverse complement strand
TCCTTCAGGATCTTCATCTCGATGTGGCACGCCTCCTCGGCGAGCTGGGTCGCCGACGCCGGCTCGCTCTTGAACGCGCGGATCGCGGTGAGCAGGCCGACGAGGTACGAGCCGGACGAGCCGAGGCCGCTGCGCGCAGGCATGTCGGCGATGCTGGTCAGCTCGATGTTCTCGTTCACGCCGTGGAGCCGCAGGGCCTCCCGCGCGAGCGGGTGCTTGATCTCGTTCACGGAGTCCACGGTCTCGACCTGGCTGTAGCGGATGACGATCTTCCGGTCGGCCACGGAGCGGCGGTTCAGCGCGATGAACATGTACTTGTTGATCGCCATCGTGAACACGTACCCGCCGTGCTGTTCGTAGAACGAGGGAAGATCGGTGCCGCCTCCGCCCAACGTGATTCGG
The DNA here is from genome assembly GCA_964421535.1 of uncultured Verrucomicrobiota bacterium. Taxonomy (GTDB): domain Bacteria; phylum Verrucomicrobiota; class Kiritimatiellia; order CAIQIC01; family JAGNIJ01; genus CALMZY01. Next base: position 7,798 of record CAYQYB010000115.1, on the reverse strand, counting down.
AAAGGTGTCCTGGTGATAATCATATTATTCTATCCTCTTGGTATCTGGGTGTCGGCGTGTCGGAGTGTCGGGGTATCGGAGTCGCGCGGACTCACAGCCGGCACCATTTTTCGGCATGGTTGATCATTGTAACAAGCTGTCCTATCACCCGCTCATATCGAGCATCAAAGTCTCTTCTCACAGTACTGTTTATATAGCCGAGCTTATGACTGACATCCAACCAGCACTGTACCTCTGTCGCTTCTGTCTCTGCGTCGCTCAGCTTAGAAACAAACGAGGCCCTATATCGCCTCTTTCGCCACGCCTCCGTCACGTTCCCGCAAACGGACCGCGAGGAGCGCCTCATTTGGTCAGACAGAACATACCGTTCCTCGACCGGGAAGCCTTTGCACAGCGTATGGACATCCACCACAAGAGTCAGCGCGTTCTGGTATACGTCCAATTCCCTGAAATTAGTTACCAGTTTGCCCATGAGTCGTCCCCACCCCGTCACACCCACACTCCGACACACCGACACCTAGATCTTGAACCCACTCTTCTTCGCGTCGTTGTAGAACATCTTCACGGTATCGAGCGAAAATTCCTCCAGGTCCTTCCCGAAATTCGCGGACTTGGCGAGGAGCTCGGGCGTGACGGTGATGATGTCGCAGCCGATCGCGTCCGCCTGGATGATGTTCAGCGCCTCGCGCGGGCTGGCCCAGAGCAGCTCGGCCTTCGGCAGGGGCTTCAACAGCTCGCGCGACTCGATCATGAGCGGGATCGGATCGCGGCCGGAATCGGCGATGCGGCCGGCGAACACGGAAACGATCGCGGGGACTTTCGGATTCAGGGCCTCGGCGACCTCGTTGACCTGCCGTATCGAGAGAATCGCCGTAACATTGAGTTTCAGGCCCCGCCCCGAGAGGTCGCGGATCAGCTTCGCGGCGGACTTCCGCTCCGTGTTGGTCACCGGGATCTTGACGTACACGTTGTCCGCGAGCGCGGCGAGCTTCAGCGCCTGCTCGCGCATTTCGTCAAAGTCGTCGGAGAACACTTCGAAGGAAACCGAGAGATCTTTGACCACGCGCAGGACTTCCTCCGCGAACATCAGGTAGTTCGTGATGCCGGCCTTGGCCATCAGCGTCGGGTTGGTCGTGAACCCCTTTACGACGCCCTTGTTGTATGCCTCGATGATGGAATCGAGGTCGGCCCCGTCGGAGAAAATCTTGATCTTCAGGTCCTGCAGGCGCGGAACGCGGTCGGTGGATTTCGTCATGGTTTCGATTTGTCCTTGGCGACGGCCGACTCCCACTTGGTCGCGGCGGCCTTGAGCTTTGGATGTGTGATCAGCAGGTGCCCGACGACGGAATGGAACGCCTCGGTGTGCGGCGTGACGTGGTCGGGATTCACGACCGGAATGACCACGCATGCGTCGGCGACTTTCGCCGTGTAGCCGCCGGTGCGGCCCACGATGCCGACCACGCAGGCGCCGACTTCCTTAGCCAGCTTCAGCGCCTGGACGAGGTTCGGGCTGATGTTGCGCTCGGCATCGCCGCCGCCGACGGAGAGGACGAACACGACGTCGCCCTTGCGAAGGCGGCTTACCTTCAGCCAGCCGTCGAAACAGCTCGCCCACCCCTCGTCGTTCGTGCGCGCCGTCAGCTCGGAGACGTTGTCGGTCGGCGCGTACGCCTCCATGTTGCCCAGCTTGCGGAGGTCGTTGACGAGATGCGTGGCGGAGCCGGCGCTGCCGCCGACGCCCAGGACGAACACGCGGCCGCCGCGCTCGCGCGCTTCCGCGAGGCAGTTCACAACGCCCTCGATGGATTCGCGCGGGAGCTTGTCGAGAATTTCCCCGGCTTCCTTGATGAATTGTTCGGTAAAGGACATGTCAGGACTTAAACGAATCGCGTTTGCATTGTCAATTTGAAGATGCGGGCGCAGGCGCGGGCGCGCGAACGATCTCGATCGCGTTGACGTACATCTCGCCGGCAGACGTGAACGTGCGCGGCTTCACGTTGAAGGAAAGAGCCTGCGCGGCGGAGGCTGGAAGGAACGCGGGCACCTCCAGCACTCCCGGCCGTTCGCCGATCGCGACGTCCTTCACCAGCGGCGCCCCGTCCGGCCCGGTCACCGTCAGGGAACAGCCCGCGGGCGAAATGGCGGTCAGTCGAAGCAGGACACTCCGGCCTTCCGGCGTCGTGTTGCCGACCATCAACTGGCCGTTGCCGGACACCCCCATCCAGTTCGAATTCATGCGGGGCGATCCGTCGGTCTGCTTCAGGTAGCGCCACTGCGGGCCCCAGACGTGGTAGAAGGGCCGGCTGTTGCGCGCGGCGAGGGCTTGGATGTCGCCGGGCTCGTTCCACGACACGAGGATCTTCGGCATGTTCGCCGAGTTCTTTTGCACCTCGCCGCACGGGAGCACCTTCAGCCGGATCAGCCACTCCCACGCGGGATCGGTGAGCCAGACCTGGCGCGCGAAAAGCTCGTTGCGCGGAATCGCAGGCGACCCGACTTCCGGGGCCAGCAGATCGGCCGGCGCGATCTCCATGAGGTAGGCCTGCGGGTTCAGGGTGAAGAAGGATTGCATCAAGCCGACCAGCGGATACCGCCGGGAATCGTCGTCGGTCGCGTTGGCCGACACGAAGGTCGCGGTGCGGCCCGGAGTCGGATACACGTTCGGCACGCCGCGCATTTCGAAGATCACGCTCTGCGCGTACACGCCACCCTCCGGGACGTTCTCCCGTATCCAGCGCGCCATGTCCTTGTAATTGTAGCCGCGGCTCTTGAGTGCGACCACCAGCCCGTCGCCGAGAGAAACCCACCCGGCCAGCACGACGAAGAGCAAAACGCCGATGGCCTTCCGCGCGCCACCCGCGCCGGAGAAATACGAATGCGCGAACACCAGCCCCGCCGCGGCCAGCACCGCGAGGATCGGGAACACGCTGCTGAAGTAGCGGATCTCGAAGCGGCTGTGCGTCTGGTTCTGATAGACGGCTTGGAAGACGATGTACAGGGCCAGCTGAACCAACAGCGCGAGGGCAAGCTCCCTCGACTGGCTGTTGCGCGCCGAGAACAACCACCGAACTCCTGCGATCAGCACGGCCGCGAACGGCACCAGGCTCCACCACGCCTCGCCCCACCCCATGCGGCCGAACAGCGTCCGCACCGAAGCGGCGGAGAAGTACACCGTGACCGCGCCGGCGTCCGTGCTCTTGTAGCCGTGGGAAAGAAGCTGAAGAAGAAACGGAGAGAACACGAGGTACGGAATGCCGCAGACGAGCCCGAGGAAGAACAGGTTGGTTGGCTTCAAGAAATCCCGCCAGCCGCACCGCCGTACCAGGAACCCCAGCAGCACAAGGGTCCACGACGAAAGGAAAAGCATCGCCGTCAGGTGCGAGTGGACGAAGCCGGTCGCGAACACGACGTAGCCCAGCCCGATCTTCCAGGGCAGCAGCTTGCTTCCTTTCCAATCGTGCTGCAGCAGGCGCAGGGACATCCAGAGCACGCCCGCACAGAAGAACATCACGTAGCCGTAGGCATAGGCCTCGCGGGAGTAGTAGATGTGGAACGGCGAGATCGCCGCGAACACCATCGCCATCCAGCCCACGCGCCGCCCGCCGAGTTCCTTGCCCAACAGGTAGCAGAGCGGGATCGTCGCCGCTCCGACCAGCGCGCTGGGCAGGCGCAGCAGCCACTCGGGCGGAAAGCCTTCCGTCCCGTGCCACAGGAGGCCCATCCAGTGAATGGGAAACATGAAGAGCGGCAGCACGCGATACCAGAAGAACCTCTGCAACTCGGTCTGGTAGATGCTTGCCAAGTTCGGCTGCGCAAGCGCATCGCGGATCGTGACGATCTCGTCGATCTGCAGGGACGCCCGCCCAAGCCACGCGAGACGGAGGAACAAGCCGCCGGCGATCACGCTCCAGAACAGGAAGAGGAGTTTCCGATCGAGAACCGGCGCCGGGGCGGGCGCGGGCTGCGGGATCGGCTGGGGCGCGGCGACAGGCTCGGCGTTCTTCTTCGGCTTTCTTTTCATTTCGATTTGAAGAACTCCCTGTACCACGCGAACGTGCGCGCCAGCCCGTCCTGAAGACTCACCTGGCAGCTCCACCCGAGAATGCTCTTCTCCGCGGCCGGCGCATACGGAACATCCACCCGCTCATCCTGGATTTCGTTCAGGATCCGCGGGCTCAGGTCGGGGCGTCCGGACAGCTTCACAAGGTGGCCGAGCACATCCAGCGCGCTGGCGGTCGAGCCGGTCGCCACGCGGAAAAGCTTCCCGACCACGTCCGGGCGATGCAGCCGTTCCGCGATCGCCATGTAAGCGGCGACGGCGTCCTCGACGTAGACGTAATCCCGCTGCAGCTTGCCCGAACTCCGGATCACCGGCGCCTCCCCCCGCAGCAGGGAGCGGATCGCGCCCGGCACCAGGCGCTGCCAGTTGAAATCGCCGCCGCCGTAAATGTTGTCGGAGCGAACGACCGCGGCCGGAACGCCAAACGTGTCGCCGTACGTGCGGACGATCAGCTCCGCGGACGCCTTCGACGTCATGTACGGGTGGAACTTGCGGCCCGACTCGGGGCGGAAGCAGTCCTCGACTTCCTTGCTCGAGGAGACGATCGCGCGCGTTCCCTCGGACGCGTTACGGCAGGCTTCAAGAACCGTGTACGTGCCGCGGATATTCGTCTCGAAAAGTTCGTACGGCGACAGGCCGTCCTTCCGGTTGGTATTGATCGCCGCCAGGTGAAACACCGTGTCGATCCCGCCGTCGCAGATGATCCGGGACATGGTGTCGAGATCCGTCACGTCTCCCCGCACGACCGCCGCGCCCGTGGCGTTAAGGGCTTCCTCGACATGCGCGTCGTCGCTGCCCGTCCACAGCAAGGCCGTGGCCTTCGCCTCGCGCGCGGCCAGGGCCCGGGTCAGCCAGCGGCCGACGAACCCGTCCGCGCCCGTGACCATCACGCGCCGCGCGGTCCAATCGAATACGGGTTGGGCCGGACTTTTGTTCATCGGATCAGAGCGAGTAGGCCAAATCCTCAAACGACCGGTCGAGATACCGCTCGTAGTTCGAGGCATCCACCACGTGCAGGCGCGGCAGGTCGAAGATCATTTTGCCGCCGCGCTTCAGGAACTCGATTTCATCGCGGATCACTTCCGTGCGGAAGTGCCAGATGAACACGAAGAGGTATTCCGGCTTCATCGCCCGCAGCTTGGCGTGCGACACGATCGGGATCCGCGTGCCCGGCGTCACCAGCCCGTCCTTCTCCGGATTGCGGTCGCCGATGGCGACGATGTCCTGCGGGCCGAGGCCGCAGTAGTTCAGCACGATGTTGCCCTTCGTGGACGCGCCGTAGCCGTAGACCTTCTTGCCGGCGGCCTTCATCACCGAGAAGAAGTTCCGCACGTCCTCGCGGTGCGTCAGCATCCGGTTGCGCAGGCGCGCGAACGGCGCGTCGGTGTCGAGGATCGCCTCCTCGTCCAACAGCTTCTTGATCTTCTCGGCCTTCGGCGCGAACGGGCCGTCCTCGCGGCCGGCGTAGATGTAGAAGCTGCCGCCGTTCACGTCGTTGAACGAGACGTCGAGGATCTTCAGCCCGGTCTGCTTCATCATCCAGTCCATCTGCCGCATGCCGAGATACGTGACGTGCTCGTGGCAGACCTGGTCGTACGTCAGCTGCTTCAGCAGCAGCGGCAGGTACGACAGCTCGAGCGCCCAGACCCCGTCCTTCGCCAGCAGCGCGCGGATGTTCCGCATGAACTCGATCGGGTCGTCCAGGTCGTAGAACATCGCGATGGAGGTGATGATCTTGCAGGACTTGTCGCCGATCAGCGTCCGCGCGCCTTTCTCCGAGAAGAAGTCGTACACGACGCGGATGTCCGGCTGGTAGTTGTGCGCGAACTTGCGAGCGGACGGGTCCATGCCGATCCGCGTCAGCCCCGCATCCGCGCCGTACGCGTTCAGCAGCGTGCCGTCGTTGCAGCCGATGTCGAGCACCACGTCGCCCTTCTTCGGCTTCGCGAAATCCACGAGGCCGCGGACCTTGCCGACGAGATGCGAAACCATCGTCGGGCTGATCGAGGAGAAGTAGCCGTACGTGGCGCCGTACATCTCGCTCAGCTCCGCCGTGTGCCGCAGCTGAACCAGCCCGCACGCGCCGGGCATGGCCTCGACATCGCAGCGCACGAGGTCCAGCGGCGAGACCGACGGGTCCTTCGACTCCGGCCGCGGAAACACTCCGCTCAGCGGCTGGCTGCCGAGGTCAATGATCGGTTTCAGGTGGGGATTCTTGCAGATACGGCACTGCGTCCATGTTTTCGGCGGCATTAACGAAGCTCCTCGTTTCAGACAGGTTTTGGAACACGATCGGCATTCAATCCATGGGCCTGGTCCACCACGTAGAGCGGCCTGTTCTGCACTTCGCGGTACACCCGGCCAAGATACTCGGCGACGATCCCGATCGAAATCAGCTGGAACCCGCCGAGGAAAAGGATGGTCACCATCATGCTGGCGTAGCCCAGGACGTCTTTGCCGAAAACCATGGTCCGGATGATCAGCACCACGCCGGCCAGCAAGGCGGTCAGCGAAATCGCGAGCCCGATGTAGGTCCATATCCGCAGCGGCCGCGTGGTCGTCGACAGGATCGCGTCGAGCGCGTAGTTCCAGAGGAAGAACCAGTTCGACTTGGACTTCCCCTTCTTCCGCTCCGGCCGGTCGAACATGATCGCCGTGCTCTGGAACCCGGCCCACCCCGTCAGGCTCCTCAGGAACCGCGACTTCTCGCGCACGTGCTTCAGCACCTCGACGATCTTGGCGTCGATGAGCCGGAAGTCGCCGGTGCGGAACGGGATGTGGTTCTCGCAGACGAAGTTGAACACCTTGTAGAACATCGTGTTGAGGAAGGCCTTGGTCTTGGTGTCGATGCCGGAGCTGCGGCGCGACGCGTACACCATGTCGTAGCCCGCGCGCCACTGCGCGATGAAATCCTTCAGCATCTCCGGCGGGTCCTGCAGGTCCGGGTCCATCAGGACCACGGCGTCGCCGGTCGCGTAGTCGATCCCCGCGGTCAGCGCGGCTTCCTTGCCGAAGTAGCGCGAGAACTTGATGACCTTGATCTCGGGATGCTTCGTCCGCCACAAGAGCAACTGGTCGAAGGTCTCGTCCTTGCTGCCGTTGTCGATGCAGATCACCTCGAACGGCATCGCCAGCTCCTGCAGCTTCGGCATCAGCTGCTCGAAGAAAAGATTCAGGATCGCCGTCTCGTTCAGGAACGGAACGACCACCGACAGCTTGGCGTTCTCTTTGCGCAATGGTTCAGTCATGGTCAGGATCCTCGGTCACGCAACAGTTTCTCGTACCGGACAATCTGGCCCTCCGTCAAGGCCGACACCGATTCCCCTTCAAGCCGCCCGCGGTACCACGCGACGATCCAGTCCACCGTTTCGCGGATCGACAGGATCGACCGCCACCCCAGCTCGCGCGTCGCCTTTCCGGAATTCAGGCTCAGCTGCCCCGCCTCGTGCACGTGCCCGCGCTTGTCGAGCGCCCAGCCCGGATTCTCGCCCCACTTCGCGCTCAACTCGCGGACGAGCCACGACACCGGCTTCGACAGCCGGGCCGGCGGCCCGAAATTCCAGGCGCCCGCGGCCGGCGGCTTCCCGCGCCACAGCGCCTCGGCCAGGAGCAGATACCCGGACAGCGGCTCGAGCACGTGCTGCCACGGACGCACGGAATCCGGATTCCGAATCAGCACGGCGCGGCCCGCAGAATAGGCCCTCACGATGTCGGGGATCAAGCGATCGCGCGCCCAAT
>CAYQYB010000114.1:0-8225 GCA_964421535.1 uncultured Verrucomicrobiota bacterium | reverse complement strand
GGGTGGGAAGAGAGTTCTTTCTCGATCTTATCAAGGATTTGCCTGGCCTCGGATTTCCCGAGGCGTGCCAGGTCCTTTTCGACACTCTTCTTGTACTGGATACTATAGGCCAAGCGATTTCCTCAGATCCCGTCCGGAAACCACAGGGTCTTTAGAGTCACGCAGGCGGTCCAGGGCAATCTGAACGTCTGCGAAATCCTCGATGTATGTCTCCAGGGCCTTTTGCACGTGGAAGGAACGCGGTCGTTCCGTTTCCTCTGCGATATGATCCAGCTCCTTGGCCAACGTGTCAGGCAGTCGAATTGATACGGCTGTACTCATAAGTCACCTCTGTTGTGATTCACTGTAATACAATGTACACACAAGTGACAATGTCTTCAAGGGCATTTTTCAGCTAATCGATCGTCGGCCGGCGGCCAGGCGGTGAGACTTGCCTCAGTAGACGCGATTTTGAAATCGCGTCTACCTTTCTTTCTCCCACGCCAGGATGCCGCCGGTGAGGTTGATGACTCTCTTGAACCCGGCCTTCTTCAGGATTTCTGCGGCGCGCGCGCTGCGCCCGCCGGAGCGGCAGTAGACAACGATTTCGCAGTCGCGCTTGAGATGCTGGACGTTGGCGGCGAGCTTGCCGAGGGGCATGAGCACCGCGCCCGGGATGTGTCCGTCGTCGAACTCGTTCTGCTCGCGGACGTCGAGGAGGATGAACTCGTCCTTCTGCTGGAACTTCTTCTTCAGCTCGGCGGCGGTGATGTCGGTCGGTGTTTTTCCGCAGGTCGGGCAGTCGGGGTCCTTCTGCAACTTCATCTCCCGGAACTTCATGGTGAGCAGATCGATCAGGAGCAGGCGGCCGATGAGCGGATCGCCCTGGCCGAGGATCAGCTTGATCGTTTCCGCGGCTTGAACGAGACCAACGAGCCCGGGCACGATGCCCAGCACCCCGATTTCGCTGCTCGGCCGTGCGACGTCGGGCGGGGGCGGTTCGCGATAGAGGCATCGGTAGCAGGGGCCGCGGGCGGCATCAAAGACTGACGCCTGGCCCTCGAATTGAAAAATGCTGCCGAAGACGTCCGGCTTACCCAGCAAAACGCACGTATCGTTGATCAGGAAGCGCGCCGGGAAATTATCCGTGCAGTCCAAAACGATGTCGTACGGTTTGAGCAGATCCTTGGCATTCGACGCCGCGAGCCGGACCTCGTGTGGCTCGACCTTGACGTTCGGGTTGATCTGCTGGAGCGAGTCCGCCGCGGATTCGACCTTGCGCCGGCCGACGTCGGCAGTCGTATGGATGATCTGCCGGTGCAGGTTGGTCAGTTCGACCGCGTCGGAATCGGCGAGCCCGATCCGGCCGACGCCTGCGGCCGCGAGGTAGATCGCGGCGGGCGAGCCGAGGCCGCCGGTGCCGACGAGAAGAACGGCCGCGCCCTTGAGCTTCTTCTGCCCTTCGTTTCCGATCTCCGGAAGAATGAGCTGGCGGCTGTAGCGCTGGAGTTCTTCAGCTGAGAATTCCGCGTTCTGCCGCATGAGAGGTCCTCGGTGGTTTACCTGCGCGACAGCCGTATTTTTGGCTGGTCGCGGAACGATTCCTCCGCGGCGGGCGAGGCGGCCTTTGCGGGCCCGGTTCTCAGCGACGGGTGTTGCTCGCGCATCCGGATGAACCGCTCGTTCAGGTCGCGGTACGCTTTCCCAAGGTTGAGATGGTTTTCCTCCATCTCCGCGACGCGGCTGCGCGCGGCATCGGCCTCCGCCCGCTCGCGGTGGACGATGCCTTCCATCTGCTTGACCTGCTCCTCGGCGCGCTTTTCCGTTTCGGCGCGCGACTCGATCAGCGACTGGATTTCCCGCGACTTGGCGGTGAGCTGCTGCATCAGCGTGTCGAACTGCAGGGACATCTCCTGGTACGACTCCATCAGGGCGACGAGCTGGGTCGTATTGGCGTCCGTGGAGCTGGACTCCACGGTCTGCTTGAGCGTGTTGTAGTTGCTCTCGATGTGGTTGAGCTTCCTCTGCATCTGCTCGATGACGAGGCGGGACGCCAGCTCGTTCTTGCGCATCTCGTCGACGCGCTCGTTGAGCGCATGTTCCCGGCGGAGAAAATTCGCGTGCTCGTCCTCGTACATCTTCCGCCACTTGTTCGCCTCGTGCTCGAAGAAGTCCTTGCTCTGGGCGATCTCCTTCCACTCGGCGCGCGCGGGGGCCGGCGAGCTGATCGAAGAGGCTTGCGCGGCCTCGATAACGGACGGCCGTTCGAACGGTTCCGCGGGGGTGGCGAGCGCGGCTTTCAGGCTTTTAACGGCGCGGGTTGTCTTGTGCGTCAGCCGCGCCTGTTCGGTCAGCGAGCCGTCGGCAAGCAGTTCGCGGAGCGCGGAGAGGTGGAGCGGGCCGTAGAGCGAGCCGTCGTCCATTCCGATGAGCCAGTCCATCTGCAGCGCGGGGTACTCGTGCGCGGGCGACCAGCCGCTGCGGTCCTCGGAGATGTGATCCTCCGGCGCAACGCGGCCCTCGGCGGCCCACTGGCGGAGCGTCGCATCGTCCACGGGCCCGTAGACCGTATTGTCGCTTTTTCGCAGGTACCAGTTCATGGTCGGACGTTTCGGCCCCGGCGCGGACGGAGTCTATTCGGGAATGAAAAGCTTCTGTCCCACGCGCAGCCTGTTCGGATCCTTGATATCGTTGTTGTCCAGGATGACCTTGCTGGTCACTCCGTACGCGGCAGCGATCGCCGACAGCGTGTCGCCGGCCCGCACCTCGTGCTCGTAGCCGCTCTGGGCTCCCGAGCTTTTCTTCGAGCCCTGCTTCTTCGCCGAGGAGGAGCCGGATGACTTGGAGGTCGAGACGATCTGGGTGAGCTTCGTGCTGAGCTTGTCCACGATCTCCTGCTTGTCGCGTTCGCGCGCGGCGTCGACCGCGCGTATGCGCGCTTCGAGTTCGTCGAGGCGGGCCTGGAGCGGCTGGACGGGGGAGGGGCCGGAGCGGGCGGCATCGACATCGCGGCGCAGGCGCTCGATTTCGAGCTCGATGCCCTCGATGCGGCCGTCCAGCTTCTGCATCTTGTCCTGCACGATCAGCATGTCCTCTCGCGCCTGCATCTGGCTGGAATCGTCGTTGAGAGTGACGCAGCCGGACGCGCCGGCGAGAAGGGCCGCGCAGGGCGCGGCGAGAAGGAACCGTCGGAGAATGGGATTGTTCATCGAGTTCTTTGCTTATCCTATGAAGCGCCGTATCTCAAGCAAATTGGAGTGGCGGCATGCAATCCCAGGGCCTTGGGAGCTTTGTAGGGCGCGCGCTTGCGCGTCGCCCAGCTTCAATCAGGCGCGCCGCAAGCGGCGGCCCTACTTCTGGTGTTTATTTATGCCTTCGCATGGCATACCTTGAACTTGTGACGCAGGAAATCCTCATCAAGAACGCGCAGGTCTGGATTTCGGCGGACCGGGAGATCGTCCGCGACGGCAGCGTGCTGATCCGGGACGGCCGGATCGCGCGGGCCGGGCGCTTCCACGCGCGGGCCGACACGGTGATCGACGCCGACGGCTGCCTGGTCATGCCCGGCTTCGTCCAAGGGCACGTGCATCTCTGCCAGACGATCTTCCGCGGCGGCGCCGAGGACATGCCGCTGCTGCCGTGGCTGACGAAGTACATCTGGTCGCTGGAGGCCGCGCACGACGAGGATTCCCTCCGCGCGTCGGCGCTTCTGGCCTGCGCCGAGCTGATCAAGGGCGGTACGACGTCTTTTCTCTCCATGGAAACTGTCCACCACACGGGCGTCGCGTTTCAGACCGTTGCCGATGTCGGGCTGATGGGCGTGATTTCGCACTGCCTGATGGACGAGAGCGGGGGATACAAGCCCCTGGCGGTGGACACGGACGACGCCCTCGCCGACTGCGACATCCTGCTGGACCGCTGGCGCGATCACGACAGCCTTCGCCTGGCGGTGGCGCCGCGGTTCGCGCTGAGTTGCACGGGCGACAACATGCGCGCGGCGGCGGCCTACGCGCGCGACCGCGGCGTTCTCCTGCATACCCACGCGTCGGAACAGGTGACGGAGGTCGAACTCGTGCGCGAGCGGACCGGCATGTACAACGTGGAGTATCTGCACTCGATCGGCCTGACCGGCAAGGACGTCTGTCTGGCGCACTGCGTTCACACCCAGCCGGACGAACGCCGGATCCTGGCGGAGACGGACACGCGGGTGCTTCATTGTCCCTCGGCGAATCTCAAACTCGGCTCCGGCATCGCGCCGATCCCGGAGTACCTGCGGTCGGGCGTGACCGTTGCGATCGGCGCGGACGGCGCGCCGTGCAACAATCGGCTGGATATGTTCATCGAGATGCGGGAGGCCGCGCTGCTTCAGAAGATCCGGCTGGGCCCGCAAGCGCTGCCGGCCCGCGACATCGTGCGCATGGCGACCGAGGGCGGGGCGACGGCGCTCATGTGGTCGGACGAGATCGGCACGCTGGAGGAGGGGAAGCGGGCGAACGTGATTCTCGTGTCGCAGGACAGCGTGCATGTCCTGCCGTCGGAAGATCCGGCCGGAAATCTTGTCTACGCCAACGACGCGAACGATGTTGTCATGACCATCGTCAACGGCCGGATCCTCTACGAGGACGGAAAACTGACAACGATCGACGAGGACAAGCTGAAGGAGCAGGTCCGGAAGCAGAGGAAGAAGCTGTTCGAGAGGGCGGGGCTCGCGTGATCGCTTAACCCACCCCGGCTTCGCCACCCCTCCCAAGGGAGGGGATTTCATTTCCCCTCCACCGGAGGGGACACAGGGGTGGGTTGGCGAATCGATCAGCCCTTCAGCAGCTCCCGCATCCAGTCGAACACCCTGATGTCCGCGTTCCCGCCGTGGACGAATTCGTCGAACCGTCCCTCCGCGCGGACTTTGCCGACCGGCCCGTCGAGCCGCGCCATCGGGACCGGCTCGCGGGTGTGGCCGCGGACGCTGACCGGGGTCCGATGGTCGGTGCAGATCAGGAGGCGGTACGGTTCGCCGCGCTCTTCGAGCGCCTGCCAGACCGGCGCGACGACCTTCTCGTCGAACGCCTCGATCGCCTCGGTCTTCAACTGGGCTTTGCCGCTGTGACCGCATTCGTCGGGCGCTTCGATGTGAACGAACACGAAGTTGTGCTTCTCGATCACCTTCAACGCGGCGTCGACCTTTCCTCGGTAGTTGGTGTCGATGAATCCGGTCGCGCCCGGCACATGGATCGGCTCGAGGCCGATCAGCCGGCCCAGCCCGCGCACGAGATCGACGGCGGTGATCACGCCGCCGGTGAGGCCGAACAGCTCCTGGTAGGTCTTGAGGGTGAGCGCGCGGCCCTGGCCCCAGAGCCAGATCTGGGTGGCCGGGCTCTTTCCGGCGGCGATGCGCGCCTTGTTCACGGGGTGATCGGCGAAGATCTCGCGCGACGCCTCCAGCAGCTTGCGGATCTCGTCCTGCTTGTCGCCGGTCGGCAGGTACTCCGCGATAGGCTTCCCTGAAATGTCGTGCGGCGGCTGGGTTTTGACCTTGTCCGACCCGTTCGCCCAGACGAGCAGATGCCGGTAGCTCACGCCGCCGTGGAACTTCAGGCCGTCGCGCCCCAGCTTCTTGTCCACCGCCGCGATGAGCTGGTGAGCTTCCTCGGTGGTGATGTGGCCGGACGAGTAGTCCTCCATCTTCTCGTCCTTGACGGTGACGAGGTTGCAGCGGAACGCCACGTCGGTCGGCTTCAGAGGGATGCCGGCGCCGGCGCACTCGATCGGCGCGCGGCCGGTGTAGTTTTCCTCGGGGTTGTAGCCAAGGAGGCTGAGGTTCGCCACGTCGCTTCCCGGCGCGAGGCCTTTCACGGGAACCGTCTGCACCATGCGGACCTCGCCGGCGGCGCAGATGCGGCGGATGTTCGGAATCCGGGCTTTCTGCAGGGGGGTAAGCCCGTCCAGTTCCGGAACGGGGTAGTCTCCCATGCCGTCCCCAACGAGAACGACGATCTTCCTTGGCTTCATAGGCGGTGCAAGTTACCGCAGGTTTGCGGCGCGGTCAAATTAACACTTGCTGAGGCAAACGTCTGCGGTAGTGTAAGCGCAAGGAAAGCGAACATGGCGACACAACTTCATCCGTTGCGGTTCAAACCCGTATATAAGGATTACATCTGGGGCGGCGACAAGATCGTCCGCCTGTACAACCGACAGGAGCCGCCTGGCATTTACGCGGAATCGTGGGAGGTCTCCGACCGGAACGACGGGATGAGCGTGGTGTCGAACGGCGAACTGGCGGGGAAGAGCCTGAGGGATGTGGTGCTCGCATTCGGATCCGACCTGTTGGGAACGAGGGTCCACGCGCAGGCGTTTCCGCTGCTGATCAAACTGATCGATTCCCGCGAGCGGCTGAGCGTGCAGGTGCATCCCAACGACGCGACGGCGAAGAAATACGGCGGCGAGGCGAAGACGGAGATGTGGTACGTGCTCGATGCCGAGCCCGGCGCGGGCGTGTTCGCGGGGCTGAAGCCCGGCGTGGACGCCAGGGCGTTCAGCGAGGCGATGGAGACGAAACGCTTCAAGGAAATCCTGACCCGCATCCCCGTGGCGAAAGGCGACGCGATCTTCATCCCCGGCGGGCTTGTACACGCGATCGACGAAGGATGTCTCCTGCTTGAAGTCCAGCAGAACTCGAACACCACGTACCGCATCTACGACTGGGACCGGGTGGGGGCGGACGGCAAGCCGCGGCCCCTGCATCTGAAGGAGGCGCTCCAAGTCATCCGGTGGGACGCGCTGGACAATCCAAAGGTTCAGCCGCGCGAACTGGGAGGCTGCGGCGGCAACCGATTCTGGGAAGTCTTGCGCTGCCCCTACTTCTGCATGGAACGGATTTCGTTGGCCGAGCGAATGCCGCTCGGCGGCGAGGGGGGCAGTTTCACGGTCCTTTTTGTCGCTTCCGGCCGCGTACTGATCGAATCGGGCGGTGCCGGCGAGGTGCTGGCGCCGGGGAGTTCGTGCCTTGTGCCGGCCGTGTTGAAAGACTGCCTGCTGAAGCCGCTGGAAGGAACGGCGGAATTACTGCGGGTGACAGTGCCGTAACATCCCTGCGTGTGATTCCCGGAGGGTAGGGCGAAGCCTCCGGCTGAGCCGTGGGGTTAGTCCAGCGGCCCGGCGTGGACGCCTCGCCCTACCGACGGATCAGGACCAGCCCTTCTTCTTGAGGTAGAGATAGAGCAGAGCTGTCCAGATCGCCGTCCCGCCGAGAATCCCCATGTAGGAGACCTCCCAGTTGGGCCACGACGTGTTCGGCATGTGCTGGACATTCATGCCGTACCAGCTGGTGACGATCAGGAGAGGCATGGACAGGGTGGCCAGCACGGTCAGAATCTTGATGACCCGGTTCACCTGCATCTGCTGAAGGTTCAAATGCACCTGCAGGATGTTCATCAGCGAGTCGCGGTAGTTGTCGGCCGCGTCGCTGATGCGCGAGAGGTGGTCGAGCAGGTCGCGGTAGTACGGGAGCAGGTGCGTGCGGACGATCTTGAATTCGCCGTGGGCCAGGCGCGCAATAACCTCGCGCTGTGGCGAGATGATCTGGCGCAGGCGCTGGACCTCCGTCTTCAGCTTCAGCACGTTGTTCAGGACCTCCGCGGACGGCTCGCTCATGACCTTGCTTTCGAGATCGGAAATTTCCGCGGCCAGATCTTCAAGCGCCGGCTGATAGTTCTCGAGCAGCGCGTCCAGCAGGTTGTAGGTCAGCCGGTCCGGCGCGCGCGCGATGAGCGGAGCGTTCTTGATGACGCGCTCGATCGTCGTCGAAACGCTTCGCATCGGCTCGTTGTGAACGGTGACGAGGAAGTTCTTCCCGATGAACAGGTTGAGCTCGATGGTTTGGAACTCGTGGGATTCCAGACGGTAATCCACGCCGTGGATGACCATGAAAATGTAGTGCTCGTAGTCGTCAACCTTGGGCCGCTCGCTGACGGCGATGCAGTCTTCGATGGCCAGCGGGTGGAAGTTGAAGACGCCCTCGAGGAGCATCTTGTTCTCCTCGTCGGTCGGATTCTCCGCATCGACCCAGATCTGCACGCCTTCGTCGTAAAGCACGAGCCGCAGGACGTCCATGCCGACGTCCTGGCTGACGAGCTTGCCCTGGCTGAAGACGAACGAGCGAATCATGGCGCTTGTTTAGCAGAATGCGCGGGCAGGGAAAAGGAACAAAAGCGAGAAACCCACCCCGCCCTTCGGGCACCTCTCCGGTGGAG
>CAYQYB010000113.1:0-8246 GCA_964421535.1 uncultured Verrucomicrobiota bacterium | reverse complement strand
CTCGGGGGGACCGTCGCGTTCAACACGAACGACTCGGGACTCGTGAGTTGGGGAAGCACGAAGACCGGCGGCATGTGGGACGACGAATATTTCTACGAGCCGCTCGCCGACGGGGAATCGATCGGCGAGGGATTCCGGCAGTGGCTGAACGACATGCAGAGCCGGTATCCGTCCTCCGCGCCGCGCTGGTTCTGGGGGATGGTGGTGCTGGGCGACGGGTCGCTGCGGCTGGGGGCGACGCGGACCGTGCCGGCGGGAACGGCGTTGTCCGGCGGCGGGTTCGTGAACCAGTGGACCGTCGTCGCGGGCGAGAAGTATCGGCTTCAGCAGACAACCAATCTCGTGGCCGCGGCGTGGACGAACGCGTGCGCGGTGACGGCGGCAGTCTACGGAGTCTGTTTCACGAACCCGGCGGATGACGGGGTCGTCCGGATCTATCGTCTGATCGAGGACCGGTCCACGACCAATCTGCTCGGCAATTCCGGCTTCGAGATGCCAGGCTCGATGGACCGGTATGCGCGGCACTGGGAGTGGAACAAGCCCGACAGCCACGGGAGCATTTGGGACAACGCGTACCGCGAGACCTGGCGCGCGCACGGCGACACCTACGAGGCGGTGATCAAGGGAACCTGGAGCAGCGGAATGACCGAGGGAGGTTGGTGGCAGGAGGCGCCGGCGACGGTCGGCGCGACGTACCGCGCGACCGCCTGGTTCTGGGCGGACCGGGGAGGGGGCGGGGGTACGTGGAGCGCGGCGTCGCAGGAACTGAAGATCGAATTCTACTCCAACACCTACGGCTCGGCCATCAGCGTCGCCACGGTCGACTTGAGCGATGTGGGCGAAAGCTGGACGCAGAAGGTGGTCACCGCCGTGGCTCCGGCCAACGCGGCGTGGGCGCGCTTCGTCGTGGGCGTCAGCGGCGCCGGCCCGCAGGGCGCGCTGCAGTTTGACGACGCGGAGCTGGTGAAAGAGTAGTCCAAACTCTTGATTCTGAAGACCTTGGACTTTGGACTTGGGACTTTGGACTGTCCGTTCTACTATCCCGCCATGCTTGAAACCGTGAAACCGTCCGAGCCGACCGACTGGCATCTGCGCCTCTTCAAGAAATCGCTTCTGAAGCAGGCGAAGCTTCGCCAAATCGTGAGCCTTTTGGGGCCCGTTTCGGGGCAGACGTGTCTCGATGTCGGCGGCGATAACGGCGTGATCAGCTGGAACCTGCGGAAGCTGGGCGGGACATGGACCAGCGTGGACTCGAGCGAGAAGGCCGTCGAATCGATCCGGCGGCTGGTCGGCGAGCGCGTGGAGTTGATCGAGGGATCGAAGCTCCCGTTTGCGGACGGCTCTTTCGACGTCGTGGTCATCATCGACATGCTCGAGCACCTCCAGGAAGACTACCAGTTCGTGGTCGAGTGCCACCGCGTCCTGAAGCCGAACGGCCGCCTGATCTTCAACGTGCCACACATCAAGCCGTGGGCGGTCCTGCCGCCGGTGCGGAAGATGCTCGGGCTCACCGACGACCGTCACGGGCACGTCCGGCCCGGCTACACCGAGGCGCAGATGTACGACCTGATGAAGGACGGCTTCGACGTGCACGAAGCGCGGACGTACTCGCGGTTCTTCGTCGAGTCGCTGGACACGGCGATCCAGTTTGCCGCCGCGCGCGCCAACAAAGACGCGCAGGCCGGTGCCAAGGGCGTGCTGATCGACGAGAGGGATTTTGCGAAGATGGACAAGATGTTCCGCATCTACTCGATCCTGTATCCGTTCTTCTGGTGTGCCGCGCAGTTCGACAAGCTGCTGTTCTTCACCAAGGGCTACAGCCTGATCGGCCGCGCGAAGCGGCGGCGGCAGTGGCTTCCCCGCAAGGTCCCCAAACTGGCCGACGGCCGGTCCATCGCCGAAGCCGCACTCGGCAGCAAGATCGGGACGGCGACGCCGTTTTGAAGAGTGGAGTGGTGGAGTGCTGGGGGAATGGAGTGATGAGGTAAAGCGAACCCGTCTTTCCAACACTCCAATACTCCATTACTCCGTTCCCCCAAAGGATTGACTCTGCCCCCAAACCTGTCTAAAAGACTAGGTTCCTGAACAAAAGCAAGGGAACAGAGACATGAAACGGACATATCAGCCTTCGAAGATCAAGAGAAAGCGCACGCATGGATTCCGCAAGCGCATGAAGACGCGGCAGGGCCGCGAAGTGCTTGCCCGCCGCCGCCGCAAAGGGCGCAAAAAGCTCGCGCTATAAAGGAGTTACGATGCTGGGGAGTCCCGAAACGGCCCCGGGGTCGGGGCAGTTTCCCCAGGGCCAACCCACGGGTCCGGGGAAGCCGGACCAGCGGCTGGGACGAAACCGACGCCTGACCAGGACGTCTCTTTTCCAGCAGACATATGAGCAGGGCCGGCGTGCGGTCGGTCGCGCCATGGTGCTGTGGCTTCGCGAGGGCGAGGGTGCGTCGCTGAGGCTTGGGGTGGTTGCGGGACGGAAAGTCGGAGGCGCCGTGCAGCGGGCGCGGGCGAAGCGCCTGATGCGGGAAGCGTATCGCCGCCACCGCCACTGTTTTTCCGGGCCGTTCGACGTCGTGCTCGTGGCGCGGCGGGGGATTCTGGAAGCGAAGTGGGATGAGATTGTGAGCGAGCTGCTGGCCTTGGCGAAGCGCGTGGGACTGGCGGCCGCCGACAGGAAGCTTGAGACTTGAAACTTGGAACATGGAACTGGGTTGTTCGATTGCCGGCCCGAATTGCCATCGGGCTGATCCGGGCGTACCAGTTCACGCTTTCGCCGCTGGTCGGGCGCGCGTGCCGGTTCTATCCGACGTGCTCGAACTACGCCCTGCAGGCGATTGAGTCGCACGGGCTGTTGCGCGGGGTGTGGCTGGCGGCGAAGCGACTGCTGAAGTGCCATCCGTTCCACCCGGGCGGAGTGGATTTTGTACCGGCGACGGGGAGCGTGGCGAAAGACCCACCCCCCGCTTCGCGGACCCCTCCGGAGGAGGGGATCATGGGAAGCATCCCCTCCTTGGGAGGGGCCGCAGGCCGGGGTGGGTTCAATTCGTAGTGTGTGAGACGAAATGAAGAAACAAGACATTGTCATTCTAGCCGTTCTGTTCGCTCTGTGGATCGCGTGGCCGTCGCTCGACCGCCAGATCAAGAAGCATTTCTTCCACAGCGCGCCGGCTCCGGTCGCGGAGCAGGCGGAGATGCCGGCCGAGCCGGCCCGCGAAGCCGCGGTGGCGGCTGAGGCGGAAACCAAGGTCGCGGAGCCCGCGATCGCGGAGGCGCAGGCCGTCACATCCGCCGCGGCGGCGGTTGTTGAGGAAGAAGTGGTTGTCCCTGAGAAAACGGCCGTTTTGGAAAACGAGCATGTGAAGGTGACTCTTTCCTCGCGCGGCGCGGCCGTGGTGTCCGCGGAACTCAAGAGCTACCGCACCTCCCTGGATGTCGCCAGCCGGCCGGTGGTCCTGAATTTCGATGATTCGCGTGCGCTCGCGTATGCGGGGCTCAACGGCGTCTCGGCCGGCAACGATTTCGCCATGGACGTTTCCCCCGACGGCAAGAGCGTCCGGTTCGACCGCGCGGCCGCATCGGGCTTGAGGCTTCGCCGGACGATCAGCCTTGCGGATGGCTACGTGCTGAAAGTGACGGACGAGCTGACGAACGAAGCCGCGCAGGCGTTTTCCGCTCCCCTCCACTCGATCCAGCTCGGACCCATGCGCAACCTCGAAGGCGAAACGCCGATCGCCGGCCTAGCCGCGCTGGGGGTGGACACGCTCTCGCCGGGCGGCGAGGGAGTCAAGTACTGGGGGGCCAAGGTTCCCAAGGCCTTTGGGACGACGATGGAAGAGAAAGGGCTCCCGAAGTTCCCGGTCCATGTCGACTGGCCGCTCGACCGGCCGGTGGACTGGGTGGCGGTCAAGAACAAGTACTTCGCGCAGATCCTCACGCCGGACGGCGGCGGCGAGAAGGTGACGGTCCACGCGTCGCGCGAGGTGCCTCCTGAAGAGGTTGCCGACCCCGCGTTCAATCCGAAGAGCGCCATGGTGGATTCCGTTTCGGCCTCCATTCTGCTCCCGGAGCTCAAGCTGGCGGCGGGCGAGGCGTTCACGCGATCGATCCAGTATTACGTCGGGCCGAAGAAGTACTCGGAGCTGAAGAAGAACGGGCTGCACCAGGTCGACGTCATGGAGTTCGGCATGTGGGCGCCGGTCGGCAAGATCCTGCTGAAGACGCTGAACGGCCTTGAGCATGTGATCCACAGCTACGGCATCGCGATCATCCTGCTGACGATCATCGTGCGCATCGTGTTCTGGCCGATCACGCGCAAGAGCACGGAGAGCATGAAGAGGATGCAGGAGATCCAGCCGCTCGTGAAGGCGGTCCAGGCGAAGTACAAGGACAACATGCAGAAGCAGCAGCAGGAGGTCATGGCCTTGTACAAGGAGCACAAGGTCAACCCGCTCGGCGGCTGCCTGCCCATCCTGATCCAGATCCCCGTCTTTATCGCGCTCTTCGTGGTCCTGCGCAGCGCGATCGAACTGCGGTTCGCGCATTTCCTGTGGATCAAGGACTTGAGCCAGCCGGAGAACCTGTTCGAGGGCATGCTGCCGTTCGGCCTGTCGCTGAACCTTCTCCCGATTTTGATGGCCGCCACCATGTTCTGGCAGCAGAAGCTCACGCCGAGCGCGAGCGCCGATCCGAACCAGCAGAAGATCATGATGTTCATGCCGGTCATGATGCTGGTCATGTTCTACAACTTCGCCTCCGGCCTCGCGCTGTACTGGACGACGCAGAACGTCCTGATGATCGTCCAGCAGCTGACGATGAAGAAGAAGTCCAAAGTCCAAGGTCCAACGTCGAAGGCCTGAGACGATTTGGAGCATTGACTTTGGGCTTGAGACATTGGACTTTGGACTCGGTTTTATGAGCGACCCGGAGTCAGTCAAAAGCAGACGCGAGCAGGCCCAGACCTTCCTGCAGGACGTTCTGCGCCTCATGGGGTTCGAAGCCAAGATCGAGGCTTTCGACCAGCCGGACAACGAAGTTCTCCTTCACATCGAATCGGCCGATGCGGGACGCCTGATCGGCCGCGACGCGCAGGGGCTTGAAGCCCTCCAGCTTGTGGTGAACCGCATGGCCGGGCGACAGGCGGAGCAGCCGGTCCGCTTCATCGTGGACGTGGAACGCTACCGCGAGCGCAAGAAGGACCGCCTGCTGAAGATGGCGCTCGATGCCGCCGACCAGGTGCGGCAAACGGGGCAACCGGTGAAGCTTCCGCCGATGAGCGCGTCGGAACGCCGCATCATCCACCAGGCGATCATGAACGAGAAAGACCTGCGGACCTGGTCCGAAGCCCTCGAAGGCGAACACGAAAAGCGTGTCGTCGTGGATAAGGCCGAGCCGCCGGCGGACCGCGGCTCTCTACCGGCCAACAACATCCAGTAACCAGCATCCAGCATCGCTTCCTCATGCGGCGCAACCTCAAACGTCTTTCCGAAGAAACCTACGACCTGCTGATCATCGGCGGCGGCATCAACGGGCTCGCCGCGGCGTGGGACGCATCGCTCCGCGGGCTCAAGGTGGCGCTGGTGGAGAAGAAGGACTTCGGCGCGGAGACGTCGTCGGCCACGCTGAAGATCGTCCATGGCGGCTTGCGCTACCTCCAGCACCTGGACTTCGTCCGGATGCGCGAGTCGATCCGCGAGCGCTCCACGATGCTTCGGATCGCTCCGCACCTGGTCGAGCCGTTCCCGTTCCTGGTCCCGACCTACGGGCACTTGATGCAGGGCAAGGAGGCGATGACCGCCGCGGTCATCATGAACGAGCTCATGAGCTTCGACCGCAACCGGCAGCTGCCGGACCCGGCGAGACGCATCCCCTCCGGCCGGATCATCTCGAAGCGCGAGTGCCTCGAACTGGCGCCGGGCGTGGAGCCGAAGGGGCTGACCGGCGGCATGATCTTCTACGACGCGCAGATGTACAACTCCGAGCGGTTGACGCTCAGCTTCGCGCTGTCGGCGGCGCAGGCGGGGGCCGACCTGGCCAACTATGTCGAAGTGAGCCGCGTGATCCGCGAAAGGAACAGGGTGATCGGCGCGAAGGTGAAGGACCTGCTGACGGGGGACGAGTTCTCCGTGCGCGCGCAGGTCACGGCGAATATGACCGGACCGTGGTCCGACATTGTCGTGAATCTGATCGACAAGCCGGCGCCGGACCGCCGCGTCCTGCGCTCCAAGGGAATCCAGATCGTCACGCCGAGGCTGACGGACAAAGTTGCGCTCGCGGTGCCGAGCGCGTACGAGGACCCGGACGCGATTCTCAGCCGCGGCACCCGGAACTTCTTCATCACGCCGTGGCGGGGCGTCTCGCTGGTCGGCACGACGGATACCGTGTACGAGGGCGACCCGGACGATTTCAGGATCACGGCGAAGGACGTCGCCGATTTCGTCGAGGAAATCAACCAGTCCATGCCATCCGCGAAACTGAAGCCCGAGCAGGTCCCGTTCGCGTTCGGCGGCCTGCGGCCGATCACGGAGAAGAACATCGACGCCGGCTCGAAAGTCGCCCGCAAGTACGAGGTCAACGACCACGCGGCGGACCTGGGCATCGAGGGGTTCTTCTCGATCATCGGCGTGAAGTACACGACCTGCCGTTTCCTCGCGGAGAAGGTGGTCGATCTTGCGTTTGCGAAACTTGGCCGGCCGTCGCCGAAGACCGTGACCGAAAGCAAGCCTCTGGCGGGCGGGAAGATCGATCGGTTCGACGAATTCGTGAGCCGGTCGGTTGCCGAACGGCCTGCCGGGTTCGACGAACCCATGATGCGGCATCTTGTGCGCAGCTACGGGTCGGATCACACGGTGATCACGGACCTGACGAGGAAAGATCCGTCCCTGTCGGGCCTGCTTCCCGGATCGGCCGAAGTGGCAAGGGCCGAAGTGGTGCACGCGGTTCGGGAGGAGTCCGCGCTCAAGCTGGAGGACGTGGTCCTGCGGCGGACGGATCTCGGAACGCTGGGCCATCCCGGCGTTGAAGCTCTTCACGCCTGCGCGGAAATCATGGGTGGCGAGCTGGGTTGGGATAATGCGCGGAAACAGCGCGAAATCGACGCCGTTGAAGCGCGGTATGTCTTCAGGGACTGAAAAGGGACAACATGGGATCATCATTGCCGTCGGGGTTCAAACAGTGGTTGCGCGACTTGAGGCGTCCTTTCGACAGGGCTCACGCGTTCCGCAAGCTGCGGGATTTCCATTCATCCCCGCGCACGCTTGGCGACGTGGTGGACCATGCGATCCATTTCGGGACGCACGGCCTGTTCAGGGTCAACTCGCTCCAGCAGCGATCTGAAATCATGGGCCTGGCCGACGAAGTGGCGAAGCTGGAGCCCCGGATCATTCTTGAAATCGGCACGGCGAACGCCGGTACTCTGTTCATCTGGAGCCACTGCGCGAAGGCGAAGGTGATCAGCTGCGACCTGCTCGACAAGTCGGCCGTTCGGAGGTTCTACGAGGCGTTCCCGCCGGCGGAGTCGCGTTGCACGGTGACGATGATGTCGGGCGACTCGCATGCTCCCGAGTTCCGCAAGCGGGTGGAAAGCGAGTTGGGCGGCGAGCGGGTCGACTTCCTGTTCATCGATGGCGATCACACGGCCAACGGGGTCGCGCAGGATTACCGGGATTACTCCGGGCTCGTGCGCCCCGGCGGCATCATCGCGTTTCACGACATCCTGGAAAGCCAGCCCCTTCCGACGAACCAGGTGTACCATTTCTGGAAGAAGCTCAAGCCGCTGGTCAAGCACAAGGAATTCGTGAACGGCCCGAATCAATGCGGGTTCGGCATCGGCATGATCCGGGTTCCCGGCACCGGCGCGCCGAAGGTTGATTGACTTCAATCCCGGCGCGAAACCCTCGAAGACTCGGGCATTCGCGCCCTACAACAAGCGCGGGCAGCGGCGACGGGAATTGTAGGGCGGGAAGCCCGCAGCGGGTTTCCCGCCGGAGCTGGGGTTGAGAACATGCAGCAAGATACACGACCTGAACGCAAGCATCTCAAACGCATTCCAGTCTGGATTCCAAACAGCCAAAGCGTCATATACTTTGTGACCGCCTGTTGTTTCCGCCGTCAGCGTATTTTCGACGCGCCAAATGCAGTTCACACTGCCGCGGAATGCCTTCTGCGAATCTCGACACGTCAACAATGGAAAGTGTGCAACGTTTGTTTCATGCCGGACCATGTTCATATGTTTGTCTCCCCATGGT
>CAYQYB010000112.1:0-8270 GCA_964421535.1 uncultured Verrucomicrobiota bacterium | reverse complement strand
CGGAGGGTTGCGCTCCGTCGCAACCGCGTCCCCTATGGCGCCGACGAAGCGGCGCCCTCCGATAGACCAGTTAAGAATGCACTAGAGCCGCGGTCAGAACGTGAACTTCAGGACCAGCGTCGGCAGCTGCTTGTAGTCCGGCTCGAATCCCGCCTCGCCGTTGATCGCGCCGACGGCCGAATCCAGGCGGTTGCGGTTGTAGCGGTGCGCGGCGTCGATGCCGCCGTAGATGCTGCCCGAGTACCACGTGAACTCGAAGAACGTGATGACCGCAAACGCGCCCCACTGGTCCTCCTGCGCCGTGTCCACCATTCCGTAGATGAACAGGCCGTTCAGGATGATCGACCGCAGGCCGTTCGCGACTTCACCGGAGTAAAAATACCCGAAGCCCGGGATCATCCCGAGGAACCCGCCGACCATCGGCTTCTTATCGCGGCCCGCCGCATAGGCTTCCAGCGCCGCCGCGCCCTCGTCGGACTTCGCCGGCGACCGGCCCAGCGCGTCGCGCGCCGCGGTCACGTCCTTCTGCGCCAGCTTCGTCGCGGCCAGCCGCCGCGCCGAAAAAGTCTTCTCGTCGTCCGAGGATTTACCGCC
This sequence comes from uncultured Verrucomicrobiota bacterium, assembly GCA_964421535.1. GTDB lineage: Bacteria > Verrucomicrobiota > Kiritimatiellia > CAIQIC01 > JAGNIJ01 > CALMZY01. The sequence continues at coordinate 7,676 of CAYQYB010000112.1, read as the reverse complement.
GAGAACCGTCTCGTAGTAGAACGCCGCTTCCGGCCACCGCTTCGACGCGCGCGCGGTCTCGCCGCGCAGAAGCAGCGCGGGCGTCTTCACATCGGCCTCCTCGTCCTCCGCGCTGTTCAGCATCCTGTCCACGGATTCATACTTCGAGCCCTTGAAATACTCGTAGCCCGCCGCCCAGTAGTAGCCGCCGCGGTCCGCAGGCTGCGGCGACTCGAGCGCAAGTCGCCGGAACTCGACCGCCGCGCCCGCGTGGTCTCCGTCATCCGACAACCCGACCGCCAGCTTCAGGGCGGGTTTGTCGACTTCATCGGCCGGCAAAGAAAACGCCGACCAGAAGAAGCCGCACAGACTCACAAGACAAATCGCCCTACCAAGAGCACACGCAGAAGGTAGGGCGAGGCGTCCCCGCCGAGCCGCCGTCACCACCAAGCGGCTCAGCCGGAGGCTTCGCCCTACCGATGCAGGGCGGCAAGTCTTGCTCATATTTCGTGTCTTTGCGGCCATCACTTCTTCATCCATTCATCATGATCGGACAGCGGATCAGCATAGCGAACAGCGCCGTTCACGGAAATCGGTTTTTCAGCCGCCTGCACGACCGACGGCTCGCGGATGAACCGGTCGGCCTGGATCGGGAGCCCGAGCAGGCCGTGCTTCTCGCTGGCCTGCTTGAAATATTCCGAGCAGCTCGGATCCAGCGAGCATCGCCCGCCGATCGCGGGCCGGACCATCTCGCGGTAGAACGCCACGACCCATTTGCCCGGCTTTGAAAGCGCCCCGCCGCCGCTCTCCTTTTCCGGCAGGCATTCGCGGATGAGCTCGGGCGTCCAGAGCGAGCGCGAAGTTTCCAAGGATTGGAAGAGCACGGGGTCGTTTTTTCCAAGGCTTGGAAATTCCCGGACCAGCAGGTCCAGCGAACAGCCCGCGCGCAGGAAAAGATCCTGGGAGGAGGTTTCCAGGAAGCACTGGCGGAAAAGACGATAGGCCCGGTCCGCCGAATCGGACCCACCCCCCGCTTCGCGGACCCCTCCCAAGGAGGGGATTCGGCTGTTGCTTTCCCCTCCTCCGGAGGGGTGCCCGCCTTGTCCGCCGTAGCCCTCGCGAAGGCGGAAGGGCGGGCTGGGTTGACTTACCGCTCGCGCCCATTCCACCCTCCCCAGCTCGTACGCCGCCATCGCGCGGACATTCGCGGACGTGGCGAACGTGGTGAGGGTCACCAGCTGAGTGCAGCCCTGCTCAACGTGATTCGTCAGGCGGACACGGCACACGGCGCCGAGCAGTTGGGCCGATTCGTCGTCCGGCGTTTGCGCCAATGTCCGTTCGCATTCGCGGCGGCACGCCGTCCAATCCCCGTCGGCGAAAAGATCCGCGGCGAGTTCGTTCGCCACGGCCGCGGCGGCCCATGCAAAACAAAAGAGGATTCCGGGCAGAACGCCCGGAATCCTCCAAGTTCGCATTCGCATCAAACGCGCGCTTTAGTAATACATCGCGCCGTACTGAGCGGCGTAATCCTTGCTGGTCACGCCATTCGCGCCGTCAATACCGTTCCAGATCGCGATAACCCAGTTCACGATCGGAACCAGCATGACCCATTCGCGCCAGTGAATCTCTTTGCCATCGTTGTAAGCCGCGCCGGCACGGATGCCGAAGCAGCAACCAGCGATGAAGCCCATGAGGCCGCCACGGCCTTCGCCCTTGCCGGCAGCCGCTTGGGCCGGAATCACGGTCGCCAAAACAAACGTCGCAATCAACAAGCACGCAATAATCTTCTTCATAGCACCTCCGTTTGACTGCCCATTACTCTATGCTGAACTTCACAACTCGCAAGTTTTTTGTGCGATTTTGATCAATCGTAAATCTTCCAGAAATCGTCCACAAACTCGACTTCCTTGAAGAAAGGCCCCGCAATAAAGAGATTCGCCGGAATGGGCTTGTTGACGGACAGATTGTCCACCCGCACCGTTTCCCGGGCCTCAAGCCCGGCGTTGTTCATGACGCCCTGATGCAGGCACGGGATCCACACGCCCTCGGCCACCTGCTGGAAATCGCTGTAGTCGTATTGGGCGGTCTTGTCCTTCATCTGCGGCGTGGAGAAGAACTCGATGCGGGCCAGCCGCCCGGTGGCATCCGCGGAAAGGACCACGAAGACTTTGCCGGCATCGTACCCCTTGCGCTCCGGAAACTCGGCTGTCGGCTCGAGCGCGGTTTCGGAGACGCCCTTCAGTCTCATCAGGTGGTCCATGGCGGTGCCCGGAACCTTCCGCAGGTTGGTCAGCATCTCGTCGTTCAGTTTCTCGATCGGCCGTGAAAATCCCTTCGGGTCGCCTTCGATGTAGCTGTAGAACGTTTTGCCGTCGGCCACGATGCGGCGCGGGAGGGGGGCGGGCTGGTCCACATGAAGGCGGTCCGGCTTCTCGTAGTACACGCGGCTGAGCATCCGCATTTTTCCGCCGCCGGCCTCGCTGTCCTTGCGAATCTCGCAGGTCAGGCTCTGCACCGGGCCGTAGCCGGCGAGAATCTTTTCGGCAAGCGTCTCGGCTCCAGACCTGTTGCTGAGCATGGCGACCACGGCAATCAAGCACACCATTCTGATCATGAAGAACCTCTTGAACCGCTCCGGTTTAGTGGGAAAATAGTGGCGGGCGGCTTGGAATTCAACAACGAAGCGCCCGCGCGAAACGCGAATGACAAATCGAGCTCACATCCTGGTCGGGCTGGTTCTGCTGATCGCGGCGCCCCTGGCGGGCGGGATGCTCAAGGGCCTGCCGCCGGAGTTCCACGAGTTCCCGCCGCTGACACAGTACATCCGCCACGCGCCGTTCTCGTGGACGGTGTTCGCGATATTCGGAGTGCTGGAGGTGCTGGGCTTCGCGTTGCTGGCGAGACCGCGGTGGTTTGGGTTCAGGAGGGAAGCTGGAAACTCGAAACTCGAAACTGGAGGCTTGCGACTGCCGATCTGGTTCTGGGTCGGCACAGGATTGAATCTGTCGTCGTGGGTTTGCGCGTGGGCCCGGTTCGACTGGCTCGGGGTCCTGAAGGATCACATGTTTTTCCCTCTCTGGCTGGGTTACATCCTCGTCATGGACGGGCTGGTCTTCCGCCGCACAGGGAGTTCGATCCTCGCCCGCTCGCCGAAGGAGTTCGCGGCGCTGTTTCCGGCGTCCGCGGCCGTGTGGTGGTATTTCGAGTACCTGAACCGGTTCATTCAGAACTGGTGGTACGAGGGCTCGGAGCATTTCAGCGCGCTGCATTACGTCGTTTTCGCCACCCTCTGTTTCTCGACGGTCCTGCCGGCGATTTTCGAAACGGCAGAATGGCTTTCGAGTTTCGCGTGGTTCCGCACGGCGTACGCGAACGGCCCGCGCTGGCGGCCGCTGCGGCCAGCGGTCCTGCCCGGCATCGTCGTCGCCGGCGCAGCTGGGCTACTGCTGCTCGCGATGATGCCGGTCGCGTTCTTCTGGCTGACGTGGGTGGCGCCGCTCGCGATCATCGCGGCGTGCCTCGGCTGGGCCGGCGCGGCGACTCCGTTCGACGGCCTCAAGGACGGCAACTACAGCCGGCTGTTCACGCTCGCGGCCGCGGCGCTCGTGTGCGGATTCTTCTGGGAAATGTGGAACTTCCTCAGCCTGCCGAAATGGCACTACACCGTGTCGTACGTCACGCGCTGGAAGATCTTCGAGATGCCCGTCGCCGGCTACGCAGGCTACCTGCCGTTCGGCCCGATCTGCTGGTGCCTGTGGGAAATGATGAGAAGACTCCGGCGTTCAGACGCTGACCGCTGACCTCTGAACTCTGACATCTCTCTTCTAGTCCTCATCCGCGCCCAACCGCGACACGCGGTCGGCGAGCTTGACGACCAGCCGCGAGAGCTGGGCGATGACCAGGCCCATCAAGCCCATCAGGAACGACGCGATGAACACCATCAGCGCCATCGGCCACTGGTCGGGATGCTCCCACCACTTCGAGACGAACATCCACGTCATGGAGAGACAGCAGAGCAGCAGGCCGGCGGTGCCAAGCGCCACGGCGAAAAGGGCCACCCCGGTTCCGCCGATCGGCTCCTCGATATCATCCTCATCCTCGTCCTCGTCCGGCTGCGGATGGCTCGACATCACAACCTTGCGCTTGGGAATGCGTATGACCGGCATGCCGGGCGAAGTGGCTGTCGCGGGGGACGTCCCTGCCTGTGTGCCGGGAGCGGTCTGGGCGGAAGCGCCTTTGGATTGGGCGCCGGGAACAATCTGGTTCTTCTGGCATTGCGGGCATTCGAATTCGCAACCCGCCTCGTCGAGTTCCGCAGAAAGTTTCGAGCCGCAGCTGTTGCAGTGAAATATGATTTGGCCCACAGGGCACCCCCTTCCACGTCAGTACAGGTTGCGGCTAGTAATGCCACATCGGTCAGGCGAGGTCAAGGGAGGGAAAACCTCGTCCTCGATTTCCGAGTACGACGACCAGGACGATCATACCTGGAAAAGCGCCTTGACCCTCCTCCCGCTCCGCTTACAGTCCTCGGGCGATGATCAGGTCGCATCACATTCTTCTCATAGCTCTCATTCTGGCCGCCACCTTCGCCCACGCGGCGGAGATCGTGGCTTTCGATTCCTTCACCTACCCCAACGAAACCGCCGCGGCGCGCACGTGGCAGGCGTCGCCCAGCTCCCCGAACGTCGTCGTCGGCCAGCCGGGGCTGACGTTCCCCTGCCCGTTCACGAAGAACATCCAGCGCGTGTACTGGGACAAGGCGGTCTCGCTGAACCTCTCCCGCTGCTCCAGCATCGCGATCGACCTCTCCTGCGACCGCCCGGAGGCGTTCCGCTCGCTGAACCTGTACCTCAAGAGCGGCGACGGCTGGTATGTCTGGAGCGGCTCGCTCCCCGAGCCCGGCCGCCAGCGCGTGCTCGTCCTGAAAGGCGATTTTTCCGTCGAGGGCAAGCCCGCCGGCTGGAACCGGATCGAACTCGTCAGGCTGTCCGCCTGGCGCGGCGTCCCCGCCGACACAACCGTCACGGTCTACTCGATGGAGGCGCGGCCCGACTCGATCCTGCTCGTAAAGAACACGTCGTCCAGCCCCAGCCCGGCCGAGCGCAGCTTCGCCGCGAAGGTCAACCAGCGCCTCAGCCGGTGGCTCCGCGACATGAACATCCCGCACGGCATCGTCACCGACGAGGAGGTCGCGGCCGGTGCGCTCGGCAACGCGCGCGTCGCGATCCTCGGCTACAACCCGCACCCCCCGCCCGCCGAACTGGAGGCGCTGAAGCGGTTCGTCCAGCGCGGCGGCAAGCTGATCGTGTTCTACGCCGCGGACGTCGGGCTCGCGGACCTCATGCACGTGCGGCTCGAATCGTACAAGCGCTCGGACCTGGCCGGCCAGTGGAGCTCGTTCGAGTTCACCGACCCGGACGAGTGGAACATCCCGAAGCAGGTGTTCCAGGAATCCGTGAACATCATGCCGGCGTTTCCCGCCGACCGCTCGGCGCGCGTGATCGCCTGGTGGCAGGACGCCCAGGGCCGTCGCGCCGAACCCGCCTGGCTCGCCTCCGAGAACGGGCTTTGGATGACGCACGTCCTGCTCGACGACGACGCACAGAAGAAGCACAGCATGCTGCTCGGGCTGCTGGGCCGGTACGAGCCCATGGTGTGGCAGGCCGCGGCGCGCGCCGGCCTCGACCGCGTCGGCAAGATCGACTCGTTCCGGAGCTTTGCGGAGAGCACGCTGGCCATCGCCGCTCACGCGGACGACGCCGCCGATCCGGACAAAGTGAAGAAGCTGCTTGCTCGGGCCGAGAATCTGTATCGCGACGTCTCCGAGCTCTACGATCAGGGCAAGTACGCTGACGTCATCGACCGCTGCCGCGAGCTGAGGGAGAACCTTGTCGAGGCATACGGCCGCGTCCAGCGCGCGAAGCCGGGCGAGTTCCGCGGCGTGTGGGACCATAACGGCACCGGCTGGTTCCCGGGCGACTGGGACCGCACGTGCGAGATCCTCGCGCAACAGGGAATCACGGCCGTTTTCCCGAACATGCTCTGGGGCGGGCTCGCGCACTATCCGAGCAAGGTCCTCCCGCGTTCCTACACCGCCACGAGGTACGGCGACCAGCTTGCCCAGTGCGTCGACGCCGCGCACGCGTCGGGCCTTCAGGTGCACGTCTGGATGATCTGCTGGAACCTCAGCGGCGCGCCGCAGGACTTCGTTCAGAAGATGAAACAGCAGAAGCGCCTGCAGGTGACCGCGGGCGGGAAGACGCTGAGCTGGCTGTGCCCGTCGCACCCGCAGAACGTCGCGCTCGAGCTGGCCGCCATGAAAGAGATCGCCGGCAAGTACCACATCGACGGGATCCAGCTCGACTACATCCGCTTTCCGAGCAGCGAAGCGTGCTACTGCGCCTCCTGCCGCGCCGCGTTCGAAGCGTGGCGCGGCTCAAGCGTCAGCGGCTGGCCGAAGAGCGCGCAGGCCGGCGGCAAACACCTCAAGGAATTCCGGCGCTGGCGCGCCAGCCGTATCAGCGACTTCGTTCGCACCGCCCGCAACCAGCTCCGCGCCATCAACCCGGACATCAAGTTGTCCGCCGCCGTCTGGGGCAACTATCCCTCGTGCGCCGACAGCATGGGCCAGGACTGGGCCGCGTGGCTGAAGGAAGAGACCGTGGACTTCGTCAGCCCGATGAACTATACCGTGGACCTCTCGCGCTTTTCCACCCTCACACACGCACAGCTCGACCTGCCGCGCGCGAAAGGCCGCGTCTATCCCGGCCTCGGCGTCACGGCCGACGAAAGCCAGCTCCGCGCCGACCAGGCCATCGAACAAATCGTCGCCCTCCGCAAACTCGGCGCCGGCGGCTTCCTTCTCTTCGATCTCAGCCACACCCTGCGCGAGGAAACCTTGCCCGCGTTGAGGTGGGGTCTCACGGCGCCCTAAATCGTCGTCTCAGCGGATGGCTGCGCTCCGTCGCAGCCGTGCTTTTCGGCGCCGACGAAGCGGCGCCCTCCGATTAATGTGCTCCCAATTTCCCCATCTTGCTCCAATCCAGCAACCCGATATAATGCGGGGCAAAAAGGGCATGCTGAATCGATGGGTATGAATCCGTGGATAAGACGATTCCTCTTCTGGACGCCGAGGATTCTCTGCATTCTTTTTGCAATGTTCCTGAGCCTGTTCTCCCTCGACGTATTCGGAGAACATCGCGGTTTCTGGGAAACAATTCTCGCCCTGCTGATCCACCTGATCCCCGTCTACATTGTGCTCATCGTGCTCGCTGTCGCGTGGCGGTGGGAATGGGTCGGCGCACTCCTGTTCAACGCCCTGGCCGTGTACTACGTCGTCTCGTCCTGGGACCGCTTCGGTTGGAGCACCTGCGTGATCATCGCCGGCCCGCTGGTCGTTGTCGGCGTCCTGTTCCTGCTCAACTGGATCTACAGAGCACAACTGCGACCACGAAAGCTCTAGCCGTGGCACTCTGAAAGCGAGAGGGGTCGGCCCTCACACAATGAACTGCTCACGTATAGCGGCGGTCTTCTTCGCAATCGCCTGTCACCTGCTCGCCTCGTGCGGACCGCGGGCGCATCGGCCGACGGCGAAGGACAATGAAGCGACGCTGAACAGCATCCTGGACCACGAGGTGTTGCGGCTGTCCGCGTCCGCGGATGCGAGGCAGGGCCCCGACCCCGTCTACGGCGATGCG
>CAYQYB010000111.1:0-8307 GCA_964421535.1 uncultured Verrucomicrobiota bacterium | reverse complement strand
CCCGAGCATTCCCCTGAGCGCGGCTTCGATCTCCTCGCGAGTGAGGCCCGGGTTCCGGACCTGGATCTTCTCGGCGAGCAGGCACTCCTCGGTGGTGATCAGCGTGCCGCATCCGTTGACGTCGATGCTTCCGCCCTCGAGCACGAAATCGCGTCCGCCCGACCGCGCGTGAAACAGCCGCGCCTTCAGGCGCCGCGCCGCGCGCGCCGGGATCGCGTAGTCCCTCTCCCAGTCGGAGTGCAGGGCCCACGCGTTGAAGTGGAAGTGGACGACCGCGACCTCGCTCCTTCCCCGGCTGCGCCGCCGGACAAAGATCGGCCCGCTGTCCCTCATCCATCCGCGGTTCGTCGGGACGTTGAGAATATCCACGCGCTCCATGTTCACGCCGGCCTTCTCCAGCACGCGGCGCGCGCGGCTGCACTGGCGCGCGGACTTGACGAGCAGGCGGACGATCTCGCCGGCCGCGATCTTGCGGATCATCTCGCCGTATGCCCATTCGACCGTTTCGATCTTGCCGGGCCAGTCGTTGACGTTATGCGGCCACGCGAGCCACGTGGCCTCGTGCCGCCGCCATTCGGCGGGCATCCGGAATCCGAGCGAAGCAGGCAGTCGTTGAGAGGTTTTCATGCGCGGTGTTCATCCTGATGTTGATCCAAGAAACGTTCTGCGATTCCGTCGTAGGCGTCGATCCGCCGGTCCCTCAGGAACGGCCAGCTGCGCCGGATCTCCTCGACGCGATCGAGATCCACCATCCCATATACAACATCTTCCTTCTGTTCCGGCGCCTCGCCCAGGATCACGCCTTGCGGGTCGGCCAGGAACGACGAGCCCCAGAACTCGATGCCGGCGCCGGCCCCGTCCAGCTGCTCGTGGCCCACGCGGTTGACCGCGGCGACGTACACGCCGTTGGCGATCGCGTGGCCCCGCTGGACCGTCCGCCACGCGTCCCGCTGCGCGGCGCCGAGCGCCGCCTTCTCGTGCGGATGCCAGCCGATCGCCGTCGGATAGAAAATGATGCTTGCGCCCTGGAGCGCGGCGACGCGGGCGGCCTCGGGATACCACTGGTCCCAGCAGATCAGCACGGCGATGCGCCCGGCCCTCGTATCGAACGACTTGAACCCGAGATCGCCGGGCGCGAAGTAGTACTTCTCGTAGTACGCCGGGTCGTCGGGAATATGCATCTTCCGGTAAACGCCCGCGATCGATCCGTCGGCGTCGATAACCGCGGCGCTGTTGTGGTACAGGCCCGCGGCGCGCCGCTCGAACACGGGCACGATCAGCACGACCCCCAGCTTGCGCGCGAGCCGCCCGAAATGATCCGTCGTGGGACCCGGAAGAGACTCGGCCAGGCCGAACTGCGAAGGGTCCTCCTTCTGGCAGAAATAGAGCGAGCGGAACAGCTCGGGCAGACAGACGATCACCGCGCCGTTCGCCGCGGACTGCTCGACATGCGCAGACGCCCTGGAAAGGTTCGCCGAAGGATCGGCCGCCATCGACATCTGCACCATCGCCACTTTGAATCTGCTCTGCATGTCTGAATCGTAACCTGCTGGAACCGGATGTGTTTGTCAAGCGGACCACGGGATTCAACATCGCCTGTATTTACACTTTCTCGGGTATTCCATATCTACTAAGATGCCGACGTGCGAATCGGCGTTGAGCAACTGAGCGAACGGATCATGTCTCGTTCTCGAAACACATGGATCGCCTGGATCGTCGTCTGTTCCGCATGGGCGGCCCAGGGCGCCCCCGCGCCGGCACCTCCGCCAAGCCTGCCCCCGCCGATGCCCATCATGACAACCGACTTCATGCGCGTCACCGCGCCCTACATCTCGATCCCCATCGAGAGCCCGGCAATGTCGTGCGGCGTCGGCAGGCACCTGATGCTGATCCAGGAAAACGACGAGTTCTTCATCACCATGGTCAGCAACGAGTATGAAGGCGCATTCCTCGCGGCGTTCCCGGTCAGCACGCGGGAGGGCCGGCCGGCCTGGACAACGCCCGAACAGAAGGTCTTCTTCGCCTATCGCACGGCGTCCTGCCGCGGCAGGCTTTATTTCAAAAAAGGCGACGAACTGCCCGTGCAGGGGGAGACCCGCGACAACTACATCCTGAGGCTGGAGCGGTTCGAGCAGAGCTTCCCTTTGTACTTGTCCAAGACCAACACGGGGGTCGTGCTCCTGAAGCCCCCCCCGCCCAGCCCGGCGCAGGTGGCCCTCGTGAAGGCGGTCCAGAAAAGCGCGCAGACGTCCGTCCCGAAGACGACTCCCTCGGCGCAACAGAAAGCTTCAGCCGCGTCGGCGCCCCGCCTGCCGCCGGTGAAGCGGTATATCGTCACGCCCGTGGGCCCTTCGACTAACGTGTTCACGATCTCCGTGCTCGAGCCCGTCCCGATGACCGTTCCCGGCGGGGAGGAGAAAACCAAGGGCGACGGGTTCTTCAACCGGCTGTTCTCGAGAAGCGACAAGCCCGACGCGGCCACTCAGAAGACCGGCGAAACCGCGGCGGCGAAATCCGCGCCGAAGCCGCCGGAAACCGCGGCCGCAAAACCCGAACCCGCCGGGAAAACGAAGCCAGCCGCTGCCGCATCCACCACGGCCACGGCGGCCGCGGCATCCACGCCCGCCAAAACGGGCACGCAGGCTGGACCGGCAAAGCCGATGTCATCCCTCTCTCGATATCAGACCCCGGTCATCGTGATTCTCGCGTTTGTGCTCTTCGTCGTCGGACTCTTCTGGGAGAGCCGGCGCAAGGCGCGCCAGAGAGAAAAGGCGATGGAGTCATCCGCCAAGGCGCTGGATCAAGCGGCCGGCGAAGCGGGCACTCCCCCGCCCATACCCGCCGCATCGCTAAACGACTTCTCCGGGTCCATCGCTTCCATGTCGCTCGGATCGGTCACGCAGTTCCTGAACTCAGACAAAGAAACAGGAACGCTCCATGTCAGGGATAAAAGCAACGCGTCGCTCGGAACGCTGGTATTCATCAAGGGCGAGATCATCGACGCCCGCTCACCCAAGAAGCAGGGCATCGACGCCCTCTACGAAGTGCTGAGGCACAAGGAAGGCTTCTTCTCCTTCCAGCGCGAAGAGCCGAAGAACGTGGAGAAGACGATCACGCAGGGAACCATCTCGATTCTGCTGGATGCGCACCGGATCATGGATGAGGAACACAAGCCGCCGGCGGCAACGCCTCCGCCCACTTCCCCCACTCCCGCACAATCCCCGGCGGCCTCAGCTGTCGCCTCGAAGCCGGCGTCGCGCACCACAACGCCCAAGCCGGTGACGAAGCTCAAGCTCCACGGTAACCGCTGAAGCGGCGGCCGAGAGCCACGCCAAGCCCGTTGACAATCTGAATGTGCCGGCGCGACAGGCCCTTTGGATTCTGGACCGCGACGAAACAGATGTCTTCGCTTTCCACGAAGGTAAAGGAAACGCCTTCCTGGAACACGGTCACAGAATACGTTTCGCCCTGGGCGATGTGGCGCATGTAGTGCTTCACCTTCTTCAGGATCTGCGGGGCCATCGCCTGCAGGCGCTCCGGCGAGTCCACCTGCCAGCTCGTCGCCAGCAGATCGCCGTCGCGGTGCAGAATCATGCATCCCTCGAATCCGGGAATCGCCTTGAACTTCGCCGCCACATCCTTGAGATCGGGATGCTTCCCGGTCCAGCGGCCCAACAGTTCGTCCACCAGATGCAGCTGGCCATACTTCTCTTCAAGCCACGGCTGGCCGGTGATCTTCTCATAAATCTTCGAGCCGATGCCCGGGACGCGCCCCAGGTCGTAGAGCCCGAAGAACGGCCCGTTCTCCGTGCGATCCTGGACGATATGCTGCGCCATCGCTTCGCCAATGCCGTCCACCACCCGCATGAGTTCCCCGGCCGAAGCCTGGTTCAGATCCAGCCCCCTGAGCATGAGCACAGGCATGCCCGAAACGCTGGGCCGCGGCGGCGCGACAGGCGCGGCCGCTTTCGGCTTCTCCGCCTTCGGTGCCACAGGTGTCTCCGCCGTTGGTGCCACGGGCAGCGCCGCAACCAGATCGATCGGCATGAATTTCTTCGGCGCAGGGCCGGCGAACGGAACGACAGGCTCGGCCTTCGGTTCCGGCTTGGGCGCGGGGGCGGCCGGCGGTTTCGGCTCGACCTTCGCCGCGGGCGGAACGGGCGCGGGCGCAGCCTTCGGCACAGGAGGGACAACCGGCTTCGGCTCGACCTTGGGCGCGGGCGGCACAGGTGCGGCTTTGGCAACAGGAGCAGACGGCTCGGCCTTGGGCGCAGGTGCAGCGGGCTTCGGTACAGGCGGAGCCACCGGCTTCGGCTCGACCTTGGGCGCGGGCGCAGCGGGTTTCGGCTCCACCTTGGGCACGGGAATTGCCGGCGCCGCGGGCTTCGCCTCCGCCTTCGGCTCGCCTTTGCCCGCGGTCTTGAGTTCAAGCTTGGGTTTCGACGGCTCGGGTTTCGCTTCCGCCTTCGGCGCAGGCTGCGCCTGCGCAACCGGCTTCGCTTCAGGAACAGGTGCCGCCTTGGGTTCAGCTTTCGGAACGGGCGGCGCGGCCCTCGGAGCGGCCGATGCTTCAGGCTTGGAGGGTGCCGCAGCGGCCGGCGCTTCCTTGCCATCCGCGCGTTTGAACAAATCGGGCAGATCCATGCCCATGGGCTTGGTTTTCTGCGCCGCCGTACGCTTCATCAACTCGTCCGGCGGAACCGCCGCTACGACGACCGCCAGCGGCAGGGCGATCAGAACTTCCGCGTCGAGCGTCGCCCCGGCGGACAGGTACTGCTTCGGCACACCTGCCAGCAGCTTGTTCACGGGCACCTCGACCTTGCCCTTCGCCAGCTGCCCGAACACGTCCTCGACCGGGACATCCACCTTCGCGTCCGGGGGAATCACGCCGGACTTGAACGCGGACGGCATGACGGCGCTGAGATCGGAGAGCTTCAGGCTCAACGACGCAGACTTGTCCTGTTCCTTCGCCGGTTCGGGAGCCGGCTTTGCCGCTGGCGCGGCGGCCGCCGCCGGTTTTTCCGCGGTCGCACCGACGGTCGGGAACAGGTTCGGAAGCTCCGCCGCGATCCTATCCTGCCGGGCACGGGCCGTCCGCTTCTTGAAATCGTCCGGATTCACCGACGCAACCACGAGAGGAAGAGGCAGGGAAACCTTGAGCTCGCTCTTCAAATCCCCCGGGTTCACCAGGTACTGCTTCGGCACGCCCGCCAGGAGATAGCCGATCGTCGTCTCGATCTTCCCCTTCGCCATTTGCCCGAAAAGGTTCTCGATCACGACGTCCACCTTGTCCTCCGGGGAAACCTGCATGTCGTTGAACGAGGCGGGCGCGATCTGGACAACGTCGCTCAAGGCGAGGGAAACGGTCTGCAGATACTCCGACGATGTACCCGTCTTGCCGGGCGCAGCCTCGGACGGCTCGGACATGATGGATTCAATCTGCTGGAGCGCGGCAACGATCTCGTCCAGCTGCATCGGCTTCTGGGGCGCTCCGGGCGCGGTCTTGCCGGCGGACGGCTTCGCGGGGATTGGAGCGGGCGCCGGCTTTACGGGTGCCGCCGCGGTTTTGCCCGCAAGCGGCGTTGCCTTGGCCGAAGTTGACGCGGGCGCCGGCGCCGCCTTGGGCTCCTCTTTCTTCTCGCTCCGGCCTTTGAAGATGCTTCCGAATAGAGCCATGTTTTTTCAGTCCCGCCTGGGCGAGCCACACTGCGGCCGCGACACCCGCTCGAACAATGAAACATCAAACTGCTTGCCGAAAGACGACCGGTGCCGGCGCGAAATGTACCTCACTTTTTTTCGCAACTTTATTATACCGATGTTTTACAGCGTTGTGTAGTTTGTCTATACTAATTGTCGTGATTTTGATTTAGTTCGTACGAAAGGGATGGGCAAGGCATGTCCTTCATAAACTTTGCGCGCAAGGAGATTTCGTTCAAGATCGTCTACTATGGAACAGCCTTGGGCGGCAAGACAACAAACGTCGAACAGATCCACGAAGGAATCTCCCCCCAGTCCCGCGGCGAACTGACCACGCTCTCCACCAAGCAGGACCGCACGCTGTTCTTCGACTTCCTCCCCCTGAAATCCGAGATCATCAAGGGGTTCATCTCCAAGTTCCAGATCTACACCGTCCCCGGCCAGGTCATCTACAACGAGACCCGCAAGCTCGTGCTGAGGAACGTCGACGGCGTTGTGTTCGTGGCGGACTCGCAGTGGGGCAAGCAGGAGGAAAACGCCGCGAGCTTCGCCGACATGGAATCCAACCTGAAGGAACAAGGCGACTCCGTGGACACCCTCCCCTACATCATCCAGTTCAACAAGCGGGACCTGCCCGACATCGCCCCGGTCCATTACATGAACTTCATGTTGAATCAGCGCGCGACGGCTGTACCTTATTTCGAGGCCATTGCTGTGAAGGGCGTGGGGGTGCTGGAATCGTTGAACATGATCGCGAAGATGGTCATCAGCAACTTCATGCAGAAGAACAAGATGCAGACCACGGAGTTGCCGAACGATCTGGCCGTTTCACAGAAAGGTGAATGACAATGTTGAGCTCCCTCAGCGAGGACGCCAGCCAGAAAATCGACCAGATCCTCAGGGAACTCCTTGAGCAGGTCGAGGCGGAGGCCGTGTTCTTCTGCGACCGCGGCGGCAACATCATCGCCAGCCAGACCGTGAGCGAACAGGGCAATGCCGAGAACGTCGCCGCGCTCGCCGCGGGGTCCTTCTTCGCCACCCTCACCATGGCCAAGCTCGTCGGCGAGACCGAATTTCAGAACATGCTCCACCAGGGCGAGAAGACCAGCATCTACATGGAAGGCCTGAAGGGCGACATGATCCTGGTCGTGATCTTCAGCAAGGATTCCAACCCCGGGCTCGTGAAGCTCTACGCCAAGACCGCGTGCCAGCAGCTGGAGCCGTTCAAGCTCTCGCTCGTCTACGACGAGAAGCAGATGCGGACGATCCCCCACATGGAGCTGGACGAGAACGCGCAGGCGTTCACCCCCAACACGCCGCCGAAGGGCTGACCTACGGAAGTCATCCCGCCGCGACTTGCTTCATCAGCTTCAGCAGTTCCACCGCTGCCGCGTGCGTGCGCGGTTCCATTCTCTCCGGATGCCACTGAACGGCCAGCACCGGCGCGCCGAGGCCAACGCCCTCGACCGCCTCGACAATCCCCTGCCCCGAAACCGCGACAATGCGCAAGCCGCGGCCAAGAGCCCGGGGATCCACCGCCTGATGGTGATTACTGTTCACGTCCGCGACTCCGCGGAGCGCATCCGAAAGTTTCGACCGCGTCGTGAACGAAATCGAATGAGTGCAGTCTTTGTCGTCGGGCTTCCTGTGCAATTCGCGATCGCCCGCGATGGAGGGGACGTGCTGAATCAGTTTTCCGCCGAGCGCGACATTCAGGATCTGGATGCCGCGGCAGACTCCGAACACCGGTTTCCCGGCGCCGATGAATTGCCGGATCAAGCGGCATTCCATCTCGTCGCGGCCGTCGTCGACGTTGGCCGTCTCCGGCGCCCGCCCGGCGCCGTAGAGCGCCGGATTCACGTCGCCGCCGCCGGTCAGCAACAAAGCGTCCGTCAAACCGCCGGCAGGGTCGGACGACAGAATCGGTGCGCCGTCAATGCCCGCGTCGGACAACCATCGGAGGTAGTTCTCCAACTTTGTTTTGGCGGAATGGGTAACCATCCATTTCATGTTCAAGCCTTGACGGCACGGTCATCATGGCAGAAATTGCACGCGACATGAACATCGAAACAGTCACCGTCGGCGCCTATGAAGAGAACTGCTACGTCGTGTGGGATGAAGACCTTAACGCCCTCGTCATCGATCCCGGCGCGAACCCGGAACGCGTCGAACAGGTCATCAAGGCCAACCGGCTGAAGGTCTCGGCCTTTCTCCTGACGCACGGCCACGCCGATCACATCGGCGCGCTGCCGGCTCTGCACGAGGCCCACCCGGCCCCGGTTGCGATCAGCGCCGAGGACGCGCAGTGGGCGTTTCTGCCGTTCAACCAGCTCCTGCCGCACTACCCCGCCCTGAAATCCCCGCCGCCCATATCGCGCACGCTCGCGGACGGCCAGGAATGGACCGACGGGAAACTCCGCTACGAAGTGATCGCGACGCCCGGCCACAGCCCCGGCTGTGTGTGCCTCTACTTCCCGGACAACCACGTGCTCTTTGCGGGCGACACTCTGTTTCAGGGCTCCGTCGGCCGGACCGATATCCCCGGCGGCGACCCCCGCGCGCTCTCCCGCTCGCTGAAGAAGCTCAAGAGCCTGCCCGACGACACACGAG
>CAYQYB010000110.1:0-8310 GCA_964421535.1 uncultured Verrucomicrobiota bacterium | reverse complement strand
TCCTCGTTGGTGGCGATCACAAGGGCTCGAATGGAGCTCTCTGTCGCGGAGATGTCGGCCGGGAGGCGGGTCGCGTTGTTGTTCAGGGCGGGATCGAGCGCGAGCCCGAAGTCTTCCATGTTTGCGCACATGGCCCATCGAACCGAGGGCACCGTCTCGCCGACCGTATCCGTGAAGATGACCGCATCGGGCTTCCCGACCGTTGCCAGGTATGCGCCCAGGTACTTGCGCAGCCGCCACAGGTAGACTTGCGCCGCCAGTTCGGGCCGTTGTGAATGTGTCCCTTTGCCTGAAACCGCGGACAGCGCGTCTCGAATGTCGGCCGACTGCCCGGACAGCCCGAGCACGCCGCTTTTCTCGTTCAGAAGCTTCTCCACCGATTGGACATCGCCGTCCGAAAGCGCCATGAGGCGCAGGGCGATGGCCGGGTCGAGATCGCCGCAGCGGGTGCTCATGACGAGGCCCTGAAGCGGCGAGTACCCCATCGTGTTGTCCACGGACTTGCCGTTGACGATTGCGCAGAGGCTGGCTCCGCCGGAGCCCAGGTGACAGCTCACAGCGTTCAGCTTGTCGAGGCGACGCTCCAGGAGGCGAGCGGCTTCCGTGGCCACGTACTGATGGCTGATGCCGTGAAACCCGTACTTGCGAATGCCCATGTCCCGCGTCATCCAGCCGGGGATGGCGTAGGTGTACACGCATTCCGGTATGGTGGCGTGGAAGACCGTGTCGAACACCGCGATCTGCGGCAGGTCCGGGTACAACTTCCGACAGGCTTTGGCCAGGTTCACGGCGGGAGGATTGTGGATCGGCGCCATGTCGTTGATGGTTTCAAGCCGCGCGATCGCCGCGTCATCCAGGCGGGTGTGAGCTTTGAACAGGCCGCCGTCATGGACGACACGGTGCCCGATGGCGTCGGGCGTCTGCGCGGGCGTCAGCTGCAGGAGCTGCATCACCTGTTCGAACGCGGATGCGTGGTGGGGCATGGGCACGATGTGTGTCCCGGCCGGCTGGCCTGCGACACGATGGATGATGCGGGACGGTTTGGCGGTCGGCGGGCCGATGCGCTGGGCCTCGCCGCCCGCCAGCTCCGTCTCCGCCGGCATCGAGATGAGGCGGTACTTCAGCGACGAGCTTCCGCAGTTCAGGACAAGGATGTTCATGGTTTCGACCCGTCTCTAAATTTCGTCGGCGGTCCAGCCGAACACGGGGATGCCGATCAGGCTGTGCACGATGGCGGCCGTGCCGTAAACGGCTTCGGATATCTTGTCCGCGCTGACGGACTCATCCACGGCATGGGCCATCAGCTCCGAGCCCGGACCGTAGCCGATCGTCGGCACGTGAAATTTGCCTGTCAGCACGCTGCCGGCCGTTCCCATGCCGATCCGGTCGAGCGCCCACTTGCCCGGCCGTGCCGCGCAGTCGGCCGCGGACAGAGCCTGCCGCGCGCGCTCCATCAGGATGTGGAACGGGTCCGTCATCCAGGCTTGTACGACGCGTCGGACCAGCGTGGTCTGGCCCGTGTACAGCTTCTGGTTCTCCTGTCGGACGGCGACAGCGACGGCCACGGCGCCGCCGGCCTGCGCGGCCATGGCTGCCTCGTGCTTCGTCTGTGAAAGGATGGAGCCGACGTTTTCCGCCGCGCGAAGCCGGCGGTTCATCTGGATCGTGGCCTGGCGGCGGCCGCCGTCGTTCCGGAACTGCGGGCGTTGGAGCGCGAGCGTGCCGGGGGCTTCGGCGTTCCGGTTCGAGTACTCATTGAAGATCGCGTTGGCCGCGTCGTCCACGAGGAAGGGATTGCTTCCTTCCACCTGGATGTCCATCTCGACCCAGCCGTCGTGCCCGTAGTAGAGCCCGAGGCCTGTCGGTTCGCCCAGGATCGCGTAGGTGGGGGAGAGGTGGATCGCCGGCAGCGTCTTTTCGATCAGATGCCGCACGCCGATGCTGCATCCGTTCTCCTCGGCCACGGTGGCGGCGATGACGAGGTTGCCGCGGAGCGGCAGAAGACTTCTCTTGAGCAGCGCGGCCGTGTAGACGTGTGCGGCAAGTCCGCCCTTGCAGTCCGCTGCGCCGAGGCCGTAGATGCGTCCGCCGGAAATGTTCCCGCTGGTGGGGGATTCCTTCCATTGTGTTTCATGGCAGACGGGGACGGTGTCCATGTGACAGTTCAGCAGCACCGTCGGTTCGGGCTCGCGCCCGAGCATGAGTCCGATGACATTTCCCACGTCGTCCCGGAACACCTTGTCGCACGGAACGCGCTTCAGTTCGTCCTCGACGAGCGTTGCCACGGCGGACTCGCCCAGGCTTGGGCTTGGCGTCCGAATCAACTTCTGTGTGAAGGCGAGCAGATCGTCTCTCAGTCCGTCATTCTTGTTTTTCAGCAGGTTGTACATGTTCGATTCCTTTCAGTTGTTGCGATTACACATGTAAGCACGTGACGTGCCATTCGGAGATACAGTTTATAAGTCGTTAGTAATAAAATGGTTGCAAGTATAGTGGGTTGTTGATTTTAATGAAATAGTATTTCATAATGTAATAAGCATCATTCATAATGAAATAACAGGTGGGCTATGAAAGCAGCGGATCTGAAGTTATCGGAGCTGGTTGAATTTGAAGAAGGGCGTTTGAGCCTGCATGGACGGCGGCTGGTTCTGCATGATCTTCACGCTTTTGCGCAGTTGCGGAAGGACCTGATCGACACGGTGGGGCCGGATGGAGCGCGCAGCGTGCTGACGCGGTTTGGCTACTTCTGGGGGCAGGCTGATGCGGCGGCGATGAAGCGGATATTCGAGTGGGAGAGTACTGCGGACCTGGTTCGGGCCGGCGCGCGAATGCATACGATTCAGGGCGTTGTAAAAGCGTCCGTTCGATCCTTGGAGATCGATGACAGCTCCGGCCGTTTCTTCATGGAACTGACGTGGCACGGGTCAGGCGAGGCAGAGGAGCACGTCATCGAAATGGGGAAGTGGGGAGAGCCGGTGTGCTGGATGATGGTCGGATACGCGAGCGGATATGCGTCGTTCTGCACCAACCGGGAGGTCTATTTCGTGGAGCAGAAGTGCGCCGGGAAAGGGGATCCAGCGTGCGCCGCCGTGGGCAAGGACAGGGCCTCGTGGGGCGCCGAAGCGAGCAAGTTCCTTCCGTTCTTCCAGGCCGAGGATGTTCGGGGAAAAGTCCTGGAACTCTCGCGCAGACTGCGCGAGCAGAGCCGCGAGCTGGCGAAGCAGAGGCAGAAGCTGCGCCTGCTGGGAGACGTTCAGCCGCCGGGCTTCGTCGAGGTGCACAGCCCCTCCTTCAGGAAGGTCGTGGAGCTGGCCGCCCGCGTGGCTCCCTACGACACATCCGTTCTGATCACGGGGGAAAGCGGAACAGGGAAGGAGGTCCTGGCCCGATACATTCACTCCAACTCCCACAGGGCGAAGGGCCCGTTTGTCGGAGTCAATTGCGCGGCGTTGCCGGAGACTCTCCTCGAAAGCGAGCTTTTCGGCCACAAGGCCGGGGCCTTCACCGGGGCGACCCGGGACCGGGTGGGCCTGTTTGAGGAGGCGCAGAAGGGCACGATCTTTCTCGATGAAATCGGGGATATCTCGCTGGCGATGCAGATGAAGCTCTTGCGGGTGCTGCAGGAGCGGGAAATCCGCAGGCTTGGCGAAAGCGCGCCGCGCAAGGTCGATGTCCGCGTGATCACGGCAACGAATCAGAATCTCGCGGCGGCCATCCAGGAAGGGCGTTTCCGCGAGGACCTTTACTACCGTCTGCGGGTGATCGAAGTGGAAGTTCCTCCCCTGAGGTCCCGGGCGGAGGATATCCTGCACCTCGCCCGCCACTTCTGCCGCGTGTTTGCCCGCAAGCTGAGGATCCCCAATCTGCGGCTTGATGCAACGTGCGTGGATTACCTCCAGTCCTACGGCTGGCCGGGCAACGTCAGGGAGTTGGAGAATGCCATCGAGCGGGCGGCTGTTCTCTCGAAGGACGGATTAATCCTCCCGGAGCACCTGCCGGCGAACGTCGTTCATCCGGTGTTGGGACAGCACGGGATGGTCAGCCCGCTGTCGCGGAAGTTGTCGGACATCGAAACAGAACACATTCAGACCGTCATGCGGCTGGTCGGCGACAACAGGACGCGCGCCGCACGGGCGCTGGGCATCAGCCCGGCCACGCTCTGGCGGAAGCTGAAGCGGATGAATGGTGATCCCGGAAACGACTCCTGACGTTCCTATTTCCTGCCGGCCGGAGCGGGCGCCTTGAACATCTTCAGGGTTTCCCGGGCGATCATCAGCTCCTCGTTGGTCGGCATGACCACGGCTTTGAGCGTGCTCTTCGCGGTGCTGACAATCCCCGGTTTACCGGCCGTCTTTTCGTTCTTCGCGTCGTCCAGAAAGCATCCAAGGCATTCCAGTTCCGCGATGACCCGCTTCCGGATGTACGCGCTGTTCTCGCCGATGCCGCCAGTGAAGACCACCGCGTCCGCGCCTCCCAGGATGGTGAAGTAGGAGCCGATGTAGAGCGCGAGGCGATGGACGAACATCCAGAGCGCCCGCAGAGCCTGGTCGTTTCCGCCTTCGGCCGCTGCGATGATATCCCGCATGTCGCCGCTCCCGATGCCCGCGACTCCAAGCAGGCCGCTCTTCTTGTTCAGCAGCTTGTCGATCTCGTCCGCGCTCATCCCCTGGCGGACCAGGTAGAGCACGATGGCCGGGTCAATGTCGCCGCAGCGCGTGCCCATGACGAGCCCGTTGAGGGGCGTCATGCCCATGCTGGTCTCCACGCTCTTGCCGTGGTCCACGGCCGTGATGCTGTCGCCGTTGCCCAAGTGGCAGGTGATCAGTTTGAGCTTTTCAATGGGCTTGCCGAGGAACTCGGCCGTCGCCTGCGCGACGAACTTGTGGGACGTGCCGTGGAACCCGTACTTCCGGATGCCGTATTTCTCGTAGAACTCGTAGGGAATGGCGTAGAGGTATGCGCCGGGCGGCATCGAATGGTGGAAAGCGGTGTCAAACACCGCCACGTTGGGGACGCCCGGGAACACGCGCTCGCAGGCCTCGATGCCGCCGAGGTTCGGCGGGTTGTGCAGGGGCGCCAGCGTGGAGCACTCGCGGATGATGTCCTTCACTTCATCGGTGACCACGCTCGAATCGTGAAACTTTTCGCCGCCGTGGACGACACGATGGCCGATGGCTTCGACCTGCTTCAGGCTGTCGAGGACGCCGTACTGCGAATCGACCAGTTTGTCGCAGACCAGGCGCAGGGCCTCGTCGTGATTCGTGATCTTTGCCTGCTCCTTGAGTTCGCGTCCGTCATGGCGTTCGTAGCGAAGATACGGCTCGCGCAACCCGATGCGCTCGACAATGCCCTTCGCGCGGATCTTCTCTTCCAGCATCCCGAACATCGTGAACTTCAGCGAGGAGCTCCCGGCGTTGACGACGAGGATGTTCTCCGGGGCGGCGCGGTCTGCTTCGGACATATCCAGACTCTCTTTCCTTTGAGTAAAGTGAATCCCGGGGCGGCGGTTCAACGCACAGGCAGTAACTAACCCGGAACTTCGAACAGTTGTATACGCCGTGTTTATATGAAAAGCGCGCAGCCTTCAAGAAAGGAAGAGCTGCGGACGGCCGCTACGGTGTGTAACCTGCGTCGCAGCAAGCAGATAGGATGTCACAAAGACGGCAATGCGTCAGCAGATGCGGGGCAGTTGTTCGCCCATGAGCAAGTCGAGAATTCGCGTCGAGCCGATGTTGTTCTTCAAGGTGACGATCGGGTTCTTTTCAGACAGGACCGAGCCGCAGAGCGACGCGTTCGGGCACGATGGCTCGGATCGCAGGATGGACAACGCGCGGTCCGCGTCGCGGGCGGCTATGAACGCCACGAACCGGCCCTCGTTCGCCACGTAGAGAGGGTCCAGGCCAAGCATCTCGCAGGCCCCCCTGACGCCCTCGGCGACGGAGACGACCTTCTCTTCGATGTGGATGCGGAAGCCGGACTTTCCTGCGATTTCAGCCAGCGTCGTGGCCATCCCCCCGCGCGTCAGGTCGCGCATGCAGTGCACCTCGACGCCGGACCTGATCAGTTTCATCACGGGCTCGACGAGCGGGGCGCAGTCGCTCTCAATCGTCGTTTCAAAATCGAGGCCCTCGCGCACGGCCATGATCGCCACGCCGTGGCGGCCCACGTCGCCGCTCAGCAGGATCGCGTCGCCCGGCTGCACGCGGCTGGGAGAGAGAGCCTGTGCCTCAACGACGCCGATCCCCGCCGTATTGATGTAAAGCCCGTCACCCTTGCCCTTGTCCACAACCTTGATATCGCCGGTGACGATCTGCACATTCGCTTCCTCGGCGGCCGACTTCATCGACTGGACGACGCGCCAGAGCGTCTCCATGGAAAGTCCTTCCTCGAGAATGAAACCGGCGCTCAGATATTTCGGCCGCGCGCCGCACATGCACAAATCGTTGACCGTGCCGTTGATGGCGAGCGTGCCGATGTTGCCGCCCGGGAAGAACAGGGGATGAACCACGTAGGAATCTGTTGTGAATGCCAGGGGCTTGTCACCGAGCAGGGCCACCGCGCCGTCATGCTCTTCGGCCAGCAGAGGATTCTGAAAGGCGGGCCAGAACAGGTTCTCGAGCAGCTTGTGCTGCATCAGCCCGCCGCCGCCGTGCGCCATCGTGATCACCGGGTAATCGCGCAGGGGCAGCGGGCAGTGAAGTGCAAAATCGTTTTCCGGTTTCATGCGGGCTGTTTGATTTTCCGGTAGCGATAATACGCGGCGCAGGCTCCCTCGGACGAGACCATTGTGGCGCCCATCGGATGCTCGGGCGTGCACTTTACGGAGAACATCGGGCATTCGTGCGGCTTCTTGATGCCTTGGAGAATGAATCCGCCGATGCATTCGCTGGGCTCGTCGACGACATGCCCGGCAACGCCGAACCGCGTTTCGGCGTCGAAGCTCCCATACGGCTCCCGCAGGCCGAGGCCGCTTTGGGGGATCTCCCCGATTCCCCGCCATTTGCGAGGGACGACGCGGAAAATTTCGCGAATGAGTTTCTGCGCCTGCACGTTGCCCTCGCGCCGGGCAGACCTCGCGTACGCGTTTTCAACCTCTGCGCGGCCTTGCTCGAGCTGCTTGAGGCACATGTACACGCCCTGCAGAATGTCCATAGGCTCGAAGCCGGTGACGACGATCGGCACGCCGTACTTCTTCGCGATCGGCTCGTACTCCGCGAACCCCATCACGGTGCAGACGTGGCCGGCCGCGAGGAATCCCTGCACCTGGTTCGTGGGAGAGGAGAGGATGGCTTCGATCGCCGGCGGAACGAGCACGTGGGACACGAGGATCGAGAAGTTCGCGAGCTTCGTCTTGTGGGCCTCATACACCGCCATGGCGTTCGCCGGCGCGGTGGTTTCAAAGCCCACGGCGAAGAACACGACCTGTTTGTCGGGGTACTGCCGCGCAAGCGCGACGGCGTCGATCGGGGAATACACAATGCGCACGTCCCCGCCCGCGGCCTTGACGGAGAAGAGGTCTCGATGCGTGCCGGGGACGCGCAGCATGTCGCCGAACGAGCAGAAGATCACTTCCGGCCGCGATGCGATCTCAATGGCCTTGTTGATCAGTTCAACGGGAGTCACGCAGACCGGACAGCCGGGGCCATGGATCAGCGTGACGTTCTTCGGGAGCATTTCGTCCAGGCCGAACTTCATGATGGCGTGCGTCTGCCCGCCGCAGATTTCCATGATCTTCCACGGCTTCGTGACGAGCCGGCGGATCTGGTCCGCGTAGTGGCGCGCCGCGTCCGCATCCCGGTATTCGTCCATGTATTTCACGGGTTCTCCGGGGCGGCGTCCATTGCGGCGAGGTACTTGAGGGTTTCGAGGGCCTCTTTTTCATCGACCACGCTGATGGCGAATCCCGCGTGGACCATGACGTAGTCGCCGACCTTGGCGTCAGGGACGCATGCCAGCATGATGCTTTTCACGACGCCGCCGAAGCTCACCTTGCCGGTGCGCTCCATCGGCTCGCTGCCCTCGATGCTCTGAATCTGACCCGGTATGGCTAGACACATAACTGCCTCGATTCACTGAGAAGTGGCGACGACCGCCTGTCCGAACGCGATCCCCCCGTCGTTGGGGGGAACCAGCCGATGCCAGTACGGCACATAGCCTTCTTCCGCCAGCCGCCGTATCGTCCGCCCGGTCAGGTACGCGTTCTGAAAGCAGCCGCCGGACAACACAACACGCGGGTCGCCGATCCGCTTCGCCACGGCCACGATGATCTCCGCCATCGTGTTATGAACCTTCGCGGCTATGTGTCCGGTT
>CAYQYB010000109.1:0-8346 GCA_964421535.1 uncultured Verrucomicrobiota bacterium | reverse complement strand
CCCCCGAAAAGCCACCTTATACTCGTAGACGCGATTTCGAAATCGCGTCTACTAATAGAAAGAAACGAGACGGACACTTTTCCGGAACTTTTTCTAACTATTTTTTCCAACCCTTGGAAAAACTGGCTTTGCCGGACTTTCAGAAATCGGTAAGTTGTCCGCGTCCCATGAACACGGAACAGGAAATCGTCACGCGCAGCCCCGAGGAGACCCACCGGGTCGCGGAGGAGTTGCTGGCGACGCTGAAGCCCGGCGCGGTGCTCGCGCTGCACGGCGAGCTCGGCGCGGGGAAGACGTGTTTCGTGCAGGGGCTCGCGCGCGCGATGGGCGTCCGCCGCGCGGTCGGCAGCCCGACGTTCACGCTGATCAACGAGCACGGCGGCGCCGGCATGCGGCTGTACCACGTGGACCTGTACCGGATCCGCGATTCGCACGAGGCGCTCGGGCTCGGGCTGGACGAGTACATCCACGGCGACGGCATCACCGCGATCGAGTGGGCGGAGCGCGTGGCCGATCTTCTTCCGAAAACCACGATCCACATCCGCATGGCGCCCGGCCGCCAGCCCGAGGAGCGGCACATCGTCATCCAGCGCGGCGGTGACTCGTGATCGCGCTGGCCATCGAGTTGTCGTCCAAGCACGGAAGCGCGGCCATTCTCTCCGGCCGCGAAATCCTCGCCGAGGAAACCTGGGACGAAAAGACCGTTCGCGGCCAGCACGTCTTCAGGATTCTGCCGGGCCTGCTCGCCAAGGCCGCGGTATCGATCGAGGCGGTCGATGTATTCGCCGTCGGCCGCGGGCCGGGCTCATATTCCGGGATGCGCGTCGCGATCACGGCGGCGCAGGGCTTCGCGTTGCCGGGGCGGAAGATCGTGTACACGGTCAGCAGCGGCGAGGCGCTGGCGCAGGAGTTCATGGATTCAGAAAAAGCCTCCTCTGTTGCCATCGTCGGCGACGCGCGGCGCGGGACCGTCTGGTTCGGCGTCTTCGAGAGCGGCGGCCATGGCCTGTCGCAAATCAAGCCGTGGACGGTGTGCGCGCCGGAGAAGCTTGCCGCGGAATTGCCCCCGGGGACACTCGTCGCGAGCCCCGACTGGCACAAGTTGTCGCCGGTCCTGACCGCAATGAACCTGAAGTGCGTCGAGAGGGATGTCTTCCCGAAAGCCCGTTTCGTGGGACAGCTCGCGCTGCGGAAGATGGAACACGGAGTTCCCAGCGAAGCGCTGGTTCCGATCTACACGCAGCCGGCGGTGGCGAAGCCGGTGGCGTGATTTCGTGGTAGGGCGACGCGTCCCGCGGAGCCGAATCCAACGTGAGCGGCTCGGCCGGAGGCCTCGCCCTACCCCTTGTGCAACGGGCTATTTCCTCGGCGCGGCGCTCGAGGCGCGCACGATGAGCTCCGCCGAGAACACGATCTGGTGGGGCGACGAGGCTCCGCCTTCGGACAGTTTCTGCATCAGCCGCTGGGCGGCCTTCCGGCCCATCGAAAGCTTGTCCACGCGCATCGTGGTGAGCGGCGGCCACGCTTCGGCCGAGGCGGGAATGTCGTCGAACCCGACAACGCTCATGTCCTTCGGGACCGACAGGCCCTTCGTCCGCAGCGCCCCGACGGCGGCCAGCGCGTTGGCGTCGTTGCACGCGACCAGCGCGGTCACCTTCGGCTCGATCTCGAGAATCTTCATCGTGCACTCGTAGCCGCTGACGAGCGAGGTTCCCTGGACCAGCTCCTGGCGAAACGGAATCTGGGCGCTCTCCAGCGCTTCGCGGTAGCCGAGCAGTCGTTCGTAGTAGTTCCCACGGTCGAGCGGGAAGCCGCCGACGAACCCGATGTGGCGATGCCCGAGCTGGATCAGGTGTTCGGTCGCCACGCGGGTGCCGCGCGTGTTGTTCGTCACGATCGTGTCGATGCCGTCGTCGGGAAGGTGATAGTCCACCATCACGAATGGGTAGCGGGAAGACTGCAGAAGATTGATCACGTTGACCTCGACCGCGCCGACGATCAACAGGCCGTCCACGCGATGCTCGACGATGAACTTCGGCAGCTGCCCGAGCGACATCGGGCTCTCCTCGGTCGCGGAGGCAAACATGAGCGCGTAGTTGTGTTCGCGCGTCTCCGCCTCGATGCCGGCGAAAATGCCCGCGTAGAAAGGATTCGAAAGGAACGCGTGCGTCTCGACGCCGGACAGCAATCCGATCGTCTCCGTGCGCTGGGTCACAAGACCGCGCGCGTGACCGTTCGGCCGGTAGTCGAGTTCCGCGGCTTTGCGCACAATCTTCTTGCGAAGATCCGGGCTGACGCCGGGCTTGTCATTCAACGCGCGGGAAATCGTCCCGACGTTCACGCCCAGCGACTTGGCAATGTCCTTGATGGTTGATCTCATGTGTGCAACTTATATGGCAATCGTTTGTTGCATTCAAGCAAATATTTGCGCAAATGCTGGATTGCACAATCCAGTAAACAGGCTTAAATATGAGCTTTGGACAGCGCAAATGATCTTACCGTCATTTGCGCAGGCTTGTTGACTTCCGTCGAAATAGTCCAAAATAGTGCTTGAAAAAGCGATGTTCAAGTGCGAGACTTAACATAACTCAAACGTTTGTTTATTGGCAATAAGGAGGATTTTGAGTATGAACAAACGACTTCTTCTCGCGATCGTGCTGGCCTCCGCCACCATCACCGCGCAGGCGGCAAACCAGGTTCTCTACGACTTTGAGGAAGGAAGCGAGGGGTGGACGCCCGAGTGGGGCGCGAAGCAGAACCCGGTTTCCGACACGCGTTTTTCCAAGCACGGCAAGAGCGCGCTGAAGGTGACGCACCATTTCAAGAAGAAGGACGACACGGTAGGCGTCCGCATCCTGTTCGAGTCGGCGAAGGATTTCACGACGATCCCGGGCTTCGCCGGGTTCAGCGCCTGGATTTATTTTCCGGGAGGAAACTGCTGGGAGGCGCAGATCTACACGCACATCGGCGACGACTGGAAATGGTGCAACGGCAAGCTGAGCCAGAATCTTCAGCCGGGCTGGTACCAGATCTTCATCAAGCCGGAAGAGATTTCGGACGCGACGCAGGTGCGCGATATCGGCATCCAGGTGAAGAACTTCAAACTGGACCAGGATACTTCCTTCTACGTGGACCGCGTCGAGGCGATCTACACGGGGAAGTGAGTTGCTGACATCAAGAGGTGGGGCGAAGCCTCCGGCTGAGCCGCCTCGCATGATCCCGGCTCACCGGGACGGTTCGCCCTACCCATGAACGCCGCATCGTCTACTCCACCCTCACCCGGTACAGCGCCGGGCCCGAACCGGACACCGAGTCCGTCCACGTGTTCATCGGCGTGACGCCGGCGATGTTCGACGCCATGCCCGCGAATCCCGAGCCCGCCTGGATCAGGTTGGTCGACTTCTGCAGCTCGTACTGCTTGCCGGCCACGCCCGGCCAGCGGATGTAGAACTGGGTCGCGGAGTTCGACTGCGCGTTCACATACAAGTAGGACGCCGCGTTCGTAGGCGAGGTGCCGGCGCGGTATTCATCGTAGTCGGAGAAGCTGTCCATGTCCCAATCGCCGGCGAACAGCATATTGGTCAGCGAGTCGGAATCGTACGGCCAGTACTGCACGCGCTTCGGGAAATACGTGAATTCCCACGCGTCCGGCAACGAGTCGGCGTCCGTGTCGGTCGAGCCGATGTTGACGGTGATGACCGCCTCGGGACTTTCGGCCCTGCCGTCGCAGGCCTTGAACGTGAACAGGTCGCCTCCGGTCGTGCCGGGCCGCGACTTGTAGACGAGGGTCGGCGGCGTGCCGAACACCCAGCCGTTCGTGGGCCGCGTGACGATGAAGTACGAAAGGAAGTCGCCGTCCGGGTCGCCCGCGCCCAGGACCACGTTCGTCGCGCGGAACGCGTCGGCCGTGACGGTCCGGTTGGAGGCGACCGGCGCGCTGTTCACGCCGCCGGTCGGGACGTTGCGCGCGGCGCACCAGTCGGCCATGGCCTTGATGACGGGGTTCACCGGGTCGTCGGCGTAGACGACGAACCCGTCGTCGCGCTTGATCTGGATGTCGTCGATGTACACCTCGCCCGTGCCGTTCGACAGGCCGTAGAACACAAGGCCGATTTCGTGGACGTCCTCGAGCACGTTGGAGACGGGGCTGGGAATGTTGATGAGGTACTCGCCGTACGCCCAGCCGTTGCTCTCCCACGCCCACGTGCCCGCGCTCAGGTCGAACTGGATGCGGCTCCAGCCCTGCGTCAGCGGGACGTTGGGCGACTCGCACCAGTACCAGTTCGGCGCGCCGCGCACGACGAGGGCGACGCTGATCATCCGCGGGCTCGGGTTGTAGAAGTTCCACAGGAACTTGGTCCGGTTGACGCCGTGCGTCGGCGGCTCGTTGGTCGAGGCGTTGTCCACGCGCAGGACCCACTTGTCGTTCGTCGGGCAGCGGAACACGGCCCAGTTGGAAACGATGATCGGCACGTTCCACGAGAGCTTCAGCGAGTTGCTGCCCTGCAGGGCGTAGTCCGGGGAAACGGCCACGCCCGTCGCGGAGCCGTTGAGGGTGTCCGCGAACCACGGCGCGACCTGCTCGCAGAGATGGAACGGGTCGTCCCACATGCCGTCGAAGCCGAAGTTCCAGAAAAATGAGCCGGGGATGCCGGAGTACCGGATGTGGTTGTAGTACTGGCTGTAGATGTTGACGCGGTCCTGCAGGTCGAACTTGGGCGTCGGCACGAGCTGGACCTGCCCGTACGAGCCGTTGAAGATCCAGCCGATCGCGTGGATGCCGAACTCGTCGAGGATCATCGGCTTGCCGGCCGAGGTGTACGCGTCGTACCAGTGGTCGTTGACCCACTCGATCTTCTGGTCCGCCGCGTTCAGGTTCGTCCGCCAGATGTTGTACTCCTTCTGGTCCACGTAGATGCGCGCCGTGCAGAAGTTGATGTTCGAATTTCCGGACCGCCACTCGCTCTGCGGCGCGTCCTGGTTCGTGTAGAACCCGCCCTGCCACGTCACGTAGGTCGCCGCGCTCCGGTTGTCGCTCAGGTAGTCCACGCCGTGCCCGCGGCCGCAGCCGTACAGGTCGCACGTGGAACTGCCGATCGCGTACGCGCCGTAGTGATAATAGTTGTCCGGGTACGACTCCCACGGGACCGTGTCGGCGAAGTCGTACGTGTTGACGTAGCCCCCCTCCTCGCCGTTGCCCAGCAGGTGGTTCGTGTCGATCGAGCGCACGTAGTCGCTCATCTCGTTTAACCAGTTGTGGATGGTCCTGCCGCTGAAGTCGGACTCGCAGCGCGGCTCGTTGACGATCTCGAAGCCCATGATGGTCGGGTCGTCCTTGTAGACCACGCCGGTGATCGTGTTGGTGCGCGTCAGCAGGCGCGTGACGTAGTCGCGGTACCACTGCCGGCAGTACGCGTTGGTCCAGAACTGGTCGTGGTACTCCACGCCCTCCTTGTTCAGGTTCGTGTTCACCGTCTCCGGGTGCTCCTTCACGACCCAGTGGACGTATTGGAAGATGCCGCCGTTGTGCGCCCAGTTGTCGAGCAGCCCGAGCATCAGGCGGATGCCGTGGTGGCCGGCCATCGCGATCACGCGGTCCATGTGCTCGAACATCAGCTCGTTCCACACGCCGCGCTGGGGCTGGAAGCTGTACGGTTTGCCCTCCTGCATCGCCCACGTCCGGATCGCCTGCAGGTGCACGTTCGTTGCCCACGCGAAACATTCCTCGCCCACGGCGTCGGACTCGGTCTGCAGGTATTCGATGTTCGCGCCGCAGAAGTAGAAGTTCGTCCCGCCGACGACGAAGCGAGGGCCGTCCGCGCGCACGAACGCGCCGCCGAGGCGCGCGTAGTTCGTGCCCGTCTCGCGGCCGCCGACGATCACGTCGTCGATGTACACCGTGCCGGTGTAGCTCGCGTTCGCGTAGAGCTGGATGTTGACGAAGCCGATCGACGAGGCGTCCATCGGCCCGGCCGGCGCGCCGTTCGTGTCGTACTCGGAGGCCGCGTCCAGGTCGAACTGCAGGATGTTCCAGTCGCTGCCGCCGACGCTGAAACTCTTCTTGTACCACTGGTCGCTGATCTTATCGAAGACGTTGATCGAGGCGTTCATGCCGAGCAGGCCCTCGATGGGCGGCGCGAACTTCAGCTTCGCCTGGATCCTGCGGTGATCCTTCGTGCTCAGGTTCAGCGGCGGCTGGTACGCGATCTCGAAGACGCCCTTGCGGTAGTCCTCGGACCCGCCGACGACGAACTGCGCGTCGGCCGCCAGCGCGACGGCCGCCGCGTTCGTCGCGTAGTACA
Organism: uncultured Verrucomicrobiota bacterium; assembly: GCA_964421535.1. GTDB lineage: Bacteria > Verrucomicrobiota > Kiritimatiellia > CAIQIC01 > JAGNIJ01 > CALMZY01. The sequence goes on along the minus strand of CAYQYB010000109.1, from coordinate 2,044 downwards.
CGTTCGTCCAAGCCAGCGCGTTCCAGTCGAGCGGATTCGCGCCCCACTTCCACCAGGACAACTGGTAGTCCGTGCCGAAGTCGTAGACGTGCTGGGAGTTCGTGATCGCCGCGGCGGGCGCGGCCTCGAACGACACGACGTCGAGGTACAGCGAGTTCGTGTACGTCCCGATCATGCTGATGTCCACGCCGCACTCGATGATCTGCGACGCGAGCAGGCCGCCGTTCGTCGTCACCGTCAGGCTGGCCTTGACCCACTGCCCGTCCTTCATCGTCGTGTACGCGCCGTACTGCGACGCCCAGTTCGTGTCCTTCACGTAGACGCGGACCTGGTTCGGATTCGCCGGGTTCGTGCTCTGCGCGCCCGCGGGGCAGTAGACGTAGGCGGAGACGACGCGGTTCGAGAGGTCGAACGGCGCGCGGACCACCGGCGGCGGGTAGTAGCGCATGTCCACCTTCGCCGCGCCCTGCTGGCGGTTCGTGTCCGTGTTGACGATCCGCACGTCCATCTTCAGCGAGTTCGTCGCGTGCAGCGCGTAGTTCGTCGAGCGCGCGACGGCGGTGATGCCCGTGATCCCGGTGTACGTCTCCGGAATCCAGCCCTCCTTGTTCGCCTCGAAATCGTAGCGCAGGTTGTCGAACGAGAGGTACGGCGCGCCGAAGCCCGCCGCGTCGATGTACAGAGGGCCCTCGTACGTGCCGTAGCCGCGCCAGTACACCTGCAGGCCGAACTGGATCACGTTTGTCGAGTCGAACGCCGGGCTGCCGCTGATCGTGAGCGTCAGGGTCTGCGTGGAAATTCCGGACGGGATCGTGAAGGCGTCCCACACTGTGTCTGTGTAGCTGTAGTTCTTGTCCTTCGCCCAGACGCGCAGTTGCGTCCACGCCCACGACTCGCCCGTGCCGGAGGCGTTCGTCGGGCAATACACGCGCATCGTGATCTGCGAGCCTTCCAGGTTCTGCGCCGGCACGACCACACCCGCCCACGCCTTGTCGCCGTCGTTGGACAACACGCAGTCCATGCGGAGCGAGTGCGCGGACCCGCCGTAACCCCAGAAGCTGGACTGAGCCACGTTCGTGCAGCCGGGGTTCCAGTTGTACGCCTCCCAGCCCTCGTCGCCCGTTTCGAAGTCAAACAGCTCGGCGGAGGAAATCAGAGGGCACGCGAACAACGCCAAGACGGCAAGAACCCCTCGTTTCATAGGCCTCTCCTGATTTGGGCCGAAGACAAGACCAAACTAGAAACATACCCAATTCACGCTGTTTCATACAGTTTTTCCAATGATTGGAAAAACAGAGTGTGGCAGCGGCTCTGCGAGCCGCTGATCAGAAGAAGCCGCTCGCAGAGCGGCTGCCACACCACTCCACCTCCATCCGGCAATACGTTACCGACCACGGTCCACGTAACGCAGCACGCGCCAGCGAAGGAGCAGGTACAGTCCTCCCAGCATCATGATCCAGACGCCCGGCTCGGGAATCACGGTGACGTTCGAGAACGTCACGGTTTCGCCCGGCCCAAGATCGGACCCGGTTCCGTTGATCACGCCAACATACACCTTTGTGTCCTGGTTGAACTGTCCCGTCGCCACGTGCATCCCGGAGCTGGAGAACGTCGACGCGCCGGTGCTGTACCAGAGACGGGCCGTCGTGTTGCTCAGATCGAAGCCGAATGTGTACCCCTCCACCGAGCCCACGCCGACATCCAGGAATCCCAGCTTGTACGACTCGTTGTTGTAGGATGTGAACGTCGCGTTCGTCTTCTGATACAGGTTGAAGTAGAAGTGTCCGCTGCTCAGGCTGAGCTCGGCCATGACGCCGTTCGAGTTGTTGTAATCATCCCAGGGATTCGGCGACGACTGACCGTCGGTCGTAGAAAGATACATGCGCGCCGCGACGTTGTTGTTGGCCGACAGGCTCCAGTCGCTGACCGTGAACGAATACTGCACCACGCCGCCCATCGTCACCCACGAGTACGACGGTGCGGCTGAAACAATCGCGGATTGCCGCCATCCCGAACTGCCGTCAGTCGGATTCAGGATCAGCCC
>CAYQYB010000108.1:0-8351 GCA_964421535.1 uncultured Verrucomicrobiota bacterium | reverse complement strand
CACCCCGCCCTGCGGGCACCCCTCCGAAGGAGGGGAGCTTTCTTTGGAATCCCCTCCCGGGGAGGGGTGGCCGAAGGCCGGGGTGGGTCAAATCTGAAACCTTCCCGCAATTTCATTGTAAACCGGAACGGGCGGACTAAACTCTTGCCTTCCGCGCCCCCTCGGGCGCGGATTTCATTCCCTAACAACACTGAAACGAGAGAACAACATGCTGACCACGAAACGCTACGACTACGTTGCCATCGACCAGATTCACACGCATCCCTGCATTTCGAACCACCGGCCGCTGAACGAGCAGAAGGTGGCGCACTACTCCGAGGACATCCTGAAGAACGGCCTCCTGGAGCCCCTCATCGTCTGGGAGCGGAAGCCGGGCGAGTACTTCCTCGTCGGCGGATTCCACCGGCTGACGGCGATCAAGGACATCCGCAGCCGGCACGCCGGGTACTTCGACCGCATCGACGTGCGCGTCGTGGACGGCGAGCTCGACGAGATGCGCGCGCTGAACCTCAAGCTCAACGCCGACCGGCTGGACGCGAAACCCAGCGACTATTTCGACGCAGTCATCTACCTGAACAACGCGAACTGGGAGAAATCCAAGATCGCCGGGTTCCTCGACAAGAGCGTCTCCTGGATCGAGGACATCGTCCGCTACGTGCCGGGCATGGACCCGCGCCTGCGGAAGCTGCTCGACGAGGGCAAGGTCTCGTGGAACAGGGCGCGAAACATCTGCAAGGCGGCGCTGGAAGCACAGCCCGGCCAGGAAAAGGATGTGGTCGAAAAGGCCATCGCCGAACTCAGCGGAACGGCCGAAGCGGCAAAAGCCGCGCGCCGGCCGCTGACCGTGAAGAAGGTCGCCCGGCGGCTGTTCAAGCAGGTGGAGAACAACCCGAAGGCGCGATACACGCTCAGCGCGGCGGACCTGCTTTCGCTGTTTCTCGTCCTGCAGGGAAACGGTTACACCGATTCGCACCTCGACCGGGTGCGAAAAGCTTTCCCCGCCTTCGTGGATTGAGTAGAACTCGCTCATGGCCAGCAAGTTTACATTCAACGAATTCTGCAAGGCGGCCGGCAAGCCCGCGCCGTTGATCCACAGCCTCCAGACGAACCTGGACCTGTACGTCCCCGGGAAACAGGAAGGCTACAGCGAGGCCTACCTGGTCTTCATGGAGAAGGTGGTTGCGATGAGGACGTTCAGCGTGCCCGTGGACGAAATCGCGGACCTGTTCAGGAAGGAGAAGAAGATTCTCGAACTCCTGCACGTGGACACGATCACGGACTCGCCGACATGGTACCTCGACGCCTGCAAGCGCGAGGACGGCCGCTCGGACAGCCGGCTCCTACTGACAGGGCACGACCTCGGCTTCCCCATCGCGGCGAAGACCATCCAGTCCAATCTCGATTTCGGCGACCGCGACCCGGAGCTGTTCAACAGCCGGGAGATGGGAGAAGACGTGAGCAAGGTCCTGCGGATGTACCTCAAGCTCTTGGAGAAGATCAAGGGCAGAATCCGGACGGAGAAGCCCGTGATCGAGCGCGCGCTGTTTTGGTCGGAAGAGGTGTTCTTCTGACCCACCCCGGCTTCGCCACCCCTCCAAAGGAGGGGATTTCGTGACTATCCCCTTCCCCTCCTCCAGAGGGGTGCCCGCAGGGCGGGGTGGGTTCGGTCACCGGGCAATCAAGTGCTCCCGTCAGCTCTTCGCCGCCGCGGGCTTGCGGGTCCGCCGCCGGGGGCGGCGTCTTGCCGGCTTCTTGGCGACCGGCTTTTCCTCTTCGGCCGCCGCGGGCACTTCCGCCGCGGGCGCAGCCGCCGCCTTGAAGTCCTTCACAATATACGTCCGGTTCGCGGAATCCCGCTCGAGCGTCACGAGGCCCTTGGCCGCAGCATCCTCGAGCATCCGGTCGAACCCGCGATAGCCGTAGGCGGATTCCTCGAACGACGGGTGCCTGCGGCGGATGGCCGTTTTGATCAGCGAGGACCAGAACCGCTCCCGCTTCTCGGACTGGAGAGTCTGCAGCGCCTCGACGAGCAGGCCCATGGCCTCGGGCTGCTTGTCCGCCGCGGCGGGAACGACCGTGGAGACCGGAGCCGGAACGGGCGCGGGAACCACCACCACGGGAGTCGAAACCGAAGCCGGGGCCTGAGCTTGCGATCTGGACCGGCTTGGAGGGACCAGGTCCTCGTAGTAGATGAACTCGTCGCAGTTGTCCCGGAGCAAGGCGGACGTCGAGCCCTTCGTGCCGACGCCGATCACGTGCTTGTTGTTCTCGCGGAGCTTCGAAACCAGCGGGGAGAAATCGCTGTCGCCGGACAGGATGACGAACGTGTCGATGTGCGGCTTGGAGTAGCTCAGGTCGAGCGCATCCACGCAGAGGCGGATATCCGCCGAGTTCTTCCCCGTCATCCGCCGCGCCGGCACTTCGATCAGCTCGATGGCCGCCTCGTGCATGCCGTCGGCGTACGGCGCGAACCGGCGCCAGTCGGCGTAGGCGCGCTTGACCACGATGTAACCGCGCTCCAGCAGACGCGAAAGAACCCGGTCCACGTTGAAGCGCTCGTGGCGGTCCTTGAGTCCGAGCACGAGATTCTCGAAATCGATGAATACGGCCAGGGTGCGGGGTTTATCTTGGCTCATGATGGCTCCTTGAGATGTACCATGCCCGAAGAGTATCAGGGATTCGGCGATAAAGCTACACTGGGGAAAAAGTTGAATTGGGCGTGCGCACGACTATCATGGCTCCAGATTCTCACGGAAAGGGAAACAGATGAACACACCTCCGCCCATTGCCCAGCCAAAGACTTCGGGACACGGATGCCTCAAAGCGGCAGGGATCGGATGCCTCGTGGTCATCATCGGCCTCGGCGTTCTGGGGTACGCCGGCTACCGCTTCGTGAAGCGCCAGTACACCGCCGTGATGGAACGATACGAGCGGGAAGGTTACAGGAAAGTCGAAGGCCAGCTCATCGAAGTCACCGAGCGCGTCACCGAACCGACCATCTTCATCGGGCAGAGCGTCAGGATCATGAACGGCAGCGAGCGCGGCATGGCCTTCCTGTGCCAGACCGCGGAAATCCACGGAACCGTCGCCGGCAACGTCCACTTCCTCGGCCAGATGATCACGATCAAGGAAGACGCCCAGTTGATGAGGGATCTGGAAGTCACGGCTCAACTGGTCAACCTGTTCGGCAAGGTCGACGGGAAGATTACCGGGGTCTATCAGATGCTGAACAAGGACCCCAACGCGATACCGCAGTTGCAGTAGCCCGCGTCAGGGAGCGGCAGGCTTCTCATCCGGGCCGCTCTTCGCCTTGCGGTGGAAAATCCGCTGGAAGAACGTCTTCGGAGGCTCCTCGCCCGGCAGCGGCTGATTGACCGACGGGGCTTCCGATATGGACACTTCCTTGACCGCCGACGGCGACGCCGGCACCGTCACCGGGAGCGAATACGCCGGCGCGGGCACTTCGACACGCGGGGCGGGCCCGAGGTAGTAGAACGCCGCGGCCGCGCCGATGATCACGAGGACGAACAGAGTCGTCACGAACATGAACCGGCGCTCGGACCGCTCGATCACCTCGCGAAGCAGCGTCTCGGAGCTTTTCGCCTTCTCGATCAGGTCCGTGACGGTCCGGCCGGAGTTGCGGCTCGTCTCATCCATCAGGCCGAGCGTCTGGTTGAACTTGTCCATGCTCTCGACCAGCTTCCGGTCGTGATGCACGTTCGCCTCGATCTGCTGGCGGAGCAGTCCGAGCACTTCCACCTGCTGTTCGGCGGCCTTGTTGACGCTCTTCAGGCCATCCATGGATTCGGGCAGGCGGTCGAGGACGTTCGCCATCTTGACCTGGATATCCTCCTGCCGGTCCAAGTGCTGGCGGATCGAACGCATGAGATCCAGCGTTTCGGAATAGCCGGCTTGGAGCCATGCGATCTGCCGGTCGCGCTTTGAGACGGGACGCCAACGCGCAAGCCAGCTCTCCTTCTGAACGGCCGGCGCTGCCTTTGTCCTCTCGCCGGATGCCGGGGCCACATCAACGCGGTTGTCCGGAGAGGGCTGCTTCTTCCACTTCGCCATAAAATCGGACATTTTTCCCATGGCTACGGCTCCTTGAGCTTTGACAGCAGTTTACATCAGGACCGCATCACGGTCCATGACGATCGCACTTCGACCCAGTCTATTGGCAGCAGGTCTGCTTGCCGGGGTCATCCCCATTCGCCACGCCCTTGCGGGCGCGGCTACGCTTCTTTCGTAGCCGCCGGCGCAAGCCGGTGGACTGCGCGGCGAATTGGCTCACGACCGGCTTCTTTGATGGTTTGACGCCCTCGGCGGCCTCCTCTAGTCTCGCACCATACTTGGCCCGGACGATCACATGTTTTGGATTTTCGCATTTTTCTTCTTCTCCTACGGCATGATGCATGCCTACTTGTTCCTCAAGACGCAGATGGCGTTTCGTCTGCCGCGCTTCACGCTTCTTACCCTGGCGGGCTTCCTGATGCTGATGATCTTTGCGGTCATTCTTATCCGAACGCTGGAGAGGAACGAACATCTGATCGCGGCGCGCATCCTCGGCATCGTCGGCTATCCGTGGATCGCGCTGATCTTCTGGTTCTGCGTTCTCGGCCTGGTCCTCGACGTCTGGAACCTGCTGATGCGCGCGGCGGCGCGTGTTTTTCCAAGGGCTGGAAAACTGTCCCTGGCGGCGCGGCCGGCGTTCTACACGGTCATCGCCGGCGTGCTGATCGCCGCGGCGATCGGCCTGGTGGAGGCCAACCGCGTCAGCATCCGCGAAATCAGCATCCAAACGCCGATGCTTTCGCCGGGCACGTCGCCGCTTCGGCTGGCGCAGATTTCCGACCTGCACCTCAGCATTCACCGGGGACCCCGCCTGCTGCGGCAGGTCCTGGACAAGCTGGAGCGCTTGAAGCCGGATGTGGTTGTTTCGACCGGCGACATGGTTGATTCCGATTTCCCGCATATTCAGGCGCTCGCGGACGAACTCGCCGCACTCACCCCTCCCCTCGGGAAATACGCGGTCCTTGGGAATCACGAGTACTACTGGAAGGAGCCGGCGTCGATCGCGTTCCATCAGCGCGCCGGATTCGCCATGATCCGCCAGGACGCGATCCCGGTCACTCCCACGGTGGTCCTCGCGGGCGTCGACGACCGGGCGGGGCGATATACGCACCAGAACTGCTACGACGACGAGGGGTTGGCCTTGGACTCGGCGCCGCGCGACGCGTTCGTGATCCTGCTGAAGCACCAGCCGCTGGCCCGCGCGGAATCCATCGGCCGCTTCGACCTCCAGCTCTCAGGACACGTCCACGACGGCCAGATTTTCCCGTTCCACATGGCCATCCGGCTGATGTATCCGTATTTGTGCGGGACGTACCGGCTCGGGCCGCGATCCCTGCTGAACGTCAGCCGCGGGATCGGAACGTGGGGCCCGCCGATGCGTCTCGGGGCGCGACCGGAGATCTGCGTGATCACCCTCGAGCCCGCGCCCCGAAGCGAATAACCCGCACTAGGGCGCCTTGACCCAATAGACGCAGTCCACGAAGGACGAATTGGTGACGCCCATGTCCGTGAACATGAACGGACTGGCAACCCGCGAGAGATTCACGTTCGTCATCGCGTTGACGGGGATCGACTTCATCTGCCACTGCGCGCTGCCGCCGGCGATCGTATTGCTGAATCCCCCGACGGTCGACTTGTTCGTGGTTATCCCCGTGACCGTTGCAATTTCCACGCGGCTGGAAGCGCATGACTTGAGCCAGAACTTGAGATAGCCGTTGGTGTACGCCGAAAGGTTGATGGTCCCATTCGTGCGGAACACCCCCCACCCGGCCTGGTTCACGGCGAAGGTCCGGAACGAGTATGATCCCTCGGGCATCTCGCCGAAATTTGCATAGTCGGCCATGCTCAGGAAGCCGTTGCATTGCTGAAGATAGCAGTGGTCGAAGTTGACAACAGCCACTCCGTATGACGACGACGGCTTCTCTATCATCATCTCCATGCGCACAAAATACGCCCCCGACGGTGCCGTTCCCGTGACACTGCAGTACGTCCAATTCTGGTTCTGGAAGGTGACCTGCGTGGGCGAATCCACGATCCAGCCAGGATCACCGCCCAGGGAATTGAGAAACTTCAGGCGCACAAATCCCTTGGTGCCCGGAACCCAACTGCTGGTCTGGCGGACATAGGCAGATGCGATCCAAACATCCCCCGGCAACGTGTTGTTCGTCTGAAAGGGCGCGGAGTAGTTCTGCGCGGGAGAATTCCCCGTGTAGTTCCACAAGCCGCGAGTGCCGGTGTACCTTGCGTTCGAAGAACAAACCGCGCCCGCCTCACCTCCCGACGTAAACGGAGCCCAATAGCCTGAATCCGGGAAGGTTCCGTTGGCCGTGCTTTGCTCGAATCCTCCGTCCCTCAACGTGGGCGTCACCCTGTTCGTCGTCGCCACGTTGTACCACGTGCGGACGACGCAGCCCGTCATGATTCCGCTGTCGGCGTAGACCCGGCTCAGCGAGAAGTTGAACACGTTCTTGAGCTGGCCGAGATTCGCGACCGCGAAGTCCGAGTCATCGGCCGTCGTATTCGTTGTCCACGGGTACGTGGTCGCAAAGCCGACCTCGATCAGCCGGTCGTAGAACGACGTCGCCACGCACTTGAGCTGTCCCAGGTTGACGGCGAGGTAGTTGTTGTTCGCCGGGAAACCGGAAACCAGCGCCCGCACGTGATCTCCCGCGCCTCCCGGCAGGTTCGACTCCAGTTCGACGAAGGCGTTCGTGGCGACCCACTTCAACTGCCCTTGCGTCGCCGGGGCGAAGTCGTTCGGCGCAACGTTGGTCTCGATGACATTGTCCCACCAGGTGGGGCAATTCGTGGCGGCCGCCGCCGGGCCCGCGAGGAGCGCGAGCGCCAGCAGGCTCAGCCACACCTTGTTGGTTCTGTGTATGGCGTCCATGGGATTATGGCCCGTTCGTGAACGACCCCATGCTGATGTCGCCCTGCTTTACGACACGGAGCACCGTGGCGTAGCCGTTGACGACCAGGTTCGTCTGGAGCGTCAGCGTCCCGGTCATCGTGTCGCCTGATTTGGCGACATAGCCGGCCCCCGCGGCCGCCTCGGTCATGAGCGCGTTGCCTCCGAAGAACACGCGGCTGGTATCCGCCGTGATCGCCTTGGACGCGGGCCCCAGGACCACGGACTGGTACGGGAACTCGGTGGATCCGATCGTGTACGTGTTGCTGGTCTGCGGACGCACAAGCTTCGTGCGGATGAAACCCTGCGCATCCAGCGCGCATCCGTTCCCGGATGAACTGGCCCGGGCCACGATGGCCGTGGCATACGCGGGAAGCGCGGCATTGTAGATGACCGCCGCGGGAGCGCGCGGACTGCCCACGCCGCCGGTCACGTACAGCGCGGTCGCGCCGTTGTCGCCACCCGCGCAGACGCCGATCGAATTGCCGTTGGAATTCGTGCCGGAGAAGTAACCGTAGACCGCCGGTCCCCCCGTTGAGCAGTAGGCCTTCATCCTGCCCGCGCCGTTGTCCGCCAGGTCGGCGACCACAAAGCGGGTCGTGTTGGTGAGGGCGCCCGTCATCGTGTCGCCGGTCCTCGACACCAGGGTCGCCAGTTCCGGATACTTGACGAGGCGATTCGCGGCCGACTCCGACTGGAAGTAGTTCGCGCCGTTCTTTCTCGCCCACAGGTTGCCGCTGTAGTCGGTGACAATGTAGAGCTTGTCCGTATAGCTTCCGATGCCCGCGTTGTTGAACACCAGAGCGCGGCTCATCCCGCAGGCGACCGCGCCGATCGCGATGCCCTGCGCGCCCGTCACCGTCTGCGCATTCACCGCCGGCACCACCAGCGTGCCCGTCATCGTGTCGCCGGTCTTCCGCACGAAATCCGCGGTGGCGAGATTCGTGATCCCCGAACCATCGCCAACGATCCTGCCCGTGAATACATTGCTTCCTCTGTACGCAATGTAGTTCGTTACGGTCCCGAGGCCCGTGGAAGAACGAAGCGTAACATAGACATTCCCGCCCGGATTTCCCGGTCCGCCCTGAATCCAGATATCGCCGCCCGCACTGCTCCCTCCACCGCCGCCGTTGAGATAGAGCGGCGCGCCGCTTCCGGATGATCCTCCGGCGGCAAGAGTCAGCGGTCCACCGCCCTCGGTGGATGCCGGCGTGATGTACGGGGTATAGACAGTGCCTGCCTGCACAGAGAGCGCGTTTGTGACCCTTTGGTTCCCCATGTCGAGAGCGCCGGTCATCCGGTCCCCCGTCCGCCGCACGTAGTTCGTGCTGCTGTCGTCGGTCTCCATCATGAGCCGCTTGCCGTCCGTCCC
>CAYQYB010000107.1:0-8357 GCA_964421535.1 uncultured Verrucomicrobiota bacterium | reverse complement strand
GAGAGGGTCCCCTGAAATCCGACCCCCGGACGATGGGCGTCATTCTTGGCGCGTACAACCCGGCCGCCGCCGATTGGGTCTCCGCCTTGCTCATGGGATTTCCGCCGGAGCGGATCCCGATCGTAAACAACGCCTTTGTCGTGGAGGGCTATTCGCTTGCCGCGTTCGCCCCGGACAGCATCCGGTGCTTCCTGAACGGCGCGGCGGTTAACCTGCTGGAATTGCCCGGGCGGTGTGGCGGTCGCCTGGTTCCGCCCCGGGGCTGGAAAACGCATTTGGAGCCGTCGAACACAACCGGAAATGGGAGATGAAATCATGAGCAGCTTCTGGAAAGACAGGCGGGTGGTCGTGACCGGCGGGGCCGGCTTCCTGGGTCACCACGTGGTTGAGAACCTGAAGAGCAAAGGCGCCGGCGAGGTGATTGTCCCCCGCATCGAAGACTACGACATCCGGCAGCTGCCGGTGATCCAGCGCATGCTGAAGGACACGAGGCCGAATCTCGTCATTCACCTGGCCGCGCGGGTCGGCGGAATCGGGGCCAACCGCGAGCATCCGGCGGAGTTCTTCTACGACAACCTGATCATGGGCGTGCAGTTGTTCCACGAATGCTGGAAGGCCGGCGTGGAGAAGCTTGTGCTGACCGGGACCGTCTGCGCGTACCCGAAGTTCACGCCTGTTCCGTTCAGGGAAGAGGATCTCTGGAACGGCTACCCCGAGGAGACCAACGCCCCCTACGGGCTGGCCAAGAAGATGCTGCTCGTCCAGTCGCAGTCGTACCGCCAGCAATACGGCTACAACTCCGTTTTCCTGCTGCCGGTGAATCTTTACGGCCCGCGCGACAACTTCGACCCCGAGAGCTCGCACGTCATCCCCGCGCTCATCAAGAAGTGCATCGAGGCGCGCGACCGCGGCGACAAATTCATCGAGGCGTGGGGCGACGGCTCGCCGACGCGAGAGTTTCTCTTCGTGAAAGATGCCGCTGAAGGATTTTGCCTCGCGGCAGAACGTTACAACAAGAGCGAGCCGGTGAACCTGGGCAGCGCCTTCGAAATCAGCATCAAGGACCTGACCGAGACCATCGCGCGGCTGACGGGCTTCAAGGGCGAGATTCGCTGGGACAAGACCAAGCCGAACGGCCAGCCCCGCCGCAAACTGGACACGAGCCGCGCCGAGAAGGAATTCGGGTTCCGCTCGAAGACCACCTTCGAGGATGGGTTGAAGGAAACGATCCAGTGGTACGAGGCAAGTCTCCGCCGGTAGCTTCGCAAGGGCGATGATTCATTTCCATGGATGCGAAGACTAAATGTCCTTGCTGTGATTCGACCGGTCCCTTCTCCGGTCCTTTCATGCGCGGCGATAACCGGGGAGTCCTGGTGTGCAGGGCTTGCGGTTGCGGGTTCCTTGAACACGACCTGACGGCCGCGGAGCTTGAGGCGATCTATCACAGCAGTTACTTCGTCGAGGAACACCCCGGCTACACCAGGGACATTCTTGCCCAGGTCGACGACCCGCGCAGCTGTCAGAACATACTGCTCGATCGCATCGAGCGTTTTCGGCCGTTGAAGGATGCCCGCTTCATCGATGTGGGGGCCGCGGCCGGCGTCATGATGCTGGCGGCCAGGAAACGGGGGGCGAGTGTTCGGGGCATCGAGCCTTCGGAATTCGCGAGCCGGCACGCCGTGGAGCAGCTGGGATTGAATGTCCAACGCGCGACGCTCGAGGACGCCAAGCTGGACGGCGAGATCTTCGATGTGGCGACGCTCATTGACGTGATCGAGCACGTCACGGACCTGCAGGGCGACATGAAGAAATTGCGCGGATGTCTGGCGCCCGGCGGCCTGCTCGCCCTGCTGACGCCGAACTTCAAGTTGCACCGCCTGCTGGGTCGGCGATGGCACGGCTTCAACGCCAGCTATGAACATCTTCTCTACATGGATGAGCGAAGCCTGAGAGTGCTCCTGCGCCGGCACGGCTTTCGCGTGCTCCATGTCGAGACACTCGGGATGGTGGACCTGGCGCAGTACTACCTTCCGCCTGTGGCGCGCGCGCTGCCCGCGGGCGTCGTCGCTTTCATCAACCGCCTTTTCTCAAAGCTTCTCCGCGCCGCGAACAGCGAGCATCGGCTCTTCATGGTGGCCCGGCTGGAAGACGGAAAATGATCGCCGTCGTAACTTCGCTGATTGACCGAATCCGGCGGTCCGAATTGGCCATGCGCATCGCCGCGGGCGGGTTCTGGATCATGACCGGGGCCGTGGTCGGGAAAACCATCGGCCTCGTGACCTCCGTGATCCTTGCGCGTTTCCTGGGAAAGGAAAAGCTGGGGGAATACGGAATGGTGTACAGCACGATCGGCATGTTCCAGACGTTTGCCGGATTCGGGCTGGGAGTGACGGCGACGCGATACGTGGCGCAGTTTCGGAAGGAGCAGCCGGAGCGCGCCGCCGGCGTCATGAGGTTGTCGCTGAACGCTTCCGTTGTGACCGGCGCATTCTTCGCGATCCTGCTGTTCGCGTTGGCGCCGATGATCGCGGCGAAAACGCTCGCGGCACCCCATTTGGCGGGCTTGGTGAGGATCAGCTCCGTGGTGCTGTTCCTGGTTGCCCTCGACGGTGCGCAAACCGGTATCCTTGCCGGGCTTGAAAGTTTTCGCGCCGTGGCGTTCATCAATGTCGTGTACGGCGTTCTGAACCTCATCGTCATGGTTTGCGGGGCGATGGCCGCCGGGTTGCTTGGAGCCGTGGTTGCCCTTTGCGTCAGCCAGTTCATCAAATTCGCGCTGAACAGAGTGGTCCTGCTCAAGGAAGCGCGCAGGTGCGGACTGACGGGTTCAGCCTGCCGCGCCGGGGACCTGCTTCCCATTCTCTGGGCGTTCAGCGTTCCCGCGTTGCTCAGCGGTCTTCTCGTCGACCCCGTGGGGTGGGCATCGAACGCCATTCTGGTGAACCAGCCCGACGGGTATTCGGAGATGGGTATTCTTGGCGCGACATCATCCTGGTACGCCGCCATCACCTTTGTCCCGAGCAGCCTGACCGCGCTTGCGTTGCCTGTTCTCTCAGACCTTCTCGGGCGCGGGAGGACGGATCAGTTCTCAAAAGTACTCAAGCTCAAGGTCCTGCTGTTCGGAATGCTTGCCCTGGCCGCCGCGCTTCCAATCGCGCTGCTGTCGAAACCCATCATGGGTCTCTACGGCGACGCATTTGTATCGGGAAGCCACGTGCTGGAGATGACGGCGGTGGCGGCTGTCATGGTGGCAATTCTGGCCCCGCTGAGTTCGGCCATATCCAGCGCGGGCAAGATGTGGTTCGGTTTGTTCATGAACCTGATCTGGGCGGTGGCCTACCTTGGCATGAGTTTCTGGTGGATCCCGGGGTGGGGCGCTTTGGGACAGGTCGCGGCGCGGAGCGTAGCGTACGCGTTGTTGATCGCGATCCTCGGAGTGATGGCTTGGCGCACCCCGTTGAAGGATATGGTGGAGGCTTGATGGCCGCCGTGTGTCTCAGCTGTGAACTCTTTTCTTCATAGACTGCTCTTTTCGGTAACGGCCGGTCTTGTCTTGGGATTTCAGACCGCCCTCGCCGGGACGCTCTACGTGTCGTCCGCGAGCACGAACCCTGTGTCTCCCTATAGTTCGTGGGAGACCGCCGCGACGGGGATTGCGCAGGCGGTTTCGGCCGCGGCCGATGGCGACGAGGTGCGCGTGTCGAACGGCGTGTACGGGGTGCGCGACGAGATCCGGCTCCTGTCGAATGTGGATCTGGTGAGCGAACACGGCGCGACGGCGACCGTGGTTGCCGCGGCCGGCGGCAGCCGGTGCCTTTTCATGGACAACACCGGGGCCGTTGTCCGCGGCTTCACGCTGACGGGCGGGCGTGCCGATTTCGGCGGCGGCGTGGTTTGCCTGAACGGCCTGCTGGTTGACTGCATCGTGGTCAGCAATCGGGCGCATGGAGTCGGAGGCGGTGGAGTCTATGCCACGGGCGGGCGGATCGAGCAGTGCGCGATCCGGCAGAATACCGTGCGGGGAATTGGCGGCGGCGGTCTGTACGTTCCGTGGGGCGCCGTGGTGAGCCGCTGCAGGATCACGGCGAACAACGCGCCCGGCGGGTACGGCGGCGGCGCCGCGGTTTCCGGCGACGGGCGGCTGGAGAACTCTCTTGTGTTTGAAAACTCGGCCGTCGTGGGTGGAGGCTTGTTCTGGTCCGGCTCGTATACGGGGGCCGGCTGGATCGCGCACTGCACGGTGACCCGCAACACGGGCTACGTCGGCGCCATCTACTGCGAGGGGCCGGCCCGCGCGCGCAACACGATCCTCTTCGACAACATGGACACGGGCGGCCAGACCACGGAAGTCATGAGCATCACCTCTCAAGCGACGTTCCAGTACTGCTGCGTGCCGTCGTCGGTCTCCGACACGGGGAACGTTTACGTGGCCCCGGGCTTCGTGGACGCCGCGTCCGGCGATTTCCGTCTGATGTCCAACTCGCCGTGCATCGACGCCGGCGGCGCCGTGGGCGCGATGACGAACGACTATGCGGGGACGCCGCGGCCACTGGACGGTGACACCAACGGAACTGCGGTTGTGGATATCGGGGCCTATGAATACGTGCCGTAAATGGGCTGCGGCGTGCGCGGTTTTCGCCGGGCTGTGGATGCCGGCGCGGGCGACAGTCTTCTACGTGGCCACGAACGGGGACGACTCCGCGAACGGCCTGTCGACGTCGGCAGCCCTTGCGACCATCCAAGAGGGCATTGACCGCGCGCAGAGAGGGGACACGGTTCTCGTGCGCGGCGGCGTGTACAGGGAATACATCGAGTGCGATCGCCAGAAAACTTCCGGCCCGGGCTTGTTCATCACGGTGGGCGCGTACAGCAACGAAAGCGTGCTGATCAAGGGATCGGACATCGTGAAGAACTGGGAGCCGGCGAGCGGCTTGATCTGGCGCGTCCGGCACTGGCCCATCAACAGCCAGGAGGTCTTCGTGGACGGGTATTCGCTGCGCCAGATTGGCCCGCCGAACGGCTACCTGGCATCGCAGCCGGGCATCTTCGATGTGCAGGGAGAGGGCGTGACCGACATGACCAACGGGACGTTCTTCTACGATCGGACCGCGAACGTTCTGTATGTCTGGCTTGCAGACGGCAGCAGTCCCACGGCTCATCTGGTGGAAGCCTCGTCCCGGCTGATCGTGGCCAACTTCACGGCCTACTACGATGTTTCCGGCTTTGATTTCGCGCACTGCGATTCGGTCGGACACACGCTTCAGGGTTGGCCAGTTGTCGCCCTGGGGGCGAATTCAAAGCTGGTCGACTGCCGCGTCGAGTGGGGGGATGCGGGCGGACTGGCGGGACATCACAACACCGTGGTCAGCAACTGTTTCATCGGCCACAACGGGAGCCTTGGGTACTCGGTCTCGTGGACGACCAACAGCCTGCTGTCGCATTGCACGGTTGTCAGCAACCACTATCGAAGCTTCCTGGATCAGTGGGGCGCGAGTGGCATCAAGTGCATCCCGAACGCGGGCGGACGCATTGAGGACTGCGAGGTTGCCTGGAATTACGGCCCGGCGGTCTGGTTCGACAACTGCCGCTCAGGCGATCCCATCGTGATTCGACGAAACCGAATTCACCATAACCGCTCCTTTCCCGGACAAGGGGATTATCCGGCCGCGTTGTTCATTGAGATCAGCAGCAATGCGTGGGTCTACAACAACATCGTTGAGGCGAATGACGGCGTGGGCGCGTACATCAGCGGGTCCGACAGCGTGCGTCTGTTCAACAACCTGTTCATCAGCAACAGCGGCGTCTACGAGATCCAGTTCGGCGGAGTGCCGCGCGATCTCGGCGCGGGCGCGTGGGCCAGCCTCACCGGCAACATCCTCTTCAACAACATGATCGTGAACAGCATGGCGGACTATGTGTTCGCCGGGTACACGGAGACCGATCTGTCGCCGACGCGCCGCATTGCCGGGAACCGCGGCGACTTCAACAGCCTCGACACGCTGAATGGCGTGGTGAACTTCAGCGGCACGGATACGAACACGCTGGCCGGTTTTTCGACGACGAACCTGCAAGAGTGGGCGCAGAGGACAGGCTGGGATCTTCATTCGCCGGCGGTCGAACCGGCTTGGGCCGCCGGACCGGGTGCGCCGTATCGCCCGGATTCGAACAGCGTGACGATCGACGCAGGAATTGACTGGGTGGTCGAGCCGGATGCTCTTGGCGTGCCGCGGCCGCTGGACGGAAACGCCGATGGAACCAACGCCGTGGACATCGGGCCTTACGAGTACTCCAGTCCGCGCGCAGATTCGGATGGCGACGGTTTGACCGATGCGACTGAAGTGGAGAACGGCGTTGACCCCACCGACCCGGACACGGACGACGATACGCAGTCCGATGGAGAGGAGTGGATCGCGGGAACCGATTTCCTGAACGCGGCCTCACGGTTCGAAGCGGCTTCAGTCGGCGCGCGGGACGAAGGCCTCGTCATTGCTTGGGCGGGGGCGAGCAACCGCACGTACGCTTTGTGGAGAGGATCGAACCTGGCCCTGTCTCTCTTTCCGCTTGCGACCAATCTTCCCGCGGCTGTGCCGACGACCCGGTACACGGATGACGTGACGGGAGTGCAGCGCGCCTTCTACCGCATCGGCGTGCAGGGTCCATGAGCGCACCGTTGCCAAAAATATCCGTGGTCCTGCCCGTGAGATACGTCAACGAGGGCTGGCTGAGGCAGTCCATCGAAAGCGTTCTGAACCAGGACTACCCCAACAAGGAACTCATCGTTGTCAACGACGAGGCGACGAAACCGATCGACGATCTTGTGGCGTCCTATGGAATCGCGAAGTACGTGAAGAACGACTGCAACCGCAAGCTGCCTTACTCGCTGAATCGAGGCTTCGAACGGGCGGATGGGGAGTTCCACACGTGGACATCGGCGGACAACGTCATGCTGCCGGGCATGCTCACGAGGCTTGCGCGTGAGCTTGAGCAAAGGCCGGAGGCTGAGGTTGTCTTTCACCGCAGTCGCGTGATGGACGAACACGGCGAACTGATCGACGAAGACTCTTCCGCGTTCAACATCATTCACGCTCTTGTTGGGATTCAGAGTGCCGACACGACCATTCCGCGCTGCTTCACCTACTTCAGCACGCTGGGGGCCTGTTTCCTTTACCGGGCCGATGTGTGGAAACGCCTGCAGGGATATGATGAGGCGATTCCGGGCGCCGAGGATTACGATTTCTGGATCCGGGCGACGCGGACGGCCGTTCTCTGCAGAGTTCCTTTCCGGGAAGACCCCCTGTACTGCTATCGCAATCACAAGCATTCGATGTCGGCGAGTATCCCCGGTTGTTTCCGGGAAATGCGCGTACGCGTCCTCGAGCGCGAACGAGCTCTGTACCCGGGCGATCGCGACCTGGAGCGGGCCATCTCGTATTACTCGTCATCGGTGAGACGGCGGGCGCTGACGGTCCTGGCTCTGGGCTTGTCAGGCCGAGCTAGAACGTGGTGGAAGCAGGTGTGCGCTCGCGGTTGAGCGCGGTTGGAGTATTCCATGAACTGTGACACATCGGGCAGCGCGGCGCATGTTGCGGAACAAGTGCGAGCCGGGAATCCTTGGTATGTTGGCAGCCAGTTCGAGTGGGCGGAACAGCCGGCCGTTCGCCCCATTTACGAAATGCGCGATCGCTTCTTCCGCGCATGCCTTTCCCGCCTGTCGGGACAGACCGGCGAGAAGATCCGCTTTCTGGATGCGGGATGCGGAGACGGCTACTGGCTGCACCGCCTGGCGGATGTGCCGGGACTGGACATGACGGGGATCGACTATAATCCCACGCGTATCGAACGTGCGCGTCAGGTGGCGCCCCGCGCGCGCGTTCTGGCAGGCGACCTGGAGGTGTTGGAGCACGATGCGCCCTTCGACGTCATTCTGTTGAGCCAGGTTATCGAGCACGTTGCGAACGACACCGGACTGCTTCGTCGCATTCGGTCGCTGTTGCGGGACGGGGGAACTCTGATCCTTGGGGCGCCAAACGAGGGGTGCATGCTTCAGACCTTCAACCGCCGGCTTCTGGGCAAGCGGTTTACGACGGATCACGTTCATTTTTACACCGAAGCGGAACTCCGCGAGAAAGTCTTGAAGACCGGCTTTCGAATCGGGCAAGTCCTTCGCGAACCGTTCTTCCCGGGCCACGATCGTCTTTTCACGGCGCTGATGAGTCGAGGCTGGGGCCGTTGGATCCTGACGATGTTGGTGAAGCTGATCCCATCGCAGGCAAGCGACTACTACTTCGAATGCCGGGCTTCGGGAAACACATGAGGCTCCTCGTTGTACCGTCCGAAGCGCCGTGCGTCTACGAACG
>CAYQYB010000106.1:0-8456 GCA_964421535.1 uncultured Verrucomicrobiota bacterium | reverse complement strand
GATGGGCGCGAAGATGCCGTTGATGTGATTTGATGGTGTGGCAGCGGCTCTGTGAGCCGCTGATGAGGGTCCGCTCGCAGAGCGGACGCCACACGGAAAAGAATGTATGGATGCGATTAACACAGTACTGCTGGTGATGATGGCGGGATTCGCCGTCCTCGCCGTGTTCCTGAAGGACCTCGTGCGGGCGGCCCTGAGCCTGGCGTTCATGAGCGCCCTGCTCGCGGTCCTGCTCTACCGGCTGCACTCGCCCTACGCGGCGGTCTTCGAGCTGTCCGTGGTGGCCGGCCTGATCACGGTGCTGTTCGTCTCGACCATCGCGCTGACCCGCGAGAACGAGGACCGCGAATCGTCCTGGCCGCTTTACGTCTTCGTGCTGGGCCTGCTCCTGTTCGGCCTGATCGACCTCTCGGTGATGAAGGCGCTGTTCCACAGCGTCCCGCCCGGAGACGGCAACGTGGCGAAGAGCTTTGGCCTCACGCTCTGGGGGATCCGCGCGCTGGACATGGTGGGACAGATCGCCGTGATTTTCGGCGGCGTGTTTGGCGTGCTGGCGCTGTTGCGCGACACGGAAAAAGACAAGGATTTGAAGAAGTAAGGAAAACGACATGGGCTCGCCCGTCATGTATATGTCTTTCGTCGGCCTGCTGTTTTTCATCGGGCTGTACTGCCTTTTCGCGAGCCGCAACATCATCAAGCTGTTGATCGGCCTGGAAATCATGGCGAAGTCGGTCGTCTTGTCGTTCATTACCGCCGGGTACTTCCGCGGCGAGACGTTCCTCGCGCAGAGCTACGTGATCACGTTCATCGTCATCGAGGTGTCGCTGGTGGCCGTGGCGCTGGCGCTGGTGATCAACGCGTACCGGAGCACGGGCAGCCTGGACATCCAGAAGCTGTCGCAGTGGAAGGGTTGATCGGGCGTTTTTCGAAAGTACATTGATCGGAGCAGGAAAATGCATATCGGTCTGGAAATGCTGCTGACGCCGCTGGCGGGATTCGTCCTGTTCGGCGTGCTGGCCTATGGGCTTTATCGTCTGGGCGACCTGATCGCCCCGAAGCTGAAGGACCAGGGCGGCAAGCTGGCCCAGTACGCGTGCGGCGAAGACGTCCCGGCCCAGAAGTTTCAGCTCGGCTACAAGCTGTTCTTCTACGCCGCGCTGTTTTTCACGATGATGCACGTCGCGGCGCTGGTTGTCGCAACGATCCCGGGCGGATCGCCCGTGCTGGCGGTGATCGGCCTCGTGTACCTGGTGATGATCGTGCTGTCGATCACCGCGCTGATTTTGAGGTAGTCGAAAATGCCCCTAAAGAAACTAGTTAAATGGTCCCGGGTGTCGTCGCCGTGGCTTCTGCATTTCAACAGCGGCTCGTGCAACGGCTGCGATATCGAAGTCATCGCCGCGCTGATGCCCCGGTTCGACCCCGAGCGTTTCGGAGTCCTCCTGAAGGGCTCCCCTCGCCACGCGGACGTCCTCGTTTGCACCGGCCCGGTGACGCGCCAGCAGGCGCCGCGCCTGAAGCGGATCTACGAGCAGATGGCCGAGCCCAAGTTTGTCGTCGCCGTCGGGTCCTGCGCGTGCTCCGGCGAGGTGTACCGCGGCGCGTACAATGTGCTCAACGGAGTCGATGCCGTCATCCCGGTGGACGTCTATATCCCCGGCTGCGGCGCGCGGCCGGACGCGATTGTCGCGGGCATCGCCAAGCTCCTGGAGAAGATCAACAAGTAGGCGGGAATCCGATGATCACGGTTGAAGAAGTCAAAAGCGCAATCGAGCAGAACCTGGCCGGGAAATTCTCGGACCTGAAGACCGATGTCCGCCGCGTGTTCATCACCGTCCAGCCGCAGGACATCGTCGAGTCCTGCCGGATGCTCCGGGAGAAGCTCGATATTTTCCACATTTCCACGATCTCCGGCCGCGACACGACCGCGAACATCGAGATCAACTACCATTTCGCGCGGCCCGGCGTGGTCGTCACGCTCAAGACGCTCGTCGACCGCCAGTCGCCCGCGGTGCGCACGATCACGGAGGTGTATCCGGGCGCGACGCTCTACGAGCGCGAAGTGCACGATATTTTGGGGGTGAAGTTCGAAGGACATCCCGATCCGAGACGCCTGGTCCTGCCCGACGACTGGCCCGACGGGGTCTATCCGCTGCGGAAGGACTGGCAGTACGATCGCGAAACCGAGGTGATCAAATGAGTACGTACACCATCCCCATCGGACCGCAGCACCCGGCGCTGAAGGAGCCCACATCGTTCCGCCTGGAGGTCGACGGCGAGTTCATCGTCAACGCCGACCTGCGTCTCGGCTACAACCACCGCGGCATCGAGAAGCTGGCGGAAGGCCGCAGCTACGTCCAGAACATCTACCTCATGGAGCGCATCTGCGGCATCTGCTCGAACGCCCACACCTCGTGCTTCGTGCAGGGCGTGGAGAAGCTGATGGGCATCCAGGTGTCCAAGCGCGCCGAGTATCTCCGCACGCTGATCGGCGAGCTGGAGCGCGTGCACAGCCACCTGCTCTGGCTCGGCGTCGCCGGCCACGAGGTCGGCTTCGACACGTTCTTCATGTACACGTGGCGCGACCGCGAAGTCGTCATGGACCTGCTCGAGATGCTCTCCGGAAACCGCATTCACTACTGCCTCCAGACCTTTGGCGGCGTGCGCCGCGACATTGACGAGGCCCAGATCGCGAAGTGCCTGGACGCCCTGAAGATCCTGCGCGAGCGCACGGCGTACTATCTGAACATCGGCGCGACCGAGCCGTCGTTCGTCGCCCGTATCGCCGGCGTCGGCAAATTGCCGAAGGAAAAGGCCGCCGAACTGTGCGCCACCGGCCCCATGGCCCGCGCATCCGGCATCGCCACCGACGTCCGGCAGGATGACCCCTACTCGGCGTTCGCCCTGGACGTTCCCTTCCATATCCAGACCAGCGAAGGCTGCGATCTGCTGGCCCGCGTGGTCGTTCGCGCGATGGAACTGATGGAGTCCTACAACATCTGCGAGTTTGTCCTGAAAAACCTTCCCGCCGGCGAAATCCGCGTGAAGGCGCCCAAGAAGGTGCCCGAGGGCGAGGTCGTGAGCCGGGTTGAGGCCCAGCGCGGCGAGGACATCCACTACATCCGCTCGAACGGGACCGACAAGCCGGAGCGCGTGAAGGTGCGCGCGCCGACGCTGGCCAACTGGCCGGCGACGCTGTACATGCTCAAGCATTCCTACGTCGCCGACGTGCCCATCATCATGGCCGGCATCGATCCCTGCATGTCCTGCACGGACCGCATGACCGAGATCACGGATATCCGCACCGGCGAATCGAAGATTTGGGATTGGGAGACGCTGAGGAAGTACGGATTGGAGTTTCGGAAATAATGGAAGCTGCCTTCAAAACGTTCGCGTATCTGTTCGTGTTCCCGGGCCTGCTGTTCCTGTTCGTCTACTCCACCTTCGTGGAATGGCTGGACCGGAAGCTGTATGCGCGCTTCCAGAACCGCATGGGCCCGACGTACACCGGGACATTCGGCCTCCTCCAGCCCATCGCCGATTTCATCAAGCTGATGGCCAAGGAAGACATCGTGCCGGCCGCGGCCGACCGCGGCATGTTCGCCGCCGCGCCCATCCTCGGGCTTGCGTCCGTCTGCACCGCCGCCCTGCTCCTCCCGGTCTGGCATTACAACGTCGAGATCGAGAGCATGACGTCGTTCCAGGGCGACATCATCGTGATCGCGTACCTTCTTTCGATCCCGAGCCTCGCCTACTTTCTCGCGGGCTGGGCCTCCCGCAGCATGTTCGCCGCGCTGGGCGGCGTGCGCGTGCTGACGCTTCTCTTCTCCTACGAAGTCCCGCTGTTCCTCGCGCTGCTCTCCCCCGCCGTCCTCGCCGGAAGCTGGCGGCTGGCGGAGATCGCCGCCTACTTCCAAGATCACCCGCTGCACGTTTTGATCACGCTGTTCCTTGGTTTGCCGGTCGCGCTCGTCTGCCTCCAGGCGAAACTCGAGCGCATCCCGTTCGATATTCCCGAGGCCGAAACGGAAATCGTCGGCGGCGCGTTCACGGAATACTCCGGCCGCAAGCTCGCGATGTTCCGCCTGCTGATCGACGTGGAGATGGTCGTCGGCGCAGGCTTTATCGCCGCGTTGTTTCTCGGCGGGTTCCCCGGGGGACTCGGCTGGGGCTTTCTCTGGTTTATCCTGAAAACTCTCGCCATCGTCGTGGTTCTCGCGGCCGTGAAGTCCGTCATGGGCCGTATCCGCATCGACCAGATGGTGGCCTTCAGCTGGCGCTATCTCGCGCCGCTGGCCGTCCTTCAGCTCGCGATCGTGGTTCTCGTTAAAGGATTTCTGAAATGAAATTGAAGTTCGCAGCGATGCTTCCTGAAATCACCCGGCACCTCTTCCGCAAGCCGGCCACGGTCGAAGTTCCCTTCAAGAGCATCGGACAGCCCGAGGGCCTCCGCGGCAAGCCGGTCATGGACACGCAGAAGTGCATCGGCTGCAAGCGGTGCGAGACCGACTGCCCCGCCGAGGCGATCGAGATCAACAAGGAATACGAGTACAAGAACGAGGCCGGCAAACTCATCCGCCGCTTCTCGATGACCCTCTACATCGACCGTTGCACACACTGCTCCCAGTGCGAGGAATCCTGCCCCGTCGACGCGATCAAAATGGATTCCACCTACAGCCATCCGGCCTACAGCCGCGAAGACCTGAAGGTGCAGTACAAGCCCGGCCCGATGCCGGTTGTCCAGGCGCCCGCCGCACCGGCTGAACCACCCCCGGCAGCCCCGCAGGCGTAATCCGCTCTCGCACTCAAACCACGCCAGGCCTCGCTACCGCCCTCTTTCATTCGCATCCCTCCGCGCCCCTCCCCATCGCTTGCAATCGCCGTAATGATATATCGGAGTCCGATATATGGAGGAGCGTCCGTGTTGATCCGCGAAACCCGCGGCCGGCATTCGCCGGGTCGGAGACCCGGCGATTTTTCCAATGGTTGGAAAAAATCACGCAGGATTTTCCAAACCTTGGAAAATTGTGTACTACTTCAGTCCGCACAGCCCTGATTCACAAGAGGAGGGATTATGAACCGCCGCCACGGCCTAGGTCTTCTTGTCGTCTTCTGCCTTCTCAACATCACGCCCGCCTTCGCCGGCTCCGCCGAGAACCGGGCGCTGTTCGATGCCGTGTCCAAGAACGACAAGGCCGCCGCGGAGCGCGCGCTCAAGAACGGCGCGGACCCGAACACGAAGATGATGGGCGGCAAAACCGTCGGCCAGTTCGCCGAACAGCGCGGCTTCACCGAGATCGTCGAACTGCTGAAGCAATACTCGGGAACAACCGCCGCACCCGCGCCAACCCCGGCTCCCACTCCGGCTCCCACTCCGGCTCCCACTCCCACTCCAACTCCCGCTCCTACTCCCACTCCCGTCGTTGCCGCTCCCGCCGTTGCGGAAGTAGAGGCCCCGGCTCCCGCCGCGCCCGCTCAACCGCCGCCCGCGGCTTCCGCATCTCTGCAGGATTTCCTGTCCAAGAAGGCGCTCGAGGGCGACTACAACGGCATCGTCGTGGACTATCTCGTGGAAGAGGGAAAGACCGCGCTGGATCCCGCTCAGCGCAAGGAAGCGCTGGACCAGCTCGTCGCCGGGCTGAAGTCAAAGACGCAGGTCTCCAAGGATGAACAGCTGACAACCGCGCTGGGCGCGCTCGTCGGCATGGGCATGGGCGCGTCCGAGAGCGATGTCCTTTCCGACGCGGGCACGGACGTCGAAAGCTCCTACGCGAGCGAGTACGAGTCCTGGGTCGACTCCGCGTTCCAGCTCGTGCACGCGGGCTACAAGGAGGATGCGGCCGCGTTCTTCGAGTACGGGCTCAAGTACATCCCGTACCCCGACATCAAGTCGCGCTGCGTGAAGGGCCTGGCCATCGCGCGACCCGATGCCGCGTACGACTTCCTGATGAAGCAGACCGCCGCGCCGGAAGAAGAGTCGGTGAACAGCGCGCTCCGCCTGCTCGGGTACCTGGCCTCCGACAAGGACCTGCCGGACGACAAGCGGCAGGCGATCATCGACAAGCTCACGGAGTTCTCGCAGGGCATGCTCCACTCGATCTACTACCTCGCCGCGATCCACGGGCTCGATACAGCGAACGATCCGCGCGCGGTCCCCGCCCTCAGCCGATTCAAGAAAGGCATGGGCATCGCGGCGATCGACAAGCGCGCGGCGCTTCGCAGCCTGCTGCTGACATACAAGGACCAGACCGTCATCGACATCCTCAAGGGCATGACCAAGGGCGGGCTGATGACCCTCAACGACCCGTGGGACAACTTGTACGCCGCCACCCTGCTGGTCGAGGCCGGCAACGACGCCGGGTTTGAATGGTCGAAGGCGACGCTGGCGAAGACGAAGAAGGGATTCATGGATTCGAACGACGCGCCGGATCATCGCCCGCAGGTCGTGCGGATCATGGTGCTGTACGGCGGCGAAAAGGGCCGCGCGGTTCTGGCGGAAGTGGTCGACAAATATCCCGACGACAACTGGCTCAAGACGTGGATCGCGACCGGCATGCTGGAGCTTGGGGACAAGTCGAAGATCGATCTCGTCCGGCAGAGCCTGCAGAATCCGGAATGGGACTACACGGCGGTACGGATCACGGAAGCCCTCGCAAAACATGGCGACTACTCGGGCCTTCCCGTCCTCCAGCAATTGATCGAGAAGCGCCCGCCGAAGAAGAGCGCGGGCATGGCCGTGCTGGGCGCGCTGGCCGGGCAGAAGGACAATACCGCAGACGAGAACCGGCGGCTCGCTGACCTGCGCATCCAAATCGCGAACGCGCTGGCCCGGATCAACCGGCCGGACTGCGTGCCCCTTCTATCCGAGCTGCTGGGCGACGAAAACATGTACGTGCGTTCCGCCGCCGCGCTCGCGCTGACGGAGTTGACGACTCCTGCCGCGCTGGACGGTCTGAAGAAAGCCATGGACGCGGATTTCGGGAAAGTCGCGAACCACTCCCGGAACCCGGTGGTCTGTGCCCATGTCGTCCGGCTTGCCGCGATGCGCTTTCCGGCGGACCCCCGGACGGCCGAAATCATCAAAGCCGGACTGCTCAAGGACTCCCCCTCGGTGCAGTTCCTTGCCGCCGTGTTGTCGGAATCTGGAAAATGATCGGCTCCGCAACACGCCGTCCGCGCGAAGCGGGAGTGAGCGCGCGGGCGAACCTTTGGTAGGGCGAACCGTCCCCGGTGAGCCGTCTGCGGCTCGGGGGGGGACGCCTCGCCCTATCTTGTCCCTCGGTGCGGCTTTCATAACCATCTGTCGCACAGGCAGTTTCAACGATGGACCCACCCGCGGCGGCAAATCTTATTGCCACCCCACTCTCGGTGATGTATGAAACACGCGCTTTGGCCAACAAGAAGGAGTAGGAAATGAACAAGTTGCTTGGATTCGTGGTTGTTGTGATGTTGCTGACGCTCGGCCTGTCCCCCGCTTTTGCGAGCGAGGCGGACATCAATCTGCCCGACCTCAGCCTCGTCAAGTTCGGGTCCGTCAGCGGCCTGCACCTGATGTACGCCGGCCTCGTGGTGTGCGTCATCGGCCTGATCTTCGGGCTGATCCAGTACAAGCAGACGACGGCGATGCCGGTCCACTCGTCGATGGACAACGTCTCGCAGACGATCTGGGAAACCTGCAAGACGTACCTGATCCAGCAGGGCAAGTTCCTCGCGGTCTTGTGGCTGCTGATCGGCGCGTGCGTGTTCTATTACTACTTCGGCCTGCAACACAAGTCCCTGAAGGACATTGCGATCATCCTCGGCGCGTCCATCCTCGGTATTCTCGGCTCGTACGGCGTCGCCTGGTTCGGCATCCGGATCAACACGCAGGCCAACTCCCGCTCGGCCTTTTCCGCCCTGCGCGGCAACCCGTGGCTTCCGCTCGCGATCCCGATGAAGTCCGGCATGAGCGTCGGCCTTCTGCTCGTCAGCGTCGAGCTGTTCTTCATGATCTGCATCCTCTCCTTCCTCCCCACCGAAATCGCCGGCGCCTGCTTCATCGGCTTCGCGATCGGCGAGTCGCTGGGCGCGAGCGCGCTGCGTATCTGCGGCGGTATCTTCACGAAGATCGCGGACATCGGCTCCGACCTGATGAAGATCGTGTTCAAGCTGCCGGAAGACGATCCGAAGAACCCGGGCGTGATCGCGGACTGCACCGGCGACAACGCCGGCGACAGCGTGGGCCCGACGGCCGACGGCTTCGAGACGTACGGCGTGACGGGCGTCGCCCTGATCGCGCTTCTCGCCCTCGCCCTCCTCGGCAACCCGATGTGCGGCACGCTGATCGTCTGGATCTTCGTCATGCGTATCCTGATGATCCTGACCTCGCTCATCGCCTACTTCATCAACGAAAAGATCAGCGCGGCGAAGTACGTCGACGCCAAGGATTTCGATGCCGAGAAGCCGCTGACGAACCT
>CAYQYB010000105.1:0-8464 GCA_964421535.1 uncultured Verrucomicrobiota bacterium | reverse complement strand
CCCGCCAGGTCATTGCGGCCGCCGGCGGAAACGTGGAGATCGACTGGAACACGACGAGCGGCGTGATGAAGACGGTCTACACGATCGCCTCGCTGCCGCGCGACCGGCCGGCGCGGGTGTTCTGGACGGAGCAGCCGTACTACGCGCCCGCGGTCCAACTCGTGGCCAACGGCCAGCAGGTGTTCGCCGCGATCCATTACAACAACTACGTCACGCGGCCGATCATGACCACGGTGACCAACGAGAACGCGCAGGGCAATCCCGTCATCGTCACCCAGCTCGTCAACGGCGTCTGGATCGACGGCGCCGGGCTCAACCAGGTGATCCGGGCCGACGGCGTCGAGGGCATGGCCCTGCTCGAGTACTACGAGGACGGCAATTTCAGCCGATCGCTGGACATCCAGCCGATCCAGGTCCTGCGGCCGACGAGCCTGACGCTCTACGCGGACATCGGCGAGCGGCTCCTGCCCGACGACCACTACTACGGTATCGACGACCTGATCCCGGACATCAAGTCCGGCAGCGGCACGATGGTGTACCAGTACGGAACGGACGGCCCGAAGTACAACTGGGTGTTCGGCATCCAGCGCACGGTGGACAGCCCGTGGGACGTGCTGATCTACTGGGAGCACATGGACGAGCGCGGCGTGGTGTGGCCGTTCGAGGTCGACCAGTACTCGCTGGACTGGCCGAACGACTCTCAGTACTACGTGCTGGGCGACTCGGCGACCAACACCGCCCCGATCATCATTCCGTCCGCGCTCACCGCGGCGATCGCGTGGCAGGAGCCGGCGAACAACGCCGAGCTTTCGACGGGCCGGCGGGCGATCACGGCGAAGCAACTGGGGCACGCCCTGCTCCAGTACAACACGGACGACAACATCTGGTTCGAGGTGATCGAGGCCGTCTCGCACACCGACAAGACGCTGTTCGACCTGGACGCGAAGAACTGGGACATCGCGGCCGAGATCCTGCCGTGGGCGGACGACAACTACGTGCTGAACTTCGACGGGTCCACGGAGTACGTCGAGTCGACGATCGACTCGGACCTTCGCGGGACGAACGGGTTCACCGCCGAGGCGTGGGCCTACCGGACCGGGCGGACCCCGAACAACGACGGCCCGATCCTGGCGCACACCGACACCAGCGACTTCACGGGCTCCAACGAGTGGGAGCTGGCGTTCGGCTGGGGCTCGGACGTGTACATGTGGACGCACGCCGGCTTCGCGACCTGGAGCCTGCCGTCGGCGGAGACGAACCAGTGGCATCACCTCGCCGGCGTTTATGACGGCACGAACGTGATGCTCTACGTGGACGGCCAGCTCCGCGCGACCACGCCGGCCGCGCACCCGCTCGGGTCCGCGAACCACCTCCTGTGGATCGGCCACTCGGTGCGGGGCAGCTCCTTCTTCCAGGGCAAGATCGACGAGGTCCGGATCTGGGACGTCGCGCGGTCGGCGGAGGAGATCAGCAACAACATGAGCCGCACGCTCCCGCGCGACACGGAACACCTCGCGGCGTATTACCCGATGGACGAGGGCCGCGGCTCGGTGATCCGCGACGTCGTCAACGGGAACTACGGCACGCTGCACGGCTCGCCGGACTGGTCCGCCTCGTTCCACCTCGCGAGCACGGACGTGGAGGACCTGACCGCGTTCCCGGGCTACATCTACGCGGACTCGTACCTCGGCACGCGGTACAACATCAACTTCTACAACTATCCCACGGAGCTCAGCCCGGACAGCGCGTCCCACATCTTCGCCGTCAACACGAACCTGCTTGAAATCTGGTGGGCTCGGCCGACGGCGATGACCGACATGCCCGCGATGGTCTACTACCCGTCGCTGGTCCTGCGCTACAACACGGTGTGGCCCACGAACGCGACGCAGATCGTCATGGCGAGCGGGCTGGGCGGCGGCTTGCTCGGCGGCGGCCCGTCGGTTTACAGCCAGAACAACCCCGGCGTCGCGGGCTACAACCCCAACGAGGAGCACGCGATGGTCCTCGGCAGCATCGTGTACGCGCTTCGCGACGATCTGAACAAGCCGGAAACGTCCGAGCCGTTCGCGCTGGCGCAGTACGCGGACGCCTCCGGAAGCCCGGCGATGAAGGCCTACAAAGTGCTCCGCACCAACTCGACCTACTCCTTCACCTACCCGGTCGTCGCAGGGAACCCGATCTACCCGCCGATGCCGCTCAGCGGAATGCCGCCGTGCACCAACACGACGACGTCCCGCGGCCCGGCGTGGGAGGACCGCAAGGAGGCGTGGTGGGCGAAGGCCGCCGGCAACACGGGCGGTTCGACCAGCGCGCTGATGCGGTTCTTCTACACGATGCAGCCGACGTTCTACTTCCCCAGCCTGAGCGCCGCGAGCCAGCCGCCGATGGGCCGCGAACTCCCGTGGCTCCCGACGAACAACCCGCCGATCCAGGGCGGGTCCGCGGGCAACCCGCTGGACATGACGTACACGATCACCTGGCCGGAGGATGTTCCGGAGATGAGGATCGCGGAGACGCTCACGATGGCCACGCGCGGCCTGCCCGACATCTGGCACGAGCTCAGCGTGGACGTCCTGTACGAGCAGTCGCTGACGAACGGCCAGGGGCACAGCGTTTCCCTGTTCGATCCGGTCGTCGAGCACGGCGCGGACCTCGAACAGTCGGTGATCGACGCGATGGTCGCCGCGGGCGTCGCCCGCAAGGATTTCTCGACGTCGAAGTACATCATCTCCGGCCTGCCGCCCGCGCTGCAGGGACGGCTGTACTACGACCCGAACCAGGGCGCCGCCGGCCAGCTCCGCCTGAAGGGAATGTACGACACGACCCTGACGGGCGGCGGGTACCTCCTGCCGAACCTTCTGGACACGCTGGACCGCGAAGAGGCGTTCGCGCTCGCGGACCTTCTCACCGCCACCGACGGGAACGCGTGGCGGCAGGCGGTCAACGCGCTGCCGACGAACATCACGCCGATCGTCGCGAACGTGCCCTACGTCAACGCGGCGCTCTGCTCCGCGCTGAGCGCAAACACCGGCGCGATCGGCTACGTGACCCTGGCGTTCAACAACAGCCGGAACACCCAGCAGGTCTCCCCCGCCCTGCCGGTCAGCCTGACGGTCATCAAGGTCGTGCCCGAGCTCTACAGCAGCTTCCTCGACGTGATCGAGTCGTCCGACGCCCTCGACGAGAAACTGTCCATGCGGTACGCCTCCGACTTCGGCGGGCGCGGCATCGACTACGAGTTCGACTGGCGCTACGCGGAGCCGAACGGCGGCCTGCCGCCGAACACGAACTACGAAACGTGGCTCTCGTACGGCGCGGGCATCGTGACCGGCAGCATCGGCGTCAACATTGAAGGCGCGAACCCGTTCACGCTGCGGGACAATTACTTCGCGGTCCGGTACCGCCGCGCGGACGGAAGCGGCCCGAGCGGAACGAACTGGAGCCTCTGGGCCTACAACCTCGCGCCCGGCTGGGTCCAGCGCGTGATGAACGGCATCAAC
Organism: uncultured Verrucomicrobiota bacterium; assembly: GCA_964421535.1. Classification (GTDB taxonomy): domain Bacteria; phylum Verrucomicrobiota; class Kiritimatiellia; order CAIQIC01; family JAGNIJ01; genus CALMZY01. The sequence goes on along the minus strand of CAYQYB010000105.1, from coordinate 4,964 downwards.
CCGTTCGAGCAGCGCTACCACGACATGACCGTGAACAGCCCGGACATGCTGATCAGCATGATCAGCCAGGCCGGCGGTCCGTACGAGGGCGACGTCGCGCTGAACCCCGACGACCTCGATGCGTTCGGCCTCATCCAGATCTACCAGACGGTCCTCAACCGGGCGAAGAAGCTCAGCATCGAGTCCGGCATCAACGATCCGGGCGACAACGACGCGGTCCTCTTCGCCGCCAGCCGGCTCGCCGATCTCTATATGCTCCTCGGCAACGAGGCCTACGCCGACGCGCAGGACCCGACCATCGGCTTCGGCACGGACAGCCAGTGGTACGACCACTACGGCTCCGAGTGGTCCTCGCTGTTCTGCTTCATGAACCAGGAGGCCACGCTCCTCGGCGAGGAGCTCGCGCTCCTGCGCGGCCGCGACGACACGCTCCAGCCGTCGGTCCAGCTCACGCCGATCTACAACCGCCTGATCTGGAACTACACGCGCGGGATCAACGGCGGCGAAGTCGCGTACGCGATGAACTACAACATCAAGGGCGACACGACCAACACGACCGGCCTGATCACCGCCGAGGACGCGAAGGTGCTCTACCCGCAGGGCCACGGCGACGCGTGGGGCCACTACCTCAGCGCGCTCTGGGGCTTCTATCTTCTGATGTCCAACACCAACTTCGGCTGGAACACGACCCCCGGCGCCACGCTGGTCGGCAACGCGTCCGTCAGCTCCGACTTCTACGACGAGCAGAAGTTCGCCGAGGCCGCCGCGGCGAAGGCCCGCACCGGCGCGGAAGTCGTCAGCCGCGCGTTCCGCGAGAAGTACGTCGAGGGCAACGAGGAAGGCCCCGCGTTGTACCGCGACAGCAACACGAACCGCCAGTGGGGCCTCGACGGCTGGAGCAGCCGTGCCGGCCAGGGCGCGTACGTCGACTGGGTCGTCTGCAACTCGCTGCTGGTCTACGAGCTCACCAACACCACGCAGGTGGGCGGCCTGGGCGGCGAGCCGGAGGGCATCCAGAAGATCGACCGCGTCACGGTGCCGGAGCTGGCCGAGATCTCCGCCGCGCTCCAGGAAGTCCAGACCACGATGGACAACGCCGACCTCGGCATGAACCCGCTCGGGCTCGACCGCAACGTCGTTCCGTTCGACATCACGCCGGGCGAGATCGACGACGGCAAGACGCACTTCGAGCAGATTTACGAGCGGGCGCTGGCGGCCATGAAGAACGCCGCGGCCGCCTTCGACCACGCGCAGGGCTGCACGGAGCGGCTGCGCGAGCAGGCGGAGTCGGCCAACAGCCTCGCCGTCGCCGCGGCCGAGAGCGAGACGGACTACCACAACCGGCTGATCGAAATCTACGGCATGCCCTACCCCGACGACATCGGGCCGGGCAAGACCTATCCGCAGGGCTACGAGGGGCCGGACCTGATCAACTACCAGATCATGGACGTGGAAGACCTCTTCGGCACCGCGCCGACGGGCACGCCGTACCAGGTCGAACTCTACGGCTACACGTTCACGACCAACTCGGCGAGCGGGCACAAGTACGACTACCTGCTGACGCGCGGCGCGATCGAGGGCGCGTCGACTCAGACGGTGACCATCTACATCGCGGAGGACGGGCTCAAGGTGAAGCCGCCCACGTGGACCGGCCGCCGGCCCGCTCAGGGCGAGATCCAGATGGCGCTGTGGGACTTCGTGAAGTCGTGGTACAGCCTCCGGAACAAGGTCGCCTCGTTCAACAACGGGATGGGCGGACTGCAGAACGACTTCAACCATCTCAACGCGACGGCGTCGCGGATCGCGAGCGAGTGGGACCTGGTCAAGGAAAACAGCGACCACAAGACAACGACCAGCAGTACCCTGGAAGGCCTGGAAGTCACGAAGGATGTCGGCACGTTGATCGCCGAGGCCGGCACCCAGATCGCCGAATCCCTCGCCCGGACGATCCCCGGGACGATCACGGGCGCGGCGGGCATTTCCTCGCCGGTGGCGCTCGTCACCGTCGACCCGGACAAGATCGCCGGCTACGGGATCACCGTCCTGAAGTGGGCCAAGATGGCCGGCACGCACGCGATGGACTGGGGCATCCTCGGGCGAAAAGGCCTGCAGGAACGCTGGGACGAGGAACTCGCGCTGACGCTGAAGACGAACGAGTACAACTCGGCCCTCATCTGGGGCGCGAACGACTTCGTGCAGGCACTGGGCGCCCAGCTCACCTTGCAGTCGGACGTGCTCGCCGCGGTGGCCGACCTCGAACAGATGCACCAGAAGGTCGTGAACACCATGAACAAGGGCGAGCGGCTGATCGCCGACCGCGCGCAAGCGCGCTCGCGCGCCGGCCAGCGCGTCCAGGAAAACCGCTACGCCGACATGCTCTTCCGCATCTTCCGCGACGACGCGCTCCAGAAGTACAACGCGTCGTTCGAGCTCGCGGCCCGCTACGTCTACCTCGCCGCGAAGGCCTACGACTACGAGACCGGCCTGCTGAACAGCGACACCGCGCTCACGCCCGGCAGCGACTTCCTCTCCGACATCGCCCGCACGCGCAGCCTCGGCCGCATGAGCTCCGACGGCACGCCGATGCTCGCCTCCGCGCAGGGCGACCCCGGCCTCTCCGATATCATGGCCCGGATGAAGGCCGACTGGGACGTGGTGAAGTCCCGCATGGGCTTCAACAACCCGGACAACGAGAGCAGCCGCTTCTCCCTGCGCAGCGAGCTGTTCCGCGTCTCGCCCTCGTCCTCCAGCGACGAGACCTGGCGCAATACGCTCGAGCAGTACCGCAAGGACAACCTGTACGACGTGCCCGAGTTCCGCGAGTACTGCATCCCGTTCTCCGACACGACCAACCGCGAGCCCGGCATCGTGATCCCGTTCTCGACCCGCGTCCAGGCCGGCCTGAACTACTTCGGCCTGCCGCTCGCCGGCGGCGACAACGCCTACGACCCCACGCACTGCGCGACGAAGATCCGCTCCGTCGGCATCTGGTTCAGCGGCTACAACATCACCTTCAACACCAACACGACCTCCGGCGGCGGGCTGGCGAACGAGCCGCGCGTATACCTGATCCCCGTCGGCGAGGACGTCATGCGCTCCCCGACCCGCAACAGCGGCGAGCTCAGGTCGTGGAAGATCCTCGACCAGGCCCTGCCCCTGCCGTTCGACATCGGCGAGTCCGACCTCGACAACCCGGACTGGATCCCGCTCTTCGACTCCCTGCCCGGAAGCCTCGCGCAGGCCCGGCGCTACGCCTCGCTCCGCGCGTACCACGACAAGGGCCAGTTCGACGCCGCCGAAACGTGCAACAACGCGCGGCTGATCGGCCGGTCCGTCTGGAACTCCCGCTGGCTCCTGATCATTCCGGGCCGGACCCTGCTGTCCGACGCGGACGAGGCGATCGAGCGGTTCATCTACGGGCAGGATGTCAACGGCACGCGCGACGGCGCGGGCATCAAGGACATCAAGATCTACTTCCAGACGTATTCGTATTGGGGAGAGTAAGACAAACCTGAGGACGGAAACCTGAAACCTGAGTGTGAGGCGATGAAGAGAAGAAGCGACAGACAACTGATGGGCCCATTGGCCCGGATACTCAGGTTTCCGGTTTCAGGTTTCATCTTCCTTGCTTTGCTTTCCGCTTTCCGCCTTCCGCCTTCCGCCTTCGCTTCGCTCCCCCAGCCCATGTGCATCTACTACGGGCAGGTGCGCGACGAGTTCGGCTGGCCGTACACCGGTACCCACCCGGGCGACGTGATCCTCCGCATCGGCACCAACGAGATCACCCGCCACCACGTGACCGGCTCGCTCTCGCCGGGCGTCAACTTCGCGCTCTATGTCCCGCTCGACGACAACCGCGGCACGCGCTACGTCGCCTACGCCGCGGTCACGGGCGCCACGTTCACCGTCGTTGTCTCCGACCACATGGGCGAGCGGCTGATCATGGAAACCAACTCGCTCCCGAACGTCGGCAAGCCGGGCGACATCATCGCCATCAACATCACGGCCGGAACGGACAGCGACGGCGATCGCATACCGGACGAGTGGGAGGAGGCCGTTCTCTACTGGTCGTCCAATCCCTTCGTGACCACCATCGAGGAACTCAACCCGAACGACGATCTCGACGGCGACCACGTTTCCAACTGGGACGAGTACATCGCCGGCACGCTGGCGGACGACCCGAGCGATTTCTTCTACGCCGAGCGCGGCCTCGCCGCGGCGGGCTACGTGCGGATCGAATTCTACAGCGTGCGCGGCAAGATCTACCGCGTGTTCTCCACACCCAGCCTGGTCGCGCCGGCCTGGCAGGCCTGCGCGTTTTCGACGTCGGCGACCGGCCCGTGGCAGATCGCCCCCGTCGAAGGCGACGGCCATTGGATGACGTTCTATATTCCGGCATCCGAGACAAATCTTCTGTTCCGCATGGACGTGCAGTAGACGGCGCAACATGAGCGTTGACCGTTCCATCCGAATCCTGGCCGCGCTTCTCCTTGTTTCGTCCGCGTCCTTCGCCGACCTCGTCGGCTCCGACGATGCGGACAACGATCCGTATCCACTCGGCTGGAATCCCGGCGACAACGCCGGCACCGGCTTCAAAAGCTGGATCGTGCTGGACTCCGGCTCGCAGGGCTCGATGTACGTGGACAGCGTCAGCGAGCTTGACGGACTCTACTCGTGGGGCGAGAGCGGGACCCACGCGGTCGGCCGCGGGCTGAGCAACGTCCTCTTCTCCGGCTACTGGTCCTTCCTCGCGCGCCATGACTCCGCCAACACCGCCTTCTCGGGCTTCAACCTCCGGACCTCGACCGAACTCGGCTCGGGATTTGGCTCGTTCGAACTGGTCCGCTTCGGCATCGACGCGGATGTCATGGGGTACGACAACACGGGCGTGTACATTTCCACGAACGCCGGCGCGGATTACTCGTTCCTCGACCTCGGCGACGAGGACATCCGCGACGCCATCC
>CAYQYB010000104.1:0-8517 GCA_964421535.1 uncultured Verrucomicrobiota bacterium | reverse complement strand
AGCACCTATTCGCTTCTCGCGATCGAATCGAAATCCCGAGGAAAAGGAATCATCGTATGAACATTCTCGTTCTCAAGCCGGGCGTCCGCTCGATCGACTGGTCCCTGACGTGCGCGGAGGCAAGCCGATCCCAAGCGGGGCAGATGGATGCCGCCGGCATCGACCGAAACCTGCAGGCGCTTCGCGCCCATCTCGCCGGCAGCCGGCCGGAGGCGCTCGCCGTTCGCGCCAGCTGTGGCGGAACCGGGTTCCGAGGCCCGGTCGTTGCCGACTCCTCCAGCATCACCGCGCTCGCCGGGCTGGTTGAGGAAGCGCCCCTGCATCTCCCGGTGGTCCTGTCATTGCTGGAAGGATGTCGCCGGGTCTTCCCGGGCATGCCGACCGTCCTGTTTTTCGAAACGGCTTTCTTCTCCCGCCTGCCGCGCCGTGAGTCCACGTACGGCATCGACAACGAACTTTCCGAATCCTTGGGACTGCGAAGGCAGGGCTACCACGGCATCTACCATGAGGCGGCGTGTGCGCACGCGATCCGTAGCACGGGTATTTCGCCGCGCAGCGCGCGGGTTCTTTCCATCTGCCTTGAGCCGCACCCGGAAATCGTGGCCGTGCTCGGAAATCGCCCTCTCATGTGCACGAGCGGCGCGACGCCCCTGGAAGGGCTGCCAGGCCACACGAGCTGCGGGGAGCTGGATCCGAACATCGTGCTGATGCTGGCGCGAAAGCTCGGGTGGGGGCCCGAGCAGATCAACAACGCGCTCACCCGGCAAAGCGGGCTGTTCGGGCTCGCCGGATGCCCCGTCATGCTCGACGACGTGTTTGCGCCGGAAGCGGCGGACTTGCGTCTCGCGCGATCCGTGCTGGAGAATCGCATTCTCTCGGCGTGCGGGGCCGGAATGGCCGCCGCGGGCGGCGTGGACGCGATTGTGTTCTCGGGCCGATTCTTTACGGCGGGAAACACTCTTGGCCCGTGGCTTTCCGCGCGGCTGACATTCCGCGGCGGGAACGAACGCAGACCGCCACGATGGATTGGCTTCGGGGAACCGCTCGATCGGGTGATCGCTGAACGGGCTCAGATCGTCCTGCTGGAGTCCGCCGCGGGGCGGCAGCTCACCCCAGGATAGCCATCTTCTCCCGGATGAGCCGGACGTGCTTGTCGCCGGCGCCCGGCGTGACCATCGCGACGCTGAGGGCCTTGGCGTGAAGAACCTCTCCGGCGACGCGGTGAATGTCCTTTTCTGAAACCGCTTCGATCTTGCGGACGACCTCGCTCGGCTGGATGAACCGGCCGTAGCTCATCAGGTTCTCGCCCACCCACATCATCTGGTTGCTCGTGCTTTCGAGCCCGATGCGGAGCTGGCCGATCGCGTAATCCTTTGCGCGCCGCAGCTCCTGCGCGTCCACCGGCTTCTCCTTCGTCTTCGCCAGTTCGCTCAGGATCAGTTCGACCGCCCGCCCGAGCCGGTCGCAATCCACGCCGGCCTGGATATCGAGGACGCCGGTCTCGTCGAAAAGCTGGGTGCTGCTGTGAATGGAATAGGCCAGCCCGTGCTTCTCGCGGACCACCTGGAAGAGACGCGAGCTCATGTTCTCGCCGAGGATGATGCTCAGGAGCTTGAGCGGGTACCGCCGCTTGTCGTGCCGGCCGAACAGGCGGATGCCCAGGGCGATGTGCGTCTGCTCGATGTCCTTCGCCAGAACGCGAACATCCTTCTGGTGGGTCTGCTTCGTCACGACCGGATAGACAGGCCCGCGGGTCTTGCGAACGCGACCCAGCGTGCGCTCAACAAGCTTCACGCACTCCTCGTGATCCACCTTGCCGGCGAACACCACGATCGTGTTCTCCGCCACGTACTTGGTGTCCTTGAACTTCAGGATTTCTGCGCGGGAGACCTTGCCGACCGTATCGGTCGTTCCTATCAGCGGACGGCCGAGCGCGTGATCCTGCCACAGCAGCTCGCCGAGGATCTCCTGCACGAGGTGCTGGGGCTGATCCTTGTACATCATGATCTCTTCGATGATGACGCCGCGCTCCTTGTTGATGTCCGCCGCCGCGAACTTCGGGTTCAGGTACATGTCGGCGAGGATCGCGAACGTGCTCTTGATATGCTCGGCGGAAATCCGCGCGTAGTAGCACGTGGACTCCTCCTGGGTGAACGCGTTGAAATAGCCGCCCCGCCCCTCGATCGCCTGCGAAATGTCCTTCGCCGACCTCGTCTTCGTGCCCTTGAAGAGAAGGTGCTCGATGAAGTGGCTGACCCCGGAAATGCGTTTGTCCTCGTAGCGTCCGCCGACGCCGACCCAGACGCCCATCGCCACGCTTTCCACGTTCGGCATGTTCGCGGTGGCGACGCGGATCCCGTTGGCGAGCACTGTCTGGTCAAAATGCAGCAACATCTTATGCCTCCAGGTCTTTCAGCTTCACGCGGCCCTCGTACAGGGCCTTGCCGACGATCGCGCCCACAAGGTTGGGCCGCTTCAGGCTCTTCAGCAACTTCATGTCCGTCGTCGAGGATATGCCGCCCGACGCGATCACCGAGCATGCAACGGCCGCGCAGATCGCGTCCATCGCCTTCGCGTTGACCCCTTCAAGCATCCCGTCGCGCGCCGTGTCCGTGTAGATGATCGTGCCGACACCCATCGCGTCCGCGCGTTTCGCGAGCGACACGGCGTCCTCCTCGGTCGTTTCCGTCCAGCCACTGATCTGGACGCGGCCGCCGCGGGCATCGATACCCACCGCCAGTTTGTGCCCGAAACGGTCCACCAGCCGCTTGAGTTCCTCCGGCTCCGCCCAAGCGCGCGTCCCGACGATCGCGCGCGCCACTCCGCAGTCAAGGAGCAGCTCAATGTCGCGATCGGTCCGTAATCCACCGCCCACTTCGACGGGGATCTTCACGGCCGCGACCATGCGAGCAATGACTTCCTGATGAACAGGAGCGCCCTGGAACGCGCCGTCGAGATCGACGACGTGCAGGTATTTCGCGCCTTCGTCGGCCCAGCGCTTCGCCATGTAGACCGGATCGTCGGAGTACGTGGTGACCTCGTCGGCCTTTCCCTGCCGGAGCCGAACGCATCGCCCGCCCTTCAGGTCGATCGCGGGTATGACAAGAATCTTGCTCATAATCTTATTCGTACTCGTAATCTTAATCTTGCTCGTAATCCTCTTCGCCCTCTTCGATTAAGAGCACGATTAAGATTACGATTACGAATCAACTTATCCACTCCCCGAAATTCTTCAGCATCTGCAGGCCCGCCGCCTGGCTTTTCTCCGGGTGAAACTGGACCGCGACCGCGTTGTCCTTCCAGATCGCGGATGCGTAATCCGTTCCGTAGCTCGTCAGCCCGGCCATCACATCCTTGTCGGCCTGCGCGTAGAACGAGTGCACGAAGTAGAAATACGAGTTGTCAGGAATGCCCTTGAAGAGCGGGCAATCCTTCTTCACCTGGCGGACTCCGTTCCAGCCGATCTGCGGCACCTTCAGGTCCTTCGAGACGTTGAACCGCCGCACCTGCCCCGGCAGGATTCCAAGGCCCGAAACACCCGGCGATTCCTCGCTGCCCTCGTACAGCATCTGCAGGCCGAGGCAGATTCCCAAGAACGGCTTTCCGTCGCCGATCCACTTCTTCACCACGTCCACAAACCCATGGCTCGCGAGGTGCTCCACGCAGTCGCCGAACGCGCCGACGCCGGGCAGGATGATCGCGCGGCACGCGCCCAGTTCGTCCGGCCGCGTGACAATGCGGGCCGGGAGCCCCAGAAACGCCAATGCGTTGCTGACGCTTCCGAGATTGCCCATGCCGTAGTCGATGATGCCGATCATGGTCTGAGTCCAAAGTCCAAAGTTCAAAGTCTAAAGTCCAAAGTCGCCGTCTTCAATTTTGGACCTTGGACTTGCGACTTTGGACTTCCTAGATTCGTCCCTTGCTGGAAAGCACTCCCTTCACGCGGGAGTCCTTCGAGCAGGCGATGTTCAAGGCCTTGGCCACCGCCTTGAACACGGATTCATACGCGTGGTGAGGCTCCTGGCCGTACATCAGCTTGATGTGCAGGTTCATGCGCGCCTGTACGGTGAACGCGCGGAAAAATTCCTCGATCAAACCGAGGTCGAAGTCGCGGATCCTCGTCTTCTTCGTCTTCACCTCGTACACGAGGTACGGCCGGCCGCCGAGGTCCAACGCCACGCGCGAGAGCGATTCGTCCATCGGGACGACGGACCAGCCGTAGCGCAAGATCCCCTTGCGGTCGCCGAGCGCCTGGTTCAAAGCGTCGCCGAGCACAAGGCCGACGTCCTCGACCGTGTGGTGGTAATCAACCTTGAGATCGCCCTTCGCCTTCAGCTTCAGGTTGAACAGCGCGTGCTTGGCCAGAAGCTCCAGCATGTGGTTGAGGAAAGCGATCCCGGTGCTGACCCGGTACGTGCCGTCGCCGTCGAGTTCGAGCTGGGCACTGATATCGGTTTCCCTGGTCTTTCGGACAACTTTGGCCGAGCGCGTTTTCATGCGGTTAAAATAGCCCCGCGCAGCGCGGGGTTCAACGCGAAAAAAGAGAGCGATTTTCCAAGGGGTGTAAAAACGGCCGGTCAATTTTCCAATGTTTGGAAAATCTGGTCCAGCGACGAAAGCAGGGCCGTCATTTCGGACTCGGTGGCGACGGTGATCCGGAGATGGTCGCCGGTCAACTCGCCCGGGAAATAGCGCACGAGAATCTTGAGCTTGCGCAGTTCGTCGAAGACTTTCTTCGCGCCGAGTTTCGGCGGCTTGACCCACAGGAAATTCGTATCGGACGGGCACACGGTGAATCCTCGCTTCGCCAACTCGGCCGAAACGCGCGCGCGCGTCTCCAGGATTCTCTCCACGTTCCGCCGCATGTGCGCCGCATCGCGGACGGCAACCAGCGCGATTTCCTGCGCGAGACGGTCGATGTTGTACGAGTCTTTGATCTTGTAGAACGCGTCGATCAGCGGCTTCGCGCCGATCACGTACCCCACCCTCAGACCGGCCAGCGAGAACGACTTGGAATACGTCCGCGCGACGAGCACGTTGTCCGCCGACAGCGCCAGCTTCACGCAGTTGTAGCCCGCGAAGTCCACATACGCCTCGTCGACCAGGACGACGCCGGGAAAGCTGCGGCAGAACGATTCGATGCTGGATGCTGGATACTGGATGCTGGTCGGCGCGTTCGGATTCGCGAGGAAGAACAGCGACGCCGAGTAGTCCTTCGGCATGTTCCAGCTGAAATCCTTGTTGAGCCGCACCGGCTTCACCGCGATCTCGTGGATCGCCGCGAGCACGGGATAGAGCGAGTACGACGGCTCGAAGTAACCGATCGATCCGTCGCGCTCGACGAACGCGCGGACGCACATCGCCAGCACTTCGTCCGAACCGTTGCCCACAAAAATCTGTTCCGGCTTGCAGCCGTGGTATTCCGCCAGCGCCTCGCGCAGTTCCACGCAGACCGGGTCGGGGTACAGACGCAGGCGCTCCAGCGGACGGCTGAACAGCTCCGCGATCTTCGGCGACGGCGGGTACGCGTTCTCGTTCGTGTTGAGCTTGATGATGTCGCGCTCCTTCGGCTGTTCACCGGGAGTGTATGCAGCCAGCTCGCGAACGGCTTTGCGGATTCTTGTATTCATGTCCGCTGGAATGTTTGCCACAAAAAGGCCCCCTTCGACAAGCTCAGGGCAGGCAAAACGCACAGGAATACATCATACAACCCGTCTGCCGCCTCTCGGCATCTGCACCCCATCACAGATACTTCATGACAACCCCACATCCCATGTTCAGACATGATATATCGGACTCCGATATATGCACGCGAAACACCGGAATGGATTGAGAAACAAGAAGGGGCGGGAAGAAGGATAGCGATCAGGTCTTCTCAAACCGGATCTTCGCCGACCGGGTGTGCGCATCGAGCTGCTCGACGCGGCCAAACGCCTCGATCACGGACACCACTTCCTGCAGGTCGGCCCGCGTGAAGGAAATCACGCTCGTCCGCTTCCGGAACGTGTCGACCGTCAGGCCGGAAAAGATCGCCGCCGTCCCGCCCGTGGGCAGAACATGGCTGGGGCCCGCGACAAAGTCTCCGGCGCATTCCGGGGTCCACGCACCGATAAATACGGCGCCCGCCGTCTTCACTTTCTTCAGCCAGCGGCGCGGCTCTTCCGTCAGGATTTCAAAGTGCTCGGGCGCGAACAGATTGCACAGCTCCATGCCGACGTCGAGGTTGTCCACGACGACCAGCAACGCCCCGTTGGCCAGCACCTTGTTGATCGCGTCTTTGCGCTTCAGCTTCTCGGTCTGGCGAACAAGGGCTTTCTGAACTTCATCCGCAAGCCGCTGGGAAGGCGTCACGAGGAGCGCCTTCTCGTAGCCTGTGCCGTGCTCGGCCTGCGAGAGCAGGTCCGCGGCGACGAACTCGGCCGGGGCGGTATCGTCCGCGAGGATCGCGATCTCGCTCGGGCCGGCGACCATGTCGAGATCGACGTCGCCATACACCATCCGCTTCGCGGCAGTCACGTACGGCCCGCCGGGCCCGACGATCTTCTGGACCTTGCGGACCGACTGCGTGCCGTACGCCATCGCGCCGATGGCCTGGATGCCGCCGATCTTGTAAATCTCGCTCGTGCCCGCGAGGTCGAGCGCGTACAGAAGGTATGGATCCACTTTCCCGTCCTTGCCGGCCGGCGTGCACGCAACGATTTCGAGAACGCCCGCGACGCGCGCCAGCGTGACCGTCATCAGCGCGGTGGAAGCCAGCGGCGCGGCGCCGCCGGGAATGTACGTGCCGACGCGCGCGAGCGGGACAAACTGCTCGCCGACCAATCCGCCCTTCGGCGTGGGGATTGTCCAATCCTTGCGCAGCCCGGCCTGGGCGAATTTCTGGATGCGTTTGTACGTTTCCGTCGCGGCGCGCTTGAAATCCGTGTCCACCGTCTCGATGGCCGCCTTGCGCTCTTCCTGGGTCACGGCGAACTGTCCGGCCGGCAGGTCGGCGCCGTCGAACTTGCGGATGCACTCGGCGACCGCCTCATCGCCCTTTTCCCTGATGAGGGCGAGCGTCTCGCGCGCGACGGCCTCGGCCTCCGGCGCGAACGCGGGGCGGCTGAGAAAAGCGGACACGACGTCCGAGGGCCGGCTGGGCGACCACTTGGCGATCCTGACTTGAACTATTTTCTCAGCAGACATGAGTCCCTACCTTTTCACCGCCTCGTTCAGGCAGCCGCACCGAGGACACCGGGCGAGCGGAACATCGCGCGAGTCGACATAGACGTGGTAGCACACGGCACACCGGTAAATCCGCGCGCGGGCCCCCTTGACCTTCGGCGTCTCCCTGCGGGCGGAGTAATATACGCTGGCCGCAAAGATCGCAACAAGCGTGAAAAGAAACGGGATGAAGATCAGGTTGGTCAGTGTGACGGGGATCACGGCCCCACCGCCTTCCTCGCCTCGCCGGCGACCTGCGCCCGCCCCGGGCTCCTGAACGTCACGCGGCCGCCCATCGCCTCCTGCAACCCATCAATCTGCCAGCGCCACAGCGCGCGGATCAGCGACACGTTCACGTCGTCGAACTGGGATTTCACGTCCAGGAACACACCGGACACCTTTCCCTCCGCGTTGAATTCGACAAAGGCGACAACCTCCCAGGGCTTGTCCTTGAGCAGGATGTCTTCTCCCGGCACATCCATGGTCTTGATCTGCCTCTGTTCCAGCCCGGCCGACAGTTCCACTTGAATACCCGTGTTCGTGGTCGCCGCACCGGCATACACCGGCGCCTCGGGGACCCCGCCGGGCAGATTCGTCAACGCCGAACGCACGGACTCCTCCAGCGGCGGCGCAAATTTGAAGGAGGTATCCGCCACGGGGGCAGAGGGAGGAACAAGGAACAGGGCGTTGGTGCCGGCCGCCTGAAGGGGCGGGCGGGCTCCGATCGCGTTCGTCAGCGCGTCGCGGCTGAATCCCGCTTCCGACGGCAGCGAGAAGACCGCCGGGGACCAGACCGCGCGCGAGGCCGCCAGCACGGCGTCCGCGGAAGCAACATGCAGGAAGCTCACCGCGGGCGCGCCGGACACGCCCGCCCGGGTGACCGGCGGAGCCGGGCTGAGCCAGAATCCCCAGAACGCGAACCAGGCCAGCGCCAGCGCCACGGCAAGAAACCAGCCGAGGACATCGTGACCGCGGCGAGCCGGTCCGGCCACGGAGGGGGCGACCTGTTCCGATTCTGAATTCATGGAGCCTGTCTGACCGTCGCGGGAGTCCGTGTCGCAAGAACAACGTTCCTGATGCCGGCCGCCGTGGCCATGTTGTAGATCTGCACAAGCGTGTTGTGCTGGACCCGGCCATCCGCCTCGATGACGAGCGACATGTCGGGCTGATCGTAAACGGACTGGGAAAGCGCCGCGGCCAACCCGTCCATCGTGGTCCGCGCGTCGTTGAAGAAAAGCATCCCGTCCTGGGCGCTCATGCCCACCATGGCCCCATACGGCACGCCGGAGGCGAAGGAGGCGGTGGGAAGGTTGA
>CAYQYB010000103.1:0-8533 GCA_964421535.1 uncultured Verrucomicrobiota bacterium | reverse complement strand
GTACGGCTTCGGAGCGCGGCATTCGGCCATCCACTGGAACGCCATCGTCAGCAGCGCGTCGCCGGCGAGAATCGCGTTGGCCTCGCCGAACGCGATGTGGCAGGTCGGCTTGCCGCGCCGCAGATCGTCATCGTCCATCGCGGGCAGGTCGTCGTGGATCAGCGTGTACGTGTGAAGAATCTCGATGGCCGCCGCGGGCAGCAGCGCGGCCTCGGCCGTGCCGCCGACGGCTTCGGCGGCGGCAAGGCAGAGGATGGGACGGATTCGTTTTCCGCCGGCGAAGACGCTGTAGCGCATGGCCTCGTGAAGAGAAGCCGGACGCTCCGTTTTCGGAGGAAGATGGACATCCAGCGAGCGCTCGACGACTTGCTGCTTGTCGTGGAGGTACTCTTCGAGATTGAACATGGGATGGAATGTAAACCGGGACGCGTGGATGTGGAAAGGAGAAAGCTGAGCGCGTTGATACGCTCGGGCAGTGATGCCGCGGAAGACTCCTCGTGGTTCTATTGGTGGAGAATGAAGAAGCCGACACGCGGGGGGGTAAGCGGGGAAAAACAAGTTCGATGTTGATTGCGGTGCTCGTCTGTCATATATCGGAGTCCGATATATGCTTACCATTGCAGACAGGGAAACGGAGCTGTTGAAGGGCAACGCGGAGATGCTGGTGCTGGCGTTGCTGGCCGGGAAGTCGCGGCATGGCTACGAGATCCGGCAGGAGCTGGCGGACCGGTCGCATCAGTTCGTCCAGCTTTCCTTCGGCACGCTGTATCCGTTGCTGAACTCCATGGAACGGCGGAAGCTGATTCGATCCGAATGGGTGAAAACGGGCAAGGTGCGCGAACTTCGCCGCTACGCGATCTCCGCCCGCGGGCGGGCGGAATTGCGCGACCGCAGGGACCAGTGGGAAAGGTTCGTCGTTGCGATCAACCGGCTTCTGTCGTCCCTTCCCCAATCGCTTGCGCGTCCTTGACGACACGACGGGGATATCCTCCGGGCATTCCTCTCCTCCGTGTGCGGAGTGGATATATCGGACTCCGATATATGATCAAACCGGGGCGTGGGATAGGGGGGTGGGGCGGTTTGGTTATCCGTTTGACGGGTCCGGCGTTCAAGGTTAAGTAGAGGAGTGAACCGGAGGACGTTTGATGACCCAGGATGCGAGAACGTCGTTGCAGGTCAAGAAGGGCGTCTGCTACGCGCTGTACGCCTACGACGTCGGGATGTCCATCGACCTCGAGAGGTGCAAGAACGTCATCAAGTCGGGGCAGCTGAAGGCCTCGATCCAGCCTCACCGCCGCGCGCCGAAGTACTTTGACTATCGCCCCGCCCCGCTTCTCGTGACGCAGACCATCGCGCCGTGCCGGGTAAGCAATTTCCAGACGACCGGGGAAGTGGACCTTCTTCTCTACGACTTCGGCGGCATTTCGGTCAGCTACGAGTTTCCGATCGGCGGCTCGTTCGACGAGCTCCGGTCGATCAGCTGCGACTTGAGCGAGAGCTCGGCGCTCCTCGACGATTCGAGACGCCGCGTCGAGGAGTTGATCAAGGTGGTGGGCGACGCGATCGGCCGCCCGCAGATCGCGGATCTCGTCGAGGATTACACGCTGTTCCAGATCGACGACTACAGCGCCGCGTGGAGCCCGGACGAGTTCCATGTGAAGTGTGCGCAGGAGCTGGCGCAGGTCCTGCGCGCGGAGCGCGGGATCCTCTCCGACCAGGAGATCGCGGACGCGATGGCGTGCCGGATCTCGTTCAGCACCGACGACGTGACCATGATCGACTGGAACGCCGCGCTGATCTTCGACCGCGACGCGGACGACGTGCGCGCGGTGCTCGAGTTCGCCAACATGGAGCTGCTGGAGATGCGCTGCCTGGACCGCCAGCTCGACGACGCTCTGGACCAGTCCTACGAGATGGTCCCCAAGCACACGCTGATCCGGAACCTGCTTCCAGGCACGTCCGGGACGGTGATCCGCCGCATCTCGCAGATGCAGGTGGATGGCGCGATCCTGTTTGAACGCGTGAGCAACGCGCCGAAGCTCCTGGGCGACCAGTACCTGGCGCGGGTGTACCGGCTCGCGGCGCAGCGTTTCCACCTCAACGAATGGAACGCCAGCATCCTGCGCAAGCTCGACGCGATGGAGAGTATCTACAAGCAGATGCACGAGCGGGCGGCCAGCTGGCGTCTCGAAGTCCTGGAGTGGATCATCATCCTGCTGATCCTCTTTGAGATCATCATGGCGTTCCTGCCGAAGTCCTGGTTCCCGGCGTGAGCGCGCGGGCGGATTCCCGCCGCGTCTACTCATTGACAACCCTCCCGTTTTGCGAGAACGTTGATTGTATGAAGACAACGAATTCCTGGGCGACCGGCGGGGGCGACAGGGGGATGACCAAGCTCTTTTCCGGGGAGCGCGTGCCGAAAAATTCGGAGCGAACGGAAGCGTTTGGCGATCTCGACGAACTGGTCAGTATCCTGGGGGTCGCGCGTGCGTCATCCCGGCACGCGGAGGTGCGCGATGCCATCCTGGATATCCAGCGGAACCTCTTCGTGATCGGCTCTGAGCTGGCGACCACCGCGGAGAAAGCGAAGAATCTTCTCGTGCGCGTGGACGTGGAGATGGTGCGCGAGCTGAACCGCAGGCGCGAGAAGCTTCAGGTGCGCCTGACCCGGCTGCACGGATTCATCATCCCGGGCGGTAACGCATCGGCGGCCCACATCGATCTCGCGCGGGCGATCGCGCGCCGTTGCGAGCGGAAGGTCGCGGGGCTGGTCCTGGGGCGCGCGGTGCGGAATCAACTGCTCCTGGTCTGGATGAACCGACTGTCCAACTACCTCTGGTTTCTTGCGCGGCTGGAGGAGGGGAAGTCGACGATGGTGAAGAGTCCAAAGTCCAAGGTCTAAAGTCCAAGGTCGATGCAGGCTTGGCTGTCTACTTTGGACTTTGGACTTCAGACTTTGGACTGGTTGCATGAACGAGCATCAGCTGTCGAAACCAAGCGTTGAGGTTATGCAGAAGGCTCTCCTCCGCGATTTCACCACGTTCCGCCTCGGCGGCCCGTGCCGCTGTCTGGTCAAGTGCGAGACTCCCCGCCAGTTGGAAGCGGCGGTGGGTGAACTCGCCGCGGCGGGTGGGAAGTTCCTGCTGATCGGAGGAGGTTCGAACCTGCTGGTTTCCGACGACGGGCTGGATGTCGCGGTGGTCCGTTACTGCTCGGACAAGCCGGCGATTCGGTGTCATGGCGACGTGCTGGAGGTGGACGGGTCGACGCTTCTCGACGACCTCGCATTGTTCTCCGTCGAGCATGGCCTCGGGGGACTCGCCTATGCCAGCGGAATCCCGGGGACGGTCGGCGGGGCCATTGCGGGAAATGCCGGCGCGTTCGGCAGGCAGATCGGCGACGGGACGGAGTCGGTCCTCCTGATGGATCACGCGGGGCGGAAGCGGTGGGAGAGCGGAAAGAGCCTGGGCTTTGCCTATCGCCACTCGCGACTGCAGGGCGGCGGCGAGATCGTGGTGACCGCGATCCTGAAGATGGAGCGCGCCGACCCGGCGGAACTGAACAAGCAGAGGAACGAGATCCTCGAGATGCGCCGGCAGAAGCATCCGGACTGGCGGAGACAGCCTACGGCCGGGAGCTTTTTCAAGAACATCGAGCCGACGTCGGCCGCGGAGCGGCGGCAGGCCGCCGGCTGGTTCCTCGAGCAGGCCGGCGCAAAGAACCTGCGCGTCGGCGGCGCCAGGATTTTCGAGAAGCACGCGAACATCATCGTCACCGAAGGCGATTGCCGCGCGCAGGACGTCCTCGACCTGTCGCGGCAGATGGCCGCCGCCGTGAAGGCAAAGTTCGGATTCGACCTCACGCCCGAGGTGCGGGTGGTGGGCTCGTTCACGTGATTTTTCCAAGGTTTGGAAAATCAAGCGGAAAAAGTTCCAAGCATTGGAAAAATCTTTCATTATTTTCCGGAAAACCGTCCGCCTGATTTCTTTCTATACCTTAGATAGTAGACGCGATTTCGAAATCGCGTCTACGAGGGTGCTGATTCATTTGACGGAACCGGGATCGGAAAGTATCTTCTGTCGCTCAACGGTGGGAAGAAGATGAAGAAATCGCGCGATCAACAGTCACAGCCCAGGCAGGAGGTCGCTCCGGCGGCGGTGCCCCCGCGGCGGTGGATCCGAGTGGAACACGGGATCATTGCCGTGCTGCTGGTTGTGGTCGCCGTGTTGTCGTTTGAGCTGTACCGCGTGTCGGGGAAGAAACCGGGCGGCAGCTTCTTCTTCCCCTCGCGCGGCATGTCTCGCAATTTCGAGGGCTTGGAGAATCCGGTGCAGACCACCGTGGGCCCGTGGGGGAGTTTGACGAGCCGGGCCGTGATGATCGAGCCCGCCGACAACATCCTGACGCCGGAGTATCTGCAGCCGTTCTCCACGGCGTGGTACTTCTCCGGGGCGGTGCTCACGAATCTCGAGCCGTTCCTGCATTCCATCGGGCTCACGGCCGAACAGGTGAGCGCCCTGATGGCCACGGGGAACTACAATGAGGAGCGGCGTGAGTTGCGCGTGGTGCCGGACAGGGACCTGATTCTCAACATGGATCCGGAGACGCGCTCGGCCCTCTACAGCGAACTGGCCAACTGCGAGATGAACTCCCTGCAACGGGAGCCGTTCCGGATGCGGACGCAATCGGCGGACACCTGGTTCCAGGGCAGCAAGCTCAGCGCCGATGTTGTGTCGATGATCAAGCGCATGCTGTACCGGCGGGGGCCGTTCCTGATGTTCTCCGATCCGGGTGTGCTGATGTCGGAGCTGGGGTCGGAGCAAGAGTGCCGGGTGGCCATGCGCACGCTCTTCCGCCAGAGAGCGCTTTTCTGTTCCATCCGCATCGAGCCGGGCGACGATGTCGACGCCCTGTCCCGTTATTGGGGGAGCGGCGGACGCTCATCGGTTGTCCAGCCGATCATCGAATCGATGGCGGACGCGGGGGGCGGCGACCTGGACATCTCGCTGTTGCTTCCGCCGCTTGCGAGGACCTTCCTTTACTCGTATCCGCGCCCGGAAAACACGATTTTCCGGGACTGCCACTGGACGTCGCTCAACTACTTCCGCGTGGCGCCCGACGATCGGTTCGCCAACCGGGAATTCGCCACCGACGCCTTTGTGCAGAACTATACGGTCCTCACGGACACGAATTACCTGCCGGGAGACGTGTTCGTTTTCCAGAGCGAGGACGACCAGGTGATCCACACCTGCAACTACATTGCCGACGGGATTGTCTTCACGAAGAACGGCGGCACGGCGCACAGGCCGTGGGTTCTTCTCGACCTGCAGACCGTGATCGATCTTTACTCGCTGAAGGGCCCCGTGAAGATCGACGTGCTTCGACGCACGGAAGACATGAACCAGCCGTAAGCGCCCGCCATTTCCTTCCTGCTCCCACCGCCCGGCCCGGAATCCGGGACGTCATGCCAGGATGCTGTAAACGGTTTTTATTGGGCTTCTTAGGGTTTTGTCCCATTTGTCCCAAAAGTTATTAACAGATGCTTGACGTTGTGTCCCACAGCGGGTTTTATACGCATGTTTCTCGGCAGGCTATTCCGTACTCCAAGGAGGGGTTGGTTGGCACCGCAACGTGGTCGGCGCTGGGCTGGCAGGGCAGGAGTTGCACGCACGCGTTTCCCCGCGATCGCTTTCCTTCGTGTTCATCAAGAGCAAGAACCGTCCGCAACCGGGAGGTCCCATGACTAGGCGCATCGTATGCGTGATGTCCGTGGTGTTGTTGCTGGTGTGCGTCGTGTCGGCGTCGGCCGCGTTCAACACGTTTGTGACGTTGTCGAACGGCTACTTCTTCGCCGAGGGAAAACCATGGGTGCCCAAGGGCATCGCGTACCAGACATGGAACCGCCCGCTCGGCGTCTGGCAGACGCCCGAGCAGATCGACTACGACCTGGACGAGATGGTGAAGATGGGGGCCAACTCGATCCGCGCCGATTTCGTCTGGCAGCACATCGAGGAGAAGGGCGACAACCAGTGGAGCTGGGACAACTACGACTACCTGGTCGCGGCGTGCGAGAAGAGGAACCTCCGCATCTTCGCGCTGATCGGTTACCAGTGGCCGCCGAACTGGTTCCCGGATTCGTGGTACACGATGCACCCGCCGGCGACGGATTCGGAAGGGATCTATCACCCGACGCGCTGGCAGTCGGACATCATCGGATACGAGACGCCGCAGGCGCGTCTGCAGTATGGCGAATTTTTCTCGAACGTGTGCGCCCGCTACAAGAACTCGAAGGCGATCGCGGGCTGGATCGTCGGCAATGAGTACGGCTACCTCGGCCTGTGGAGCGGCTTGAACGACGGCTACGACACGAACTGCGAAGCGGCGTTCCGCGGCTGGCTGCAGACGAAGTACACGACGATCTCCAACGCGAACGCGGCTTGGGGCACGGGCTACGCGAACTTCAACGATGTGTCGTTCCCTCCGGAGTACCGCGCGTACGGCCAGGAAGGCGCGGTGTGGGCGGATGCGGTGCAGTGGCGCGAGGATTCGATCGCGAGCTTCACGGCGCTGGGCGCACGCGCGGCGCGAAACGGCGACACCAACCATCTCCTTTCGTACTCCACGGTCGGCATGCAGTGGGGCGAGGAAGACTGGCGGTATCACGCGGAAGACCGCGGCAAGATCACGGCCTACTGCGCCGCGAGCAATGCGCCGCTCGGGTTCTTCTCCATCAACAACTATCCGTGGTCGATGCTGGGCAGCGAGTCGCAGAACGGCCACTGGGGCGTTTCCTTCACCAAGAAAGTGGCGGGCGTGCCGGTCGTGTATTCCGAGACGGGCTTCACGAGTTCGGAATGGCTGTGGCCGGGGATGAACATCTGGCGGCAGGGGCCCCTGATCCGCAACGCGCTGTGGGAGGCTCTCGAGGCGGGAGCGCTCGGCGTCCACATCTTCTCGTGGATGGACCGGCCGTGGATCACGGACCGGGAGAAGGGCTTCGGCATCGTGTACGGCGACCGGCGCATCAAGCCCGCGTTCTGGGTGTCCCGCGACACGTACAGCCTGATGCAGCAGTCGTCGATCGACGACCTGCTGTTCGGCTCGCAGGACGCCAAGCCCGACATCGCGTTCCTTTGGACGGCCGCGAGCGACTCGATGTACAACCGGTTCGAGTGCGAAATGCAGCACATGGCCGGCGGCCTGGAGCGCCTGGGCTACGAGCCGAACTTCATCAACCTGGCCGAGCTGGGCAGCGGCGCCTTCACCAACTACAAGGTCATCATTCTCCCGCGCAACATGCGTGTGGACACGAACGTGCCGGGCACGACGAAGGGCGTGCTCGAGTTCCTGCGGACGGTCGTCATCACGGCGGGCGTTCACGTGCTGGTCAGCGCGGACCTGCCGGGCATGGAAAACCCGAACGGCCGGCCGATGACGAATTTCGTGGACCAGGTGAAGCTGCTGTTCGGCGTGGACGCGAGCGACGTGGGTGGCCACGACGGCGCAGAGAACCAGGGATCGTACATCGGCGATTTCTTCACGCCGATCAAAGTCTATTTCAGCACGAGCGCCGTCGGCGCCGTGGCGGGCGGATACACCTATACTCCGCGCCCGTGGAAGTACAACGACGAGACGGTGCTCGCGACGGGCGGCGTGCTCTGGGCCGAGATGGACAGCGGACGCAACAAGGGATTTGAAGACAATGCGAACGGCGCCAGCAACCTGACGCGCTGGGGGACCTGGGCGGAGACGAACGCCGGCCTGTTCGTCCGCAGCGGCTGGAACTGGCAGTACGCCGGATCGAACATGGTCCAGATGTGGGGCGACGCGGTCATGTGGCAGGACGAGGCGGCCCAGCCGTTCGGCCGCTACACCGCGAGCGCGTTCCTGCGCAACAACAGCGACGATCCGATGAACAACGGGCGGTATGCCTCGGTGGGCATCGAGTGGTATGCCAAGGACGGTCGTTACCTGGGCGTTTCCGAGAGCGCGCACCTGGTTTCGAATACGAGCAGCTATCTCGTCGAGTCGCCGAACCTGATTTTCAACCCCGGCTTCGAGACGAACGGCGCGGACTGGGGCTACACCGGCCAGCTGAATATCGAGGACGGATTCTCGGGCAGCGCGGCCGAAACCGGCAGCTACGGCGGCTGGATCACGAACAACGCGGGCGACCATTACCTGCTCTGCCAGGTTCCGACGAACCGGTGGGCGCCGTCGTACGGTTCCACCTTTGTGTTCCGCGTTCGCGCGAGGAAGCTGGGTACGGTCACCGGCGGCATCAAGCTGGAGATCTACCATCCTTGGGTTACCACGACCAACGTGGACATCACGGCGTCGCTGACGACGTCCTGGCAGACCTTCTCCATATATTACAAGCCGACGGCCGGCTGGGACCAGGTACTGGAAATGCGCCTGCGCAACGCGACGGGCGGCTCGGGGATCGGCCAGGTGCAGTTCGACAACGCCTTCTTCGGCCTGACGAACTCGTACGTCGGCAATTCGTGGGTGAAGTACGCGGTGGACGCCTATG
>CAYQYB010000102.1:0-8556 GCA_964421535.1 uncultured Verrucomicrobiota bacterium | reverse complement strand
AGCTGCCGGCGAACCTGCTGCAGGCCCAGCGCGACTTCTTCGGCGCGCACACTTTTGAACGCACGGACCGGCCGCGGGGCGAGTTCCTTCACGCAGACTGGATGTGACGTGAGTTTCAAGTTTCAAGTTTCAAGTTTCAAGTTCCCCGCGATCATCCTCGCCAGCTCCTCCCCGCGACGCCGCGAGTTTCTGAAACAGCTCGCGCTGTCGTTCAAGATCGTGCCTCCGCGCGTCGACGAACAGCCGGAGAAGCGCGAGGAGCCCGGCCACTTCGCGTGGCGGCTCGCGGTGGACAAGGCGCTCGACGTCGCGTCCCGCGTCGGCCCGCGTCCCATCGTCATCGCCGCCGACACGATCGTCGTCCTCGGCAAGACCATCCTCGGCAAGCCGAAGGACGCGGCCGACGCGCGGCGGATGCTGAAGATGCTGAGCGGCCGCGGGCATGAGGTGATCACCGGCGTCTGCGTGATGCAGGGCAGGAAGAAGCGCAGCTTCGTGACGAGCACCGACGTCGAGTTCAAGAAGCTGACGGCGCAGGAAATCGACTTCTATATCGCGTCCGGCGAGCCGATGGACAAGGCCGGCGCGTACGCGATCCAGGGCCTCGGCTCGTTTCTCGTCCGCGAAATCCGCGGCTCGTACACGAACGTGGTTGGCCTGCCGGTGGCGGAGCTGCTGGACGTGTTGGAGCGGGAGTTCAAGGTCCCGCTGTTCGGGAAGAAGCCAGTCCAAAGTCCAAAGTTTAAAGTCCAAAGTCCGACTCAGAACACTTTGGACCTTGGACTTTAAACTTTGGACTTCGCCTTCAGATCAGCTGCGTCTCATAATCCAGGAGCACATACCGCGGGTCGCCGCGGAGCGCATCCGCGATTTCCGAGAGCCGTTTCTCCACCACGACCTTCTCCGCCGCGACGGTGACGAACGCGAGCACCGCGGACTGCCAGATGTCCTGGTGGTCCACCTCCGCCACGCTGACGTTCCACTTGTTGACCGCGCGGTCCTTGAGACTGCGCAGGACCTGCCGCTTGTCTTTCAGCGACCGCGAATCGGGAATGCTCAGTTTTGCCTGAAGAAGTCCGATCATCATGATGATTATCTCGTTCGAGTCGCCTTCCACGAGCCGTTCACCGATGTCGGTTCGTCGAACCCGGTCACGCGCATCGTGGCGTTGCCTTGTATCAGTGTGCCGGATTTCGCGGACCCGTTCAACGTTCCCGAGACGGAAACGTATTCGTCCTTCTGGCTGAACCCCATGCTGACGCTTCCCGACGAGGGATCATACCTTCCGCTTAACGGAAGGGTTCCGCCTTCGCCGTCTTCCGGGTCCTCGAAGCGCGCGCTTCCCGAGACTCCGTTGCCGCCGTCGATGGAGAAGCTGATCGGCGCATTCATGGGGCCTTCCGCGCCTTGCAGGGTGAGGGTGCCGCTCCACGCCGAGCCCGCAAGTCGCGGCGGACCTGCCGGTGCGGCCGGTTTGGCGGTCTGCGGTGGCGGTGGTTTCGGTTTCGCCGGAGCAGGCGCTGGTGGTTTGGCTTGCGTCGCCACCGTCGGCGCCTTTGCCGGCGTTTGCGGTTTCACCTGAGTTGTGGCCGGCGTCTGCGGCTTCGTTGTTTTCGCCGGCGTTGCCGGGGTTGTTGGCTTTGTCCCAGACGTCTGCGGGCTCGTCCCCCAGAGCGAGCCGGCCGGCGCGCTCGTGGAGTTGATGAAGGCGTTTTTCAATGCGCTTGCCGTGTTAGTTGGCTGCTGCGCCTGCTTCTTGGTCTCATCCGCCTTGGCCTTCAAGTGCTTGATCAATGTCTCCGCCTGGATCACCGGAGGATATTTCGCATGGAGTTTCTTCGCTTCGCCCAGCGCCGTGAATGCGTCATCGAAGCGCTTCCCGTTCGCCATCGTCTGGGCCTTGGTGACCTGCTGCATGACGGCCTGCCTCTCGCCCGCCCACTTCGAGGCAAGCTGCGAGGGCTCCGGGTTGTTCGGGTGCATCGCCGCGGCCGCCTGCGCGGCGGTGATCGCCTCGTCCAGCTTGTCCTGCTGGTACAGCTGTTTCGCCTCCGCGAGTTTCGCGGCCGCGTTGTTGACCTTCGCCGGATCATCGGATGCGACCACCCTGACTTCGCGCGTGCCGACGCCGAGCTCTCCGCCCTCGGCGTTTCGCACGACAACCTGCAGGCTGTACGAGCCGGCGGCCCGCGCGTTGCATCGCGTCTCCTGGCTCGCCGGGCTCATGATGACGCAGCCCTCGGGGGAAACCATCCATTGGTAGCGGAGCGCGGACGCATCGGCCGGCGGCGGATTGACGCTCACCTTGACCGAGAAATCCCGGTTCACGCCGATCGCTCGCGGCACCTCGACCAGCCCGCCCTTCTTCGGGTCCCACACCTGCGGCGGCGGGCCCATCAGCCGCGGCTCGCCAATCTTGACGTCAAACTGCTTCGCCTTGACCGACACCTCTGCCTCGCCCAAATCATCCCCGCCGTCCTTCGCCTTCGCGTGCACGATGAGCGTCACCGGCGCCATGTCCTTGACGACGAAAGAGTATTCGCGCTCGTCAGCGAGCGGGCCGGCGTTAAGGACATTGCCCTTGATCTCCCACCAGTACGCGATGTTCGCGTCGTCGATCCCGCCTTCGGTCGAAACGAGCGCGCGGACCGTCTGCCCGATCATCGGCTCCATCGGGTCGGCGACCAGTTTCAGCCCGGGCTCGACCACCTCCAGCTCGATCGGATCCGACTCCGCCATCGTGACGAGGCGGCCCTCCTTCTTCTCGAGAACCTGAGCCCACACCTTGACCGGTCCCGGCTTCGTGAACTTGGCCGTCGTCCTCGGCGAGGTCCCCTCGTACGGATCGAACTCGACCTCCGGGTGCGGCTGCCACTGGTATTCGACGTTGCCGGTGACATCCTTCTCGCCGAACTTCACCGTCGCCGCGAAATTGCGGGTCTCCCCAAGCACGATCTTCTCTGCGCCGCCCGACATCTGGATCGTCGCGCTGTACGCGGCGAGCTTGAGGGTGATGCTCGCGGACGCGGTCTCGTTGGAGGCGTCCTTGACCATGACGGACACGACGTGCTCGCCGGGCTTCGACGCGGCGAACTCCACAACGGAGGGATCAATCCCCTTGGCGTGGTTGCCGCTCCACTGATACTCGTAGGGCAGGGTGCCGCCCGTTGCGAGCGCGCGGATCGTCGCGGTCTCGCCGTAGTCGAGAGTCGTCTTGCCGGCCTCGAGCTTCACCTCCAGCTTCTGCTGGGTGTTGGTGTACTGCTCGCGCGGCGTCACCTTGACGCTCTTGATGATGTCCATCATCTCCTTGTCCGCGCGCTCGCACTCGGCAAGGCAGAACGACTTGGCGTCGTCGGACCAGGAATCGGCGCGGCCGTCGACATGACCGCTGAAGGAAACCACCGTCTCGTCATATTGCATCCCGCCGGCGACGCTGTAATACTCGTACGTGCCGTCCTTCACCGGCTTGTCGTGCTTGATGGCGCCCTTGTATTTCCCGTTCGCCACGGGTGTCCCTTCGAACGCCTGCGGCTTCGACCAGTTCATCATGTTGACGCCGACATAGGCCGTCACGTGCGCGCCTCCCTCCGGCGGCCCACCCTCCCTTTGGGGAAAGCGCCGATCGACCGTGTCACGCGAGAACGAGATGCTGGTGCCCTTGTCTTCGCGCGTCCAGCCCGACGGCGCCGATACGGCAAGGTCGGGCTTTTTGATTTCGATCAGGCCGGATTCCGCGCTTCCCATCCCTTGCCCGCCCTTTTCGTACAGCGTCGCCCTGACCTTGATCTTGAGACCAGCGTGGACGGGGTCCGCCTGGAGGGCGATGCTCGGAGAGCTCGTCCTCGGCCAGAGATTCCCACCGCCGCTAACCACCCCGTTGTCGGAGTCCGGCCTCATTTCGACCATGTACCACTGATATTCGCCGATCCGCGAAACCATGTCTGCGGGGAGCGGGATCGACGCGTTGAAATGATCGCCTGCGTTTACCTGGGCGGGCGCGTTGATCTTCAGCGGCGCATCTGTGACTTCAATATCCCCGACGAGCGTGTCCCAGCCCTGGTCGTTGAGGATGGTGTCCGGGTCGTCCAGGTTGAAGAGCTTCACGCCTATTCTCAGTCGGCCCGCTTTCTTGATCTGGTACAGCATCTGCGGCTCTTCCGTCATCATGTCTGAACCGATCATTCCTTTGGGCTCTTTGTCGATGTACCAGCAGTACCTCGCCATCTTCGGCGGATTTTTTGCATCCACGCTGAACAGCGTCTGGCAGTGCGTGGAAGCGGGCACGGGACTCCACCGCAGATTGGAGAGGTACTTGCCGGGCCTGGCGCCTGCCGTGGCGCCGCCAGGGGCGGTTCCGGGTTCCGGCTTCCCCGTCACGGGCTCTGACGGTTCGGTGGATTCGCCGGCCGGAGCCTCTTCCTTCCCGTCGGCGGTCACTTTCCAGCGGTGCGTCGCGCGCGCGAGGACCGACTCCCTGCCGTTGAAATCCACGACGACGCTGGCGGTAACTTCGTAGTCGCCGGGCGCGCCCGCGTCCGACCACATCGTGTTGCCGCGCTCGAGCACCGTGTCGCCAACCGCCCACAACACCACGCCGCGGTCGGCCAGCTGCTTCGAAAGCGCGTCCTTCGCGGAGATCGTGGCGGAGAGCCGGATATCCGCGCCGGCCTTCACGACGGTCGGCCCGCTGATCGTGACGCCGACCTGGGCCCGGCCCGCGTCGTCGGAAACGGTCACGGTGTGCTGGCGGCTGTCGGTCACCACGAACTTCCCGTTGGTCTCTGTCAGCATGCGCGCCGTCACCGTGTACGTTCCGGCCGGCCGGCCGTCGACCGTACAGTACTCGCCGACCCCGACCGCGTTCTCGCCGACATACCAGCGGACGCGGGAGTTCTCCAGCAACTCGCGGCCGCGCCGGTTCAAGCCGCGCAGCGACGACTTCAAAACGGCGGGCTGTCCAACGGGCACCGCCTCCGGCCCCTCGATCTCAAAGACGTAGTCGCCGGCGCCGGGCTCCTGGACCTCGACCTTCAGTTCCGCTTTTGCGAGGTCCATCGGCGACCCGCCGGCCTGGCCGCTCGCCTTGAGCTGAATGCCGAAGGCGCCTTTCGCGCCGAAGGCGTGGGTGACGCCCGGCCCGGTCCCGATTTCCTTCCCGCCCGGAAGCTCGCGCCAGGCATACTTCACTTCCTTCGCCTCCTTCAGCGAGTCGTTCGGGACCGCCTCGTATGTGACGGCTTCGCCCTGCGCAACGATGTCGGGCCCCTTGATCTGGACCGTGGCGCGGCACCGCGAGTCGGGCTGCGTCAGCTTCTGCCTCTCGATGAAGTTGTTGTAGCTGTCGCGGCTCTCGAGGTAGGTCACGAACAGGCGGTTGCGCTCGCGCTCGTGGTCGCAAATCGTGAAGCCGCACGCGCGCTCCGCGAAAGACAGGTCGGACTCGAAAGCGAGCCACGCCTTGATCATGTCGCGCGCGTTGTCCGGCGTCAGCTGGTCGCCGATTGCCTCCTTCACGTGGAGGAGGACGCGTACATCCTCGGCGAGGTCCTTGATCGTGAAGGTCGAGTCGGAAATCACGCCGTTGTTGATGGTGAACTCCGGCTTGCTGTTGACGACGGCGTCGACGATCGAGCCGAGATCCTCGGCGGTGAGCTGGTAGTCCTCGGCAAGGATCGTGCAATACGCGCCGTAATCCGACGCGATCTTGATCAGCGCCGTGTACTGCGCGTCGGTCAGCGGGGTGGGGGCGCGCGAGGTATCCGGGATGTAGAAGTAGCGGGGCTGGGGCGGCGCTTTGCCGAGCCCGATGTCGACGAACATCGGCAGGCGGACAGCGCGGAACTCCGGCGCGTAGTTCAGGCAGAGTTCGCCTCGGCCACCCATCTTCTCGATCTCCTCCACGCAGAACGTGTTCTGCAGGCCGCCCACGACGTTCAGGCAGTCGCCGCGCTTCTCGAAATAGTCGCGGATCTTCTTGTCGATCTCGTCGCCGAGCTGGAGCGCGTCGCCGTAGAACTCGAGAAACTGCCCGATGGTTTCGTTCAGGCCGGGCGGCAGGTAGCCGGCGCCCTCCTTGAAGATCATTCCGAGCTTGGACATGCCGGCGATGAGCCGGGCCGTGGTGCCGGACCGGCCGGGCTCCGCGGCGAGCTGTTTGTAGCCCTGGATCTCGCCCATGACGGTGTTGTACCAGCCCTGCATTCTCTGGAACTGCTTCAGGACGTTGCCCACGCCCTGCACCTTGTTCTTCATCGCCATGACCTTCTCGAGGTCGATCTTCCGGGTGTTGGCGATGTCTATGACCTGCAGGGCCTGCTTCTTGAGCGCCGGGTCCGTGAAGTCGGATTCCATGAACAGCTGGAGCGTCCGGCTCTCCTTCCCGTGATCCTTGGAGACGTCTTCGATCAGGCTGTCGATCGTGTCCACGGCATCGATCGACCCGTCGAGGTAATCTCCCTCCCAGAGCTTCTTGGCCGCGCCGAGACCGGATTTCCCCGCCTCAAGGCGCTCGGACACCTCCTTGAACTTCTTTTCGTCGTACGCGACCTCGGCGATGCCGCTGCCGACTTCGATCGTCTTGTCCGCGGCCTCGAAGAAATCGCCTTCCCCGATGGCGTCCTTGATATCCGACGCGCCCAAGAGCGTCTTCACGCCGGTCATGCCGACCTGCATCGCCCTCTTCCTGTTTTCGAGCGCTTCGATCTGGTTCCCGATCTCGCGCTGGCGGCGGACGCACTCGTCCTTCATCTCTTGAAGCTTCAGCTTCTTCCGGAGTTCGGGCGAGGCCGCGTCATTGGCCGTGATGGCGACGCCGGTGTCCGTTTTGGCTTCCTCAAGCCAGTTCTTGTACCACTCCTCGTAAAACTCGCTTTCCTTGTTCAGGTCTTCGATTTTCGCGTCCGCCAGCTCGACCGCCTTGTCCACCGTGTCGCGCGTGGCGATCATGCCGATGAGGCTCTGCCTGGCCTCGTCCTCCGCGGCAATTTCCGCCGCCTGTTCCGCGCGAGCGACCCCGAGCTGGGCGGCGAGCTGGTTGTAGCGCTCGAGGTCTTCCTGGAAGCCGGGTGGGACGATGATCTGCTTGTTGGCCTCCTGCAGCTTGACCCACTGGCGCATCTTGTAGTCGAGCTCGTAGTACTGCCTTTCCAGCTCGCGCACGTCGGCGGCCCGCACGAGAGCCGGCGATGCGACGAGAAGAAGAACGGATGAAACGAGACCCGCGAGGAAAGCCGGACACCTGTGGTTCATAGACACTCCTGTTCGAGACGAATCGCCGACCGCGTCCGCCATGATTCCCGCCGTCCGTCCGGGGGTCAACGAGATTTTCCGAAGGCTGGAAGAACCTGCTCCAACGACCCCTTTACATCTTCATGAGAACCGTCTATTGCATAGGGGGTCGGCGCTCTTGAACCATGAAAAAGGGGCCTCAGAAACCCAGGAAGCTGCGTCCGCCGGTGACCCCTCGGGCATCGCCCACGCCCACCTTGCGGCTCACCATTCCGGCGAAGGAGCAGGACTTGCTGGTGCCGATCGCGAAACTTCCCCCGCCGCCGAAGCATGCCGCGGACACGTCCGACGGCGAGGCCTTCAGCCAGATCCTGCGCGTGCAGGGAGGCGACAAGTACAAGATCGGGCCCGTGCTTGCCGAAGGCGGCATGGGCACCGTGCGCGAGGCGATGGACATCCACTGCCAGAGGATCGTCGCGATCAAGGAGCTTCACAAGGACCGGCCGCTGGCGGACGCGGACATCACCCGGTTCATCGAGGAGGCGCAGATCACGTCGCAGCTCGAGCATCCCAATATCGTTCCGATCCACGAGCTCGGGTTCGATACGGACCAGAACGCCTTCTACGCCATGAAGTTCGTTCACGGCGTCACGCTGACGGATGTCCTCATACGCATCCGCAAGGGCGAAAAGTCGTTCATCGAGCAGTACCCTCTGTCCCGCCTTCTGAACATATTCCAGAAGGTGTGCGACGCGATCGCCTTCGCCCACTCGCGGGGCATCGTGCACTGCGACCTGAAGCCGGACAACATCATGATCTGCGATTTCGGCGAGGTCATGGTCATGGACTGGGGCCTCGCGCGGTCCGAGGGGAGCCTGCTCCCCATGGAGCGGGTGCACGTGGAGAAAACCCCGAATGTCGAGAACACGGGCGACGGGAACTTCGACACGACCACGCGGACCACCACCGGGCGTATCCTCGGCACGCCGGGCTTCATCGCCCCCGAACGCATCCGCGGGGGCACCGTGGTGGAGTGCGCCTCGGATATCTACTCCCTCGGCGCCACGCTCTACAGCATCCTGACCCTGCACCCGCCGATCGCCGGAGGCGATATCACGCAGATCATCCAGCGCATTCTCACGGGCGACATCCGTCCCGCCGTGACATGGAACGATGAGCCGGCGAGCCACGGGTTCCCTCATTGTTCGGACGGCAAGATCCCCGCGCCTCTGTCGGAAATCGCCATGAAGGCCCTCTCGATCGATCCCGACGACCGCTACGCATCCGTCCAGGATTTCCAGCATGAGGTGGAGTCGTACCAGAACG
>CAYQYB010000101.1:0-8718 GCA_964421535.1 uncultured Verrucomicrobiota bacterium | reverse complement strand
GTCGCGCCGCCAACCTCGCCATTCGGTGCACTGACGGAGAGGTAATGCTCGGTGCCCCATATCCACGTCAACGTCGAGTTCGTGCGGATGGTGAAGACGACCACGTTGCCCGATCCCGACGGGGGTGTGTCGCCAGTGCCGGTCCATCCCTCGCAGACCCGACGGGTGCTTCCCTGGACCACGGTTGCCGGCACGGCGTTTGTGATGCGCGGCGTGCAGAACATCTCGTTCGTTCCGTAGCCGAACGGGGCGGGGGAACCGTATGCGGCGGGCATCCCGCGGACAACCAGTTGCGGCGGCTTGCGGAAGACAATCCGGCACATGGACTCCGCAATCCAGTTGTCGCACGGGGGGGCGTCGTTGAAGGCTCTGACCTGGCCTCCAGGGAATACATTGGTCGAGCTGAAGCCGTAGCCGATCGACAGATGGTATGAGCCCTCAGCAATGCGCACGGTGATCGCGCACGTGCCCGTCGTGCACGGGAAGCCGTCGAACGGGAATCGCGTCCAGCCCGGGACATCAGTGTTCGTGCTGTAGCCGGTTTGCTCCGTCAGAACGGTTGGGTAGCAGCTGTCGCCACTGCGAACGCTGGAAATGTATCGGCTGGC
Source organism: uncultured Verrucomicrobiota bacterium (assembly GCA_964421535.1). Taxonomy (GTDB): domain Bacteria; phylum Verrucomicrobiota; class Kiritimatiellia; order CAIQIC01; family JAGNIJ01; genus CALMZY01. The sequence goes on along the minus strand of CAYQYB010000101.1, from coordinate 8,110 downwards.
GTCACAGCGCGTGCGGTTGTTGATCTGGAATTCGGCATACTCGAGCAGGAGCCTTTGCGTGATGATCACACTCTGGCCCTGATGAACCCAGTTGAATCCGTTCCATCCGAGGGCGGCGCTTCCTCCGCCGATGCGGTTCTCGAAAACGATGCGCGAGGGGTCGCTGTTTGTCTGCGCGGCCGGGACGAAGTGCGCGCTGATAGTCTTCGCCGCGGTCACGGTCACGGCCAGCGGCGAAGCGGCGCCCGCGTTGGTGCCGTTGACCTGCCAGTGGTCGAACTGATAGCCGGCGGCGTTGGAAGGAGACAGGCTGCAGGTGTATCCGAAAGGTTTCCACCCCGAGGCGGCGCCCGTGATTGTGCCGTTGCTCGCATCAAGGTTCAGCCAGTGCTCCTCCCGCCAGTTCCACGTCAGCGTGGAGTTCGAAATGACCGTGAACGCCACCAGGTTTGTGGTGCCGCTGGCCGGCACGCTGCCGGTCCCGGTCCATCCTGAACAGACGAACCGGTCTTGGTTGCTCAGGACGATGCTCTCCACGGAGTTCGTGATTCTCGTGCCGGCGCCGATGACATGCGTGCCGTAGAACCGGTTCGTCGGATGTCCGATACGGTCCGGATTGCCCGCAATGTTCAGCGTGACCTCGGTCTGTCCCGGCATGGGTGCGATGTAGGTGATTGACTCTTGGCCCCATCCGCAGTTGTTGGGATTGAATCTCTGGCAGAAAGGCGCGGATATATTGCCGCCCAACTGGGTCCACCCGTGTACCGTCGTGTGCACGTCGAAGATCACATGCGTATTCGCAAGCCAGCCGCTGGCGGTGCTGGTCGAACGAAGAGTGACCGAGCTGGGCGGCGAAATGGTCGCGGTCCATCCGGGTGGGCAATCGACGGAAGTGGCGCCTGCAATCTGCAAAGGAATGCTTCCTTCGCCGGGCTTGAGGCAGAAGGCCCAGTCGGGATTCATGGGACTGCCGAAGAACTCGTACCGGAAAAGGCCCTGGCCGTCGGTGTAGCTGATCACAGTCACAAACTGACGCTGATCATACCTCTGATCCACCCAGCCGGAATTCGTTGGCGCGGTCGGGCGCTGAAATTCGTAACAGCCCATGTCGACGATTCCGCCTTGAATCCGGGGGTTCCCGTCGAGATCCGTAGCCGTGGCCATCCAGGGGAGGTTGGATCCCGCGTTCACACAGGGAGAGTTTGAGAGGAGACGAAAGTCCTTCCCGTATTCGTACACGAATTTGGGAAGGGAAGAAATATTGCCGGTACCGCCAGGGTGCGGTGTTGTACAACAGAAACTCCACCAATCACGGCCTCCCGATACGTATTCGGGGGGGGAGTTGCTGAAAACGATGCTGTTAAAATTCGACGCGCCAAGGACTCCGCCGGCTTCGGATCCGACATTAAACGTGACCGTGCAGTTCTCGAGGTAGCACCATTCGGTTCCGCCGGCGCCCGAGGTGGCGGTATTGTCGTGGACAAGACAATTGCGCAGCCAGGAGTACGTCGCACCGCCGCCGTATGAAGATGAATTGCTCCGAATGATACAATTGAGAACGATGTTTGGATCCTGGCAACCGGCAACGCCCCCGCCGCCCAGAGCCCGATTCCCTTGGATGATGCTGTTGAAGACGAAGCCTTGATACACGCCGCCTCCCCAGCGGTCGGCCATGTTTGATTGGATGATGCAGTTGGAGATAACGGCCCCCATCTGGCACTCCGCGCCGCCCCCGTTGTTCGTCGTGTAACCGCCGACCAGCCGGAATCCGCTCAGCTTGGCGCCAGACGCCAGATAGGCGCATCGAACGCTTGAGAGCCCGTCCAGAGTTGTGCGGTCCGGTCCATTCTGGCTTTGAACAGTGATCCTGTTCGTGATGGCGATCCTCGATTCGAAGACGGCACCCGAAAGATAAGTTCCGTCGGCGACCCAGACAGTGTCGCTGTCCGCAGCCACGGAAATCGCATCCTGGATATTCGTCGCGGCGTCATCCCATGAAAGATAGGGAGGAACAGGGGGGTTGGAGCTGGAGATGGATACGTAGTGGAAGTCAGCCAGCGCGGCAGCCGGCATGACGAGAAAGAGCAATCCGGCCGCAACGCGCCGCCAGTTTGGAGACGAACGGAACACAGCCCTTGGACGCACGAGAACCCCCTTCAGACTAACTTGGAGCATAGCAGATCGGAGGCTGTGAAGAAAAGCCCATTTCGATGCGGATAACAGGTGGTTTTATGGGTCTCGGGCGTTCGCCCCTGTTTACTGAAACTCAGCCCGCGACCCGCGCGACGATGGCGGAGAAGGGCGGCAGGCGGCCGTCCTGCAGCCCGCCGTAAAGGACCTCCCCGGCGAACAGCTGCGCGTTTCTCAGCTCGCGCGGTTCGGGGCCCAGGTTGATCGCGCAGCGCACGGCCGAACGCCGCAGGCGCCGCTCGAAGGCGACGACCGTCCGCTCCGTCCGCTCGCAGTTTTCCTCCGCGTCGAGCCGCATGAACTTCCCGCGCGTCAGCTCCTTGTTCTTAAGCCGGAGCAGAATCAGGTCCCTGAAGAATCTGTACCAGCCGGCGCGCGCTTCCGCGCCGCGCGCGAACAGGTTGCCCTCGAACTCGACGCCTTCCTGCGGCTGCACCCCGCCGTCGCGGACGATCCGGCGGCCTTTGTCGCACGGGTTCATCCGGCCGTGGATCGACGGGCGGTTGACGGCGCCGAACTCCTCGCCGGTGAGCAGGAACGGAATGCAGTGGTTCGAGAGAAAGACAAGCTGGTTCACGGCGCGGACGGCGCCCTCCCCGAAGCGGTACGCCCCGCGCCCCTCGTCGTGGTTGTCCGTGTAACGGGCCAGCCGCGGCGCCTCGTCGCCCGGAGGCAGGATGCTTTCGTAGTTGAGGAGCGCGGTCTCCATCGCGGCGGCGATGCCGCCGGCTTTGAACGCCTCGAACTTGTCCAGGAAATCCGAGTTGCTCCGCGCGTCGGGCGAGGGCGCGATGACGGATGCGCCGGACTCGTCCACGGCGTAGAGGTACTGGCACACCTTGTAGAAGTCGTCGTCGTAGGCCGCGTTGATGCCTCGGGAGAATAGGTCGATGTTGTTCTGCGTGCCGTAGCACTCGGCCAGGAACAGCAGCTCGCGGTCCGGGTGCATCGCGCGCAGCTTCGGCATGGCCTCGTTCCAGAACGACTTGTCGTTGATGAAGTGAGCCATGTCGAGGCGGAAGCCGTCCACGCCGTCCGGACGCCCGTCGGCGTCCTTCCCGAGAAGGCTGAGCCAGTGGTTGTAGACCGCGATCATCTCCTGCCGGAGCCCGGGGTTCGTGTAGTCCAGCTTGGCTGTGTCGGACCAATCGCAGTCGTAGAAGATGCCGCCCTGCGCGTTCTTGACGTAGAACTCGGGGTGCGCGGAAATCCACGCGTGATCGCGGCTCGTGTGGTTCGGCGTGATGTCGAAGATCACCCGCAGATGCAGCTTGTGGGCGCGGCGGACGAACTCGGTGAGTTCGCCGATCGTCCCGTACTCCGGCTCGACCGCGCGGAAATCGCGGCTGGAGTAGGGCGACCCGATTCCCTTGCGATCCGCGAGGCCCATGGGGTACGGCGGCATCAGGTAGAGGACGTTGACGCCCAGCTTCTTGATCGCCGGCAGGTTCGCCGTGACATAGGCCAGCGGCGAAAGAGCCGCGGGCTTCTCCCTCGCCGCTTCAAAGGCGTTGCGCGGCTCCCGCGCGGCGAGCGAACGGAGGTTGATCTGGTAGATGATCGCAGAAGAAATCCAGTGTTTCATAGGTTGTTCACCACGAAATACACATAAGACCCGAAAAGGGAAACCCCCTTCGCAAAATCATGCCGGACGGTAGCCTAGAACGGCGGGCAAGTCATTCGAATTGTCTTTTCGGCGCGCATTTCATGCGGTTTGCCGTCCCCGTAATCCTGCTTCATTTCCGGCGAATGTTGTTGTAACGTATGAGCCATGGAAGGTTTTTGCATGAAAATGATTCGGTTCCTGTGCGTTCTTCTCGCGGTGTTGTGCGTCTGGTTGCCGGCGGCTTCGGCGCAGAGCGGAACCTACTCCCCTCAGACCAAGGCCCTGCTCAGCAAGCTTCAATCCATGGGGCATGGCTATCACTCGGACGCGGAGTGGGCGGAGCTGTTCGCGCAGGTCGACGGCGAGGAGTCGAAGGCGCAGGGCGAGCGCGACTGGAACACCGTGGTCGAGGTCAACGTGATCAAGGCCATGGTCTACAGCGACATGCTCGGCGAGCATCAGAAAGCCCTCTCCATCCTGCAGGACACGAAGCGCAGCTACCGCGACCAGGGCGTGCCCGCCCTGCGCCGGGTCTACGTCCGCGAGGCGGAAGTCTACTCGAAGATGGGCGACGGGGAAGCGATCAACGACTTGATCAAGGAGTACAAGAAGAGCCCCCTGTACGATCCGCAGCCCTACACGTACTCGGGCGGGCAGGGGCGGGACGTGCCGCTGGCCATCGTGCGCCCGAACGATCGCGGCGACAGCTCCCTTACCGTGACGGCAATGGAAACGTTCCGCATGCAGGCCCGCTTCGCGCCGGGCAGCGCGTTCCCGGCTTTTTCGGGCATGGCTGCGGACGGGAACCCGGTCAGCCTGGACAGCCTGAAGGGCAAAGTGGTTCTCCTCGATTTCTGGATGCCGAACTGGGAGCCGTGGAAGCGCGAAGTGCCGGGCATGGTGGAGCTGTACCGCAGCTACGGCTCGCGCGGCTTCGAAATCGTCGGCTTCAACGTGGCGCCGGGCGCCGCGGTCTCTCCCGAGTTTCTCCGCGCCTACAGCATGAGCTGGCCGCAGGTGACGCCCGACCCCGCGCTTCTCCGGAAGCTCGGAATCTTCGGCGAAGCGACCAGCTTCCTCATCGACCGGAACGGCCAGATCGTCGGCCGGGACCTGAAAGGCTCGGAGTTGACCGAAGCCGTGAAGAAGTCTCTGGGCCTGCCGTAGGCTCCGTCTCGCTCCTGCCGGGCTAGAGCGATTGCCCGAGAACAATCGGGCTGTAGCCGTGCTTGACGAGGATCTCGTCCTTGAACTCCAGTTTCAGCGCGCGCGAAGGAACCAGCACGGCCGGCCGCTCGGGCAGGTAGACCCAGATGTCGCCGTCGTCGCTTTTCTCGGCGGGCGAACCCAGTAGCGTCAGCACATCGAACTTCGACTGGCCCTCCCGGAGTTGCTCTGCCCTGCGCTCGACGGTGGAAAATTCGTACTTCTGCCCGCCGCGGGGAATCGTTTTTCCCGTTTGAGGATCCGCGTTGACGCAACCCACCAGAAGCAGGGCGACCAATCCAAGGTATTGTTTCATAGATGCTCCGTGTGATTGGTCGGAAAGGTTACTGACGCACAAACAGTTGGGCAACTTCAAATGCAGGTGCAGGCCCCCGTGCCTGCGCGGCCAGGCGGATCGATGCGCTTGAAGGAGTGGGTGGAGGATTTGGCGGAGGAGGGGCGCGAGCGTTTGTCCTTCGCCGCAAATGTGGTACGTTCACAGCCAATATGCCGACTCCTGTGGGACATACGATGATGGGCGTTGCGATCGGATGCGGGGCCCTGATGCCGCGCGGTCCGCTGAAGGCCGGGTTCAAGGCTCTCTGGGACCAGCGCGCCTACTTCCTGGTCATTCTGCTGATGGCCAACCTGCCGGACATCGATTATGTGCCCGGCGTTCTCATGGGAGAGATCAACGCGTTCCATCACTGGTACACGCACACGCTCGGCTGGATCGCGGCCGTGGCGGTTGCGTCGTGGATGCTGTGGTGGAAGACGAGCCGCGTCGGCTGGTCCGTGTTCGTGGTCCTGTTCGCGGCGCTGGCGAGCCATCTCGTGTCGGACCTCTTCGCCGCCGACCACAGCTTCCCGTACGGCATCATGGCGCTCTGGCCGTTCACCGACCGCTTCTACATTTCGCCGACGAGCATTTTCTGGAGCCTGCGGAAGGCGACGTGGGGCGATGTCTTCCAGTGGTACAACGTCCGGGCGGCGTTGTTTGAAGTCGCGGTGATGGCGCCGGTGATCGTCGCCGTTCTTCTTTTCAAGCGGTACGCGCGAACCCCTGACGACGGCGACGCGGGAAACTTGAAACTGGAAACTTGAAACTTGCCCCGCTACACTCGGCCCCGTGGATGTTCCAGTTCCAGATTCTCTCGGTATCATCGCGGGCAAGGGCGTGTATCCGCGCCTGCTCGCCGACTCCGCGCGCAAGCAGGGCGTGAAGCGCCTGTTCGCCGTGGCGTTCCGCCGCGAAACGGATCCGGTATTGGAGAAATACGCGGATCAGGTCGAGTGGCTGTACCTCGGCCAGCTCGGCGCGATGCTCGATGCGCTCAAGGCTTCCGGCGTGAAGCAGGTGGTCATGGCCGGACAGATCACGCCGACGCACCTGTTCCGCGTCCGCATGGACGGCGCGATGCTGGCTCTTCTCTCCCGGCTGCGGGTGCGCAATGCGGAAACCATTTTCGGCGCGGTGGGCGAGGAGCTGAAGAAGATCGGCGTGGAGCTGCTGCCCGCGAGCCTGTTTATGGAGCACACGATGCCGGAGGCCGGCGTGCTGGGCGCGCGCGCGCCGACGGAGCAGGAGTCGGCGGACATCCAGCTCGGATTGAAGGTCGCGAAAATGACCAGCGGACTGGACATCGGTCAGACCGTGGTCATCAAGAACGGGACGATCCTTGCGGTCGAGGCGTTCGAGGGCACGGACGCGGCGATTGCGCGCGCGGGCGAACTCGGGGGCGCGGGCGCCGTCGTGGTGAAGGTGGCCAAGCGCGGGCACGACATGCGTTTCGATATTCCCGTGGTCGGCGAGCACACGATGAAATCCCTGCGCCGGATCAAGGCGTCCGTCCTCGCCGTCGAGGCGAAGCGGACGATTCTCCTGGACCGGGAAGTCGTGGTGGGCGAGGCCGACCGGCAGGGGCTGTGCCTGGTGGCGGTCGAGGTTGCGGACGCCGAGGTGAAGTGACCGCCGGCAAGTTTCGAGTTTCAAGTTTCCAGTTTCGAGTCAAAGGAGCGCGTCTTGAATATCCGCAGAGTTCGAATTGGCGTCGTCGGCGTCGGCAGTCTCGGTCAGCACCATGCACGCATCTACGCGCAGATGCCGGAGGCGGAGCTGGTCGGCATCTGCGACGTGGACGCAGATCGCGTCGCGAAGCTTGCGGCCCAGCACGGGACGACGGCGTACATGTCCGTGGACGAACTGGCGGGCAAGGTCGAGGCGCTGAGCGTCGTTGTTCCGACGGACAAGCACCGCGAGGTGGCCGGCAGGCTGATCGAGAAGGGGATTCATCTCCTCGTCGAGAAGCCGATCGCCGCGACGACGGCCGAGGCGGAAGAGCTGGTTGCGCTGGCGCAGAAGAAGGGTGTGATCCTGCAGGTCGGGCACGTCGAACGGTTCAACCCGGTGATGAATTTCCTGGAGCAGCTGGCGAAGAAGCCGCGATTCATCGAGGCGCACCGGCTGGCGCCGTATCCGCCGCCGCGCGAGGGCCTGCTGCCGCGCGGAACCGAGGTGAGCGTCGTGCTCGATCTCATGATCCACGACCTGGAGGTCATCCTCCATCTCGTCGGCTCGCCCGTGACGGAGATCCGTGCGGTCGGCGTGCCGGTCCTGAGCCGGAGCGAGGACATCGCGAACGTGCGCCTGCAGTTCGAGAACGGCTGCGTGGCCAACGTGACCGCGAGCCGGATCAGCCCGGAGAAGATGCGGAAGATACGCGTGTTTCTCGAAGACACGTACGTCTCGCTCGACTACCAGAACCAGAGCGGCGAGCTGTATCGCAAGACGGCGGCCGGCATTTCGCGCGAGGAAGTCCCGATCGAGAAGGGCGAACCGCTGGCGAACGAACTCAAATCCTTTGTCCAATGCGTCGCGGGCCGCGACAGGCCTGTCGTTTCCGGCGAGCACGCGGCGGAGGCGCTCAAGCTGGCCGTTGAGATCACGCGCCGCATGCGCGAAGGAGCTTCGTGACCGGTTCGACGTCAGAGACGCTCACCGTGGGGAAGTCCGTACTTCTCATTGCCGGCGAGGTCTCCGGCGACCGGCTCGGTGCGCCGTGCGGCCGGAACAGCCCAACGCCATGCTGGCCGACGTGCTCGACGGCG
>CAYQYB010000100.1:0-8731 GCA_964421535.1 uncultured Verrucomicrobiota bacterium | reverse complement strand
CCCCGGCCTGACGGCCACCCCTCCAAGGGAGGGGATGTTTGTATTCCCCTCCTGCGGAGGGGTGCCCGAAGGGCGGGGTGGGTTTCGTGCGCGAATATGCCCCGTGCACCGGAACCACTGTTGACGTAATTCAACGCAGCGTGGTATTTTATGACCTTTGACAAGTCCGACGTTTAACCGTACGGCAAGAAGAGGAGACGATTCATGAGCAAGCTCTGGCGCAACAAGCACTTCCGGGCCTTCACCTTGATCGAACTGCTGGTCGTAATCGCGATCATCGCCATCCTGGCGGCCATTCTTGTTCCCGCCGTATCGGACGCCCTGCTCCGCGGCCGCATGACGCAGGTCATGTCGAACGGCAAAAACATCTACACCGCGCTGTTTGCCAAGGAAATGGAAGACGCGGTCTTCATGCGCGTGGCCCCGTATCCGAAAGGGGGCTCCGGCTCAACGGATGTGTCGAACATGGTTTTCGCCACGTCGACGGACTACTTCAAGTGGGTCGTGACCAGCGGCGTCATGAACGTATCCTTCTCGTTCTTCGCGGCCCCGGGCGTTGTGCCGGTCCAGGACTCCACGAACTTCGCCGCGGCCAACAATGCGTGGTGCGTCGTGGCGGGCGTCAGCGAAGGCACGGCCGACGGCACGCCGCTGCTGTTCACCCGGAATCTCGACATCACCAGCCTCGGCGATGCGAACCTCAAGCCGGGCGGCACGATCGCGACGATCATGCCCACCGTCAAGGGCGATCACGAGAACACCCCGTTCCTTGACAAAGGAATGGTCGCCGTCTTCAAAGGCGGGTCGGCCCTCTCCCTGCGGCAGAAGGACGTGGTTGAGAACTTCAACAAGCAGGGCGCGACAAATCAGGTTATTCGCCCGGCAACGGCCGGCTACTAGTTCGCACGTTGGGCTCGATATTGGCAGTTGCGTGCGGGGCGCGCCCTGGAGCCTTCCTGCATTCCAACATTCCCTTGTGAATCCTGTGTTCCAAGGTTAGGATTTCCCCGAGGTCAATATGTGTGGAATTGTCGGATATGTCGGCCCGCGTGATTCCGTTTCCCTCCTGATGGAAGGGCTGAAGCGCCTCGAGTACCGCGGCTACGACTCGGCGGGCGTCGCCACGTTGCACAACGGCGCCCTGAACAGCCGCAAGTGCGTCGGCAAGCTCGCGAACCTGGATGCCTCCCTGCGCGGCAAGCCCATCCAGGGAAATCCCGGCATCGGGCACACCCGCTGGGCCACGCACGGCGCGCCGTCCGAAACCAACTCGCACCCGCACATGGACTGCCCGGGCCGCATCGCGGTCGTCCACAACGGCATCATTGAAAACTACCACGAGCTACGCATCGAGCTGGAAGCCCAGGGCCACAAGTTCAAGTCGGAAACCGACACGGAAGTGATCCCCCACCTTATCGAGGCGGAGCTCAAGGCCGGCGCGGCGTCCTTTGAAGAAGCGATCCGCCGCGCCCTGAAGCGTTCGCGCGGCGCGTACGCGCTCGGAATCCTCTCGCTCGACCACCCGGACACGCTGTACGCCGCCCGGCACGGCAGCCCCCTGATCGTGGGCGTGGGCAAGGGCGAGCAGTTCATCGCCAGCGACGTGCCCGCGATCCTCACGGAAACAAAGCGCGTGATCTATCTCAACGACGGCGAGGTCGTCACGCTGCGCGCCGGCGGCGTCCAGATCACGAATCTCGACGGCAAGGCGGTGGAACACAAGGTCCACACGGTGACCCTCCAAGCCGAATCCGTCGAGCGCGCGGGCTTCGAGACGTTCATGATCAAGGAAATCCACGAGCAACCGCGCGTGCTGCGGACGCTCATGGAGAAGCATCTCGGGCCGGACGACCAGCTGGCCATCAAGGACCTGGCGCTTTCCCCGGAGTATTTCCGCAAGCTCAACCGGATCATGATCGTGGCCTGCGGCACGGCGAACCACGCCGGCATGTACGGCAAGCTGCTGCTCGAAAACCTGACCAGCATCGCCGTGGAGACCGATCTGGGCAGCGAGTTCCGGTACCGTGACCCGAAGATCGATCCCGGCACGCTCATCATCGCGGTGTCCCAGTCCGGCGAGACCGCCGACACGCTGGCGTCGGTCCGCATGGCGCGATCGTGGGGCTGCAAGGCGCTTTCCATCTGCAACGTCCAGGGCAGCACGCTCGTCCGCGACAGCGACGCGGTCCTGTTCACCGAGGCCGGCCCGGAGATCGGCGTCGCCTCGACCAAGGCCTTCACGGCCCAGCTGATGGCGTTCTGCCTGCTGGCGATCCACATCGGCCGCGCGCGCAACGAAATCACCGCGGAGCGGGCCGCCGAGCTCCTCCACGACCTTCGGAACATCCCGGACGCCATCCACTACGTTCTCGGCCGCAGCAACGACATCAAGGCCATCGCCGACAAGCATCATGACGGCCCGAGCTCGCTGTACCTCGGCCGCCGGTTCAACTATCCGACCGCACTCGAGGGCGCGCTGAAGAACAAGGAAATCTCCTACCAGCACGCCGAGGGCTACGCCGCCGGCGAGATGAAGCATGGGCCGATCGCGCTGATCAACGAGTACATGCCCGTCATCTGCATCTGCACGAAGACGCGCGACGAGGTGTACGAGAAGATGCTGTCCAACATGAAGGAAGTCGAAGCCCGGCACGGCCGCATCATCGCCATCGCGACGGACGGCGACAAGGCGATCGCCAAGCTCGCGGAGGACATCATCTACATCCCGCCGATCCGCGACGACTTCTCGCCGTTGGTCAACGTCGTGGCCCTCCAGCTTCTCGCGTACTATTCCGCACAAGCCCGGGGAAGCGACATCGACAAACCGCGGAACCTGGCAAAGAGCGTGACGGTGGAGTGAGGGAAGTTTGAAACTGGTAACTGGAAACTTGTGGAAGCGGCGCACGCCTGAAATCCGGCCCGAGTTTCAAGTTTCAAGTTTCGAGTTTCCCGGAAAGAACGATCCATTCGTATGTCACATTTCATAATCCACGGTCAGAAACGCCTCTCCGGGACTTACACCCCTGTCGGCAACAAGAACGCTGTTCTCCCCATGCTTGCGGCGACCGTGCTGACCGACGAGCCGGTTACGCTCCACAACGTCCCGCAGATTCTCGACGTCCAGGTCATGCTGGAGCTTCTGGAGTCCATCGGCGTTTCCGTGGAACGCAAAGGCCGCTCCGTCACGCTGCAGGCCGACAAGCTCCGCAAGCGGCGACTGGATCCCGAGCTTTGCGGCCGCGTGCGTTCCTCGATCCTCCTCGCCGGCCCGCTGACCGCGCGCCACGGCCGCGCGATCCTGTATCCGCCGGGCGGCGACGTGATCGGCCGGCGGCGGCTCGATACGCACTTCTTCGGCCTCCGCGCCTTGGGCATTTCCGTCGAGGGCGGGAAGTACTACTCATTCCGCAAGAAGCAGCTGCGCGGGGCGCGCCTGCTCCTCGACGAGGCCAGCGTGACCGCGACGGAAAATGTCCTGATGGCCGCACCGCTCGCGCAGGGAACGACGACGATCTTCAATGCGGCCTGCGAGCCCCACGTTCAGGATCTTTGCGTTCTTCTCAACAAGATGGGCGCGAACATCGAGGGCCTGGGAACGAACTCCCTGAAAATCGAGGGCGTCGAACAACTTCGCGGCGCGACGCACACGGTCGGCCCCGATTACATCGAGATGGGCAGCTTCATCGCCGCCTCCGCGGCGACCGGCGGAGAGCTTGCCATCCAGGGCGCCCCCGTCTCGGGCGCGCTGGAAGTCATCGAACGCTCCTTCGAGAAGCTGGGCGTATCCTTGAAGACGGAGGACGACCACGTGCTCCTGCCGGCCCGGCAGAAGTTGCGCGTGCAGAGAGACGTCGGACAGGCGATCCCGAAGATCGAGGACGGGCCGTGGCCGGCGTTCCCCTCCGATCTGATGAGCGTGGCGATCGTTCTCGCGTCGCAGGTCAAGGGGACGATTCTGTTCTTCGAGAAGATGTTCGAGAGCCGGATGTACTTCGTGGACCGCCTGATCGAAATGGGCGCCCACATCATCCAGTGCGACCCGCATCGCGTTCTCGTCGCGGGCCCGTCGAAGCTGCGCGGAACCCATCTCACCAGCCCGGACATCCGCGCCGGTATGGCTCTCCTGGTTGCGGCGCTCTGCGCCAAGGGCGAAAGCACGATAGAGAACGCGCAGATGATCGACCGCGGCTACGAGCGCATCGAAGAGCGCCTCCAGGCGCTGGGCGCCGACATCGTGCGGGAAGAGTAGACACCACAAAAGGTAGGGCGAACCGTCCTCGGTGAGCCGATTCCTGTTCTCCGGCTCGGCAGGGACGCCTCGCCCTACCACTCTTACCAGTGCTTAATCGTCTTCCGGCGGCCCGGCCGGCGCGTTCTCGTCATGTCGCGGGCCCATGCCCCGGCGATCGCCGCGGCCTTCGCGGTCGCGATCCTGCGCGCGCTCCCGCATGCGCTCTTTCATGGCGTCGCGGATCTTGTCCATGGTTTCCTGGCCGACGATCTCCCGCGCCTTGAGCATCTCGGAGATGCGCGCCTTCTGAAGCTGGGCTTCCAGCGCGCTGATCTTGTCGACCGCCTTGCCCACGGCTTCTTCCGTCGGCTTCGCGCCGTCGAGCAGGCGGCGCAGTTCCATCTGCGCGATCTCGAGGTCCGCGCGGCCCTTGATCTGGGCAAGCTCGGACTGGTATGTCAGCTCGCGCAGCTGGCTGAGCTGGTCATCCGTCACGCCGAACTTCTTCGCGGCATCCTCGTTGTGCACGAGCCACTGGATGCCCGCGGGGCCGTGTCCGAATCCCTTCATCCCGCCGCCGCGCTGGTTCTTTCCTCCGGGCCCGCCGCACTGCTGGGCCCATACCGACCCCGCTGCCGCCAGGCCGAGGACCGTACAAACAATCATTAGCTTCTTCATCGCCGGCTCCTTTCTTCGGGTTATGCCGTTCCAGCCATACAACGTGGACGGCGGGGGATTTATTGTGCCGGGCCCAGGACCTGGTCGAGGAGCTTCTCGACCGCGCGCCAGTACGCCGGGGTCAGCGTCCAGCCCGCGTCGTTGTGGGAGCCTTCGAGGACGACAAAATCCTTGGGTTGCATCGCCGCGCGGTAAAGCTGCTCGCCGATGTCGTACGGGATGAGATCGTCCTGCGGGCTGTGGGCAAAGAGTTTGGGGATATCGAGGTTCCGCACCTTGGACGCCGAATCGTAGCGGAAACGGCAGAACCACTTGATGGGCATGAGCGGGTAAAGCCGCTGGCCCATGTCGATCACGGACGAGAACGAGCTTTCGACGATCACTGCGCGCAGCGGCTTGTCGAGCGCGAGCTGGATCGCCACGGCCCCGCCCAGCGACTGCCCGTGCACAACCACCGCCGGCGTTTCCTCGTCCCGGTGCCGCGCGCGGACCACCTCGTACGCCGCCCGCGCGTCGCGGTACGTGCCCTGCTCGGTCGGCAGGCCGCGGCTCTTGCCGTAGCCGCGATAGTCGAACAGAAAGACGTTCACCTTCAGCCGATGAAGATCCGCGGCCATCCACGCGCGGTCGCCGATGTTGCCCGCGTTCCCGTGGCAGTGGAGAACCGTGCCGCGCGCCTCGGGATGAGGAATCCACCAGCCGTGAAGCAGGCGGCCGTCCTCCGAGATGAAGTTGACGTCTTCATACTGGAGCCCGAACGTCGCGGGCGTGGAGTCGATCTCCTTCGCCGGATAGTAGAGATTCCTCCACTCGAAGAAACGCAGGTACGCCCACACGGCCGCCAGCGCGACCAACACCCAGATGATGCGCCACGCTATGGTCGTCCACACAAGCATTCGTCACACCTCGAGGCGGCGGGGAACGTTCGCCAGATGCTTGAACCCGTTCCGCGTCACAACCACCGTATCCTCAATACGCACGCCGCCGATTTTCCCGTAGTACAATCCCGGCTCCACGGTCACGACGTTCCCGGCTTTCAGGCGCCCGGGCCCCGGGCCCAGCGACGGCGCCTCGTGGATTTCGAGGCCGACCCCGTGTCCGGTGCTGTGCGTGAAGCCCTCCGCGCGCCCGTTCCGCACTTCCGTCCGGTACCCGCGCGCCGCAAAAAGCTGATGCACGATGTCGTGCACGCTCCGCGCATGCATGCCCTCCTTGACGCTCCGCAGCGCCGCCTTCTGCGCCGCGTTCACCGCGTTGTACATGCGCCGCAGCGCCGGGCTCGCCTTCCCTTTCACAACCGTCCGCGTGATGTCGCCCCAGTAGCCGTGGTTCTTGTGCTGGGGAAAGATGTCTATGACGATCGGCTCGCCCGCGCGCAGCGGCCCTTCTCCGCGCGCGTGCGGATCCGCCGATGTCTTCCCGCACGCCACGATCGTGTCGCGCGCGACGCACTCCATCTCCGTCAGCGTCAGATCGATCGCGCGCCGGACATCCGCGGCGGTCAGCTTACGTCCGCGCTCGACCAGGAAACCTCGCCGGTCGACACGCGCCTTCGAGATTTTTTGGATCGCCACGCGCATCGCCGCCGCCGCCGCCCGCTGCGTCTCGCGGATCTGCGCGACCTCGCGCGCTGATTTCACTTCGCGCTCGGGAAACGCCGCGCGCTTCACGACGACAAGCCGGATGCCGGCGCGGCGAAGGCGATCGGCGATCCCAACGGGAAACGAGGGAGACACCGCGACACGCCGGATCCGGCGGTCGCGCAGAAGCGCGAGCATCCAGGAGCTGATGCGCCGCCGGTCTTTTTTCTTCAGCTCGAAATCCGACGGCGTGAGCACGCACACGCCGCGCTTCGACTCGCGCCGCGCGCGGCCCAGCTCCATCAGCGGCACGATCAAAAAGTTTTTTTTGCCGTCGCGAAGATGCACAACCGGGTCCACGGCGCCGAATCCGCTCGCGTAGCGCAGGTCCGCATTTTCAAGCGCTGTTCCGACCAGGAGAACCGGTGCTGTTAACTTCTTCATGTTTCGGTACTTTTGCATTTTTAGATTGCCAAAAACACCTCTAAATCAGCCCCATGCCATCCCGCATGCGCCATTTTTGTAATATGAGAATGCGGCGAGCGGCTCATACAAGCCGCGCCTACATTTCGTGTGTTACAATGCCGCATACACAATCCGTAGCGTGCTTTGAAAATTCTTACGGAAGTTGAACTTTTTCCCTTGTTCACATTTTTCTTTCGCCTAGTGTCGCAGTTGCACAGGCACAGGGGCAGGCGTCGAACGGCTGTTGATAACTTGTTAATAACGTGCGGGTTATTGGGTTAAAGTTTTCGTAACTTGCTGAAACGCGACCTGTAAGGAATGTCATTAAGGTTTGGATTTTTGTCAAGGTCGAGTCGTTGAGTTGGTTCTGAACCATTCCGTGACGTTTCGCGTTTCGTTCTGAAGACCCGCCGTTGCAGCGTTCAAAGTGCGCCGTCCGCCGCGCAAGCAGAGGAAGACAAGGAGAATTGGGACTTCACGTGGGGGATTAATCGTGGACGCGCACACAACGACGCTTTGGTCCAAAGCATGCAAGCATCTGGCTGAAACTCTCTCGAAGGATGTGTTCGACCGCTGGATCGCGGTGATCGAGCCCAAGTCGCTGAAGAACGACACGCTGGTGCTGACGGTCGCCAACGATTTCTACCAATCCTGGCTTGAAGAAAACTACCTTCCTCTCATCCGCAGCGCGATTGCCACGGTGTCCGGCTCCCAGTTGAACATCCAGTTCGCCGTTGATGCGAACAGGAAAGAAGCGCCCGACGCGCGCGTCGAGAAGCCCGCGAAAACAGTCGAGCCCAAGTCCCCGCCGTCGAAGAGCCCCGGCACCCTGAACACGAAGTACACGTTCGACTCTTTCGTCGTCGGCCCCTCAAACAGCTTCGCCCATGCCGCCGCGCTCGCCGTCGCCGAATCCCCCGCCCGCGCGTACAACCCGCTGTTCATCTACGGCGGCGTCGGCCTCGGCAAGACGCACCTGATGCAGGCCATCGGCCAGTACGTTGTTCCGCGTAACAAGGTGTCCGTGAGCTACATTTCGAGCGAAACCTTCACCAACGAGTACATCGAGGCCCTGCAGAAGAAAGCGCTCGTGCAGTTCCGGAAGAAATATCGCGGCATCGACCTCCTCCTCATCGACGATATTCAGTTCCTCGCCGGCAAGGAACGCATGCAGGAGGAGTTTTTCCACACGTTCAACACGCTTTTTGAGAACCACAAGCAGATCGTTCTCACCTGCGACCGCCCGGCCAGCGAGATCGCCGGCCTCGAGCAACGCCTTGTTTCGCGCTTCGAATGGGGCCTGGTGACCGAATTGGAGTCGCCGGACGTCGAGACACGCATCGCGATTCTGCGAAAGAAGCAGGCCGAGCTTAACCTCTCGCTCCCCGACGATGTCATTGTTTACATGGCCGAGCACGTCCGCTCGAACATCCGCCGGCTCGAGGGCGCGCTGATTCGCGTGGCGTCATACGCGTCGCTCACCGGCAAGGAAACGAGCATCGAGTCGCTCGAGTACCTTCTCCGCGACACGCTGGACCAGGAACAGCACGAGGCGCTCACCGCCGAAGCCGTCCAGCGCACGGTCGCCGAGTATTACGACATCCGCCTCGGCGACATGACCAGCAAGCAGCGGCCGCAGTCGATCGCTTTTCCCAGGCAGGTCGCGATGTACCTGTGCCGCACGATGACCCAGCAGTCGCTCCCGGCCATCGGAAACGCCTTCGGCCGCAACCACGCCACGGTCCTGCACGCGTGCAACCTCGTCGCCGATCGCATG
>CAYQYB010000099.1:0-8743 GCA_964421535.1 uncultured Verrucomicrobiota bacterium | reverse complement strand
GGCTCTTCATCATAAAAGGAGGCATCTGACCTCAACAGGCTAGAATGGGAGTGATCAAGCAACCAACTAGCCAAGGAGAAGCAGATGCCTCTAGAGAGCAGTTTACTGGGTTTGCCGCGATATGACATCCAGAAGATGGAGGGACGGGGACGGGTTCTCGTGGAGGCCCGTCATGACGGGCCTCCACGATGTCCGTTCTGTCAGGGAAAGCGGGTAAGGACGAAGGGGCGGTTTGTCCGGCGGGTGCGGCATACGAACTACGGGCTGCAACAGTGCTGGCTGGCCTTGGAGGCCCGGAAGTATCGGTGTGAGAGCTGCGGACGATACTTCAACCAGCGGTTTCCGGGGATTGGCCGCTGGCGGCGGAGCACCGAGCAGTTCCGCTACCAGGTCTTCCGGGATCATCATCAGGGGATCTGCAGCAAGACCTTGGCCGAACGCGAAGGCCTGGGATCAGCCACCGTGGAACGGTGGACTCACGACTTCCTCAAGCGCAAGGTCTCGGAGAGAAGTTCGGAGCGCTGCCCGCGGATGCTCGGGATCGACGAGCAGTTCTTCACGCGGCGCCAGGGCTTCGCCACTACACTCTGCGACTTGGAGCATCACAAGGTTTACGATGTGGTCCTGGGCCGCTCTGAAGCCGCGCTGGAAGGCTATTTCCAGCGGTTGCGGGGCAAGGAGCAGGTCCGGGTGGTCTGCATGGACCTGTCGGGGAGCTACCGCGCCTTAGTCCGGAAGCACTTCCCCCAAGCTCTCATCGTGGCCGACCGGTTCCACGTGATCCGGCTGGTTAACCACCAGTTCCTCCTGACCTGGCGACAACTTGATGCCGTGGGATCAAAGAACCGGGGGCTCCTCTCCCTGATGCGCCGGCACGAAGATCGGCTCGACGAGGACCAGCGGCAGCGGCTGCAGGCTTACCTTCAGACCCATCCCGCCCTCGCGGCCATCTATGCGTTCAAGCAACGGCTCACCGGGTTGCTGCGCATGAGAACCTGTACCGCTCGAACCTGTCGACTAAGGCTGATCCCCCTGTTCCTGGACTTCCTCCAACAACTCCAGACCTGCGGCTTGCAGACCCTCGAACAACTCGCCAGGACCCTCGGGTCCTGGCGAGAGGAGATCGCCCGCATGTGGAGGTTCACCAAGAACAACGGGATCACCGAAGGCTTCCACAACAAGATGGAGATGATCAAACGACGCGCCTTCGGCTTCAGAAACTTCGAGAACTACAGATTACGTGTGAGGGCTTTATGTGCCTGATTGGGAGGGTGCCTACCTTTTTGGTGTTGAGCCGTCTCGCAACGCTCGCCGCGAAGGCTGGAGGCGCGGATCGGATTCGAACCGATGAATAGAGGTTTTGCAGACCTCCGCCTTACCACTTGGCTACCGCGCCACTGGGATCAAGCTCGCACAAAATACCAGAATGAAGAGGTTTTTCCAGCGAAAATGCAGAGGGGTTGCATGTCGGGAATGCATTTCGTATCGTGCCAACGGATGTTCCTCATGGGTACAAAAGGGATCTTGAAGCCGATACGACTCGTTCTGCCCGTGGTTTTGTGGCTCTGCACGTCCTGCGACTACCTGCATGGGCGGCAGGTGTTTCACTCCCGCGTCGTGGATACCACGCGCCCGCCGGCGATGGTTCTCAAATCGAAAACGTTCCTTCTAAGCGAGCCGAAACTTCTGGAGGATGACTACGTCTACCCGGCGTGCCTGGCGCGCCAGAGAATGGTGTGGAGCGCCCGCGGCGAGGAGTGGCTCGTGCGGCTCGCTGCGGCTCAGTACTCGTTTGCGGGAGTCGTTTTCCGCCGGCCGTTCGACTTCTCCGGAAACCGTCCCGGCTTCGCGCTGATGTTCAGCGTGCGGCCGGCGGACATGATCCCCTACCTGTCTGTCGGCTTGGCGGACGGCGGTCGCGTGATGACGGACAAGCCGCTCTCCGCCTGCGAGACCGGACGGTCGTTCTCGTGGACGCATGTCATCGTGCGGCTGGACGCGCTGGGCGACGAGGGTGCGGTCATCGGCGGCGCCGGCGCGGAATCGAAACCGCCTCTTCGTCCCCTGAATTGGGCGGATATCCGCGAGATCCGGGTGACCGGGTTGGGCGACGGCCGGCCGGATCGCGAGATCGAAATCCGCGACCTCCGCTTCGCGCCTGTGGGGCCGCCCGCACGATGAATCTTGCGGTCCGCTCGTAGAGCGGACGCCACACCCATCGGATCACTGCAGAGTATGGCAGCGGCTCTGCGAGCCGCTACGCCCTGATCACCGCCAGCACTTCGTCGCGCTTCTGCTCCATCAGCTGCCGGTTCTTCGCCTCGAGGTTCAGGCGGACGAGCGGCTCCGTGTTCGACGGCCGGACGTTGAACCACCAGTCGGGGAACTCGATGCTCAGGCCGTCGAGCTCGATCATGGTGCCGTTGCCGTACTTCTGGCGCAGGTGCTTGAAGACGGCTTCGACGTCGTGCACTTCCGAGTTGATCTCGCCGCTGCTGAAGTAGCGCTGGATCGGCTTGATGAGCTCGGAGAGCGGCTTGTCGGATTGGCTGACGAGGTTTGCGACGTACAGCGCCGCCATGGACGAGCTTTCCGCGTAGAAGTTCTCGCGGAAGTAGTAGTGGCCGGACAGCTCGCCGGCGAAGATCGCCTTGGCATCGCGCATCTGCTGCTTGATGAACGCGTGGCCGACGCGGGACATCATGGGCTTGCCGCCGTTCTCCAGGATGACTTCCTTGACCGCCCAGCTGCTGCGCAGGTCGTAGAAGATCGGGCCCTTCTCCTTCGCCAGGATCGTCTTGGCGATGAGGGCGGTGATCATGTCCATCGGGACGATGTTGCCCTTCTCGTCCACGAAGCCGGCGCGGTCGGCGTCGCCGTCATACGCGATGCCGAAGTCGTACTTGCCGGAGCGGATCTTCTGCTGGAGCGGCTCCAGCGTGTCGAGCTTCAGCGGGTTGGCCTCGTGGTTCGGGAACGTGCCGTCGAGCGTGTCGAACAGGCGGGTGGTCTTCACGAGCCCGTCGAAGACCTTGTCCTCGTAGATGCCCATCGCGTTGGCGTAGTCCACGGCGATCGTGAGCGGGCGGCGGATCTCGGCGAGCGAGCGGATGTGGGCGACGTACTCGGGGACGATGTTGTAGGTGGTCACCTTGCCGGCGGCCGCGGCGGGCTTGGCGAAGTCGCTCGCGTTCACAATGCGCTCCAGCTCCTGGATGCCCGTGGCGCCGCTGATCGGAATCGCCTTCTCGCGGCACATCTTGAAGCCGTTCCACTCGCCGGGGTTGTGCGACGCGGTGATCATCACGCTGGCGTCGGCGCCGAGCTTGCCGTTCGCGTAGTAGGACATCGGGGTGGAGCACATGCCGAGATCGATCACGTTGGCGCCGTGCAGGGTGAGGCCGCGCGCGAGCTGGTCGAACAACGGCTTCGAGTGCGGGCGCATGTCGCGGCCGACGACGACCTTCTTGCAGCCGAGGAACGTCGCGAAAGCGCGGCCGAGCTTGTACGCGATTTCGTCCGTCAGGGTCTTTCCGTACACGCCGCGAATGTCATATGCCTTGAAGATGCCTGCCATGGTGTTTCACTCCTTGCGATGCTGGTTTCTTTGTAACATGCGTTTGCGAAGCCGGTCACTCTAGACAGAACGAGCCGCTGGTTCAAGGGCAGAATTGGCCGCCTTTTCCCGCGCGTATCGGAGCTTTGTTTTTGACAAATGCCGGATCGCAAGTTATAGTTTATTAATCCGATAGACATAATGGTTATATAAACAAACACTTGGAAAAAGGCCTGCAAAAGTGTCCAGTCAGGGCGGGCAAAGCACGGAGAGCACGATGAAAGCATACAACAACGTGGTGGAAACGATCGGGCGGACGCCCTTGGTCAAGCTGTCCCGGCTGTTCGCCGGAGCCGAGGCAGACGTGTATCTGAAAATGGAGTCGCACAACCCGATGAGCAGCGTCAAGGACCGTATCGGCGTGGCAATGATTGACGACGCGGAGAAGCGCGGCGTACTCAAGCACGACACGGTCATCATCGAGCCGACCAGCGGCAACACCGGCATCGCGCTGGCCTTCGTCGCGGCGGCGCGGAAGTACAGGCTCGTCCTCACGATGCCTGAGTCCATGAGCCTCGAGCGGCGCGCGATGCTGAAGGCGCTCGGCGCGGAGCTTGTGCTGACCCCCGCGGATAAAGGCATGCGCGGGGCCATCGAGAAGGCGAACGAGCTGGTTGCCGGCACGCCGAAGAGCTGGATCCCCCAGCAGTTTGAGAATCCGTCGAACCCCGCGATCCACGAGGCGACGACCGGCCCGGAAATCTGGGAGGACAGCGGACACAAGATCGACGCGATCGTCAGCGGCGTCGGCACCGGCGGCACGATTACCGGCGTCACACGGTTCATCCGGAAGAAGAACCCGGACTTCAAGACCTTCGCGGTCGAGCCGGCCGATTCGCCGGTTATCAGCGGCGGCAAGCCCGGCCCGCACAAGATCCAGGGCATCGGCGCCGGCTTCATTCCGAAGAACCTCGACACCTCTCTGTTGAGCGGCGTGATCACCGTCACGAACGACGAGGCGTTCGAATGGGGCCGCCGGCTCGCGAAGGAAGAAGCCGTCTTCGCCGGCATCAGCACGGGCGCGAACGTGTGCGCGGTAGCCAAGGCCATCGAGAAATTCGGCCTCAAGGGCAAGCGCATCGTGACCATCGCCTGCAGCTTCGGCGAGAGGTATCTCTCGACGCCGCTATACAAGACGGAGTGATGGAGTGGTGGAGGGACGGAGTGATGGGAGACGAAGCGCAACTTCCTTCTTCCCAACACTCCACAACTCCAGTACTCCATTACTCCAATCCATGACATCGGTTGATTCCAGCAACTCCGCCCGCCTCCGCGTCGCCATCGGCATGAGCGGCGGGCTGGACAGTTCCGCCGCGGCCGCGCTCCTCGTGGAGCAGGGCCACGAGGTGATCGGCCTCACCGCGCACATGTGGCGCGAGGGCTCGCGCTGCTGCTCGCTGGAAGACGTGTCGCGCGCGATGAAGGTCGCGGAGTTCCTCAACATCAAGCACTACACCATCGACTCCGTCGAGTTCTTCGGCACGCAGATCGTCCACCCGTTCGTCGACGAATATGTCCGCGGCCGCACGCCGTCGCCCTGCGTTCGCTGCAACCAGGTCATCAAGTTCGGCGTGCTCCTGCGCGACGCGCTCGGCTTCGGCTGCACGCACGTCGCGACCGGCCACTACGCGCGCATCGAATCGCGCGACGGGATCCTGCATCTCCTGCGCGGCCGCGACGCCAACAAGGACCAGTCGTATTTCCTGCACCGGCTCGACCAGGCCCAGCTTGCGCACGTCCTGTTCCCGCTCGGCGACATGACGAAGCCCGAAGTCGCTGAATACGCGAAGCGGAAGAACCTGCCGGTGAAGTTCGATTCCGAGAGCCAGGACCTGTGCTTCATCGGCGACGACGGCTACGTGCCCTTCCTGGAGAAGCGCAGGCCGGACCTGAAGAAGCCCGGCCCGATCGTGGACAGCGCCGGCCGCGAGCTCGGGCGGCACGACGGCTACCACCATTACACCGTCGGCCAGCGCGAGGGGATCGGCGTGGCATCCGAGCACCGGCTGTACGTCAAGGAAGTGCATCCCGACACGAACACCGTGGTGGTCGGCACTCGCGAGGAAGTGCTGAGCGAGCACTGCTTCGTGGACGATGTCCAATGGATTGCCGGCCGGCCGCCGGCCGACGGATCGGCCTTCCTGGTGAAACTGCGCTACCGCCACAAAGGCGCGCCCGCCAAGGTCCGCCAGTTGGAACCGGGTCGGATCGAGGTTATCTTCGAAGAGGAACAATTCGCGGTAACTCCGGGCCAGGCTGCGGTGGTATACGACGGTGACGAGGTGCTCGGCGGCGGATGGATTTCATGAAACCTGAAATCGGAAACCTGAAATCTGAGTTGAGCAGGAAGCAGGCGGAATTGGAGACCTCGCTTCGCGAGATGGGTTCCGCCCTTGTCGCGTTCAGCGCGGGCGTGGACAGCACGTTCCTCGCCGCCGTCGCGCAGCGGGTCCTCGGGAAGAACACGCTGGCCGTGACCGCGACCTCGCCGTCCATTCCGGCGCGGGAGGTCGAGGCCGCGGTCGAGCTGGCGAAGCAAATCGGCATCCGGCATCGCTTTGTCGAATCCAACGAGCTGGCGAATCCGGCGTACGTCGAGAACTCGCCCGACCGCTGCTACCACTGCAAGACGGAGCTGTTCGGCCAGCTCCAGAAAATCGCGCACGAGGAGAATCTCCGGTTCGTGTTGGATGGCTCCAACGCGGACGACCTCGGCGACTACCGGCCCGGCAGCAAGGCCGCGCGCGAGAAGGCCGTCCGCAGCCCGCTCCAGGAATGCGGGTTCACGAAGGCCGAAATCCGCGAGGCATCGCGCGCGCTCGGACTGCCGACGGCCGACAAGCCGTCGTTCGCGTGCCTCGCCTCGCGTTTCCCGTACGGCACGACGATCACCGCGGAGGCGCTAAGCGCCGTGGAGAAGGCCGAGAACGCGCTTCGCGATCTCGGCTTCGCGCAGGTGCGCGTCCGCGCGCACGGGGAAATCGCGCGCATCGAGCTGCTGCCGCAGGACGTCGCGCGCGCGGCCGACGACGAAACGCGGAAGACGATCGTCGCCAAGCTTCGCGACGCCGGCTTCCGCCACGTCACACTGGACCTCCAGGGCTACCGCACCGGCAGCATGAACGAAGGCCTGAAGCCGGCGTGATTTTTCCAATGCTTGGAAAATTCGCGAGTGTTTTTTCCGGGCATTGGAAAAACCCGGTGCCGGCCGGTCACTTTTTCAGCCGGAACGCTGTTTCCTGGAGCGGTCCGTTCAGGGAGTAGTAATCCATGACATCCTTGAGGTGCATCAGCACCCACGGCCTGAAGCGGCTGCCGCCGTTCTTCGTGAAGACGATGTCGCCGGCGATGTAATTGCACGAGTGCATCGCCTGCCGGGTAGCCGGGTTCCACAGCACGATCATGTCGCCGAACATGCGATCGCCCTCCGCGGGCGCGTAGTCCCGGTCTGAAACCTGCTGCATGAACGCGGGATCGAAGAACCGGTCGTCCGGCGAATCGAGAAAGAAGTTCATGGTGGACCAGGAGCAGTCGCGGAAATGCGTGTCGGCGTCCATCTGGTAGCTGTAGAGCCGGCCGCTGGCGAACGGGGGCAGGAGGAGCGCGACGTCGATTTCCCCGCCGCCCGCGCGCTGGATGGATTCGATCAGGGGCCGGACCCGGCTCTCGCGCCCGTGCGCTCCCCAGTACCGGATCAGGGCTTCGGTGTCGGAGTCGGGACGGATCCGCAGTTTCGGCAGGATTGCGCGCTGGCGGTAGACCATCTGCAGGAACCTCGTCTGCTCTTCCGGCGACGGTATTTTGCGGAGAACGATCGCGGAATCGGCGAACAGGAGGAACGGATCCTTGGGGTAGAGAAGCTTGCGGACCAGCGCTTTCGTCGCGGGCGAGAGGCCGCCCTCGAGCCATTCGTCGACCTGGCTGGGGACGATCCGGAACGGCTTGGCCTGCGGATTCTGCTGCCATTGGGCGAGTGTTCCGTACAGGGCGGCGCGCACCGTCGGGGAAAGGTCGATCACGAGGTCTGTCGGCGGGACGACGATGAATCCGCCGAACACCGCCGAGAGAGAGCCGGTGATCGCGGACTTCAACGGATTGGTCACGCCGGCTTTTTCGAGGATGGCGGAAACGTCCTGCGGCGACGCGGCCTGGAAAAACAGGGTGGGATCGGTTTTGGCCACCGCGTCCTGCGGCATGCTTTCGACGGTGGGCTCGATCAGGATCGTGCGGCAGACGATTTCACCCCATGGGCCGAGGCGGCATTCCTGCGCGTTTTCATCAAGGACGGATTCGGTTGCCGGGAGGGTTTGGCGCGGAGATGCGTGCGAATCAATGAGGTACGCCAGCGCAAACAATCCCGCGAGCGCGAGAATCAGGAGAAGCGCGGTCCGGGCAAGGCCTTCCGAGGAATGCGAATCGCGCCGATGACCCGAATCGGCGGAACTCCCTGCAGACCCGTTTTCTGTCGCAGGCATCATTGTACGGCCAACGTCTACACCCCGCCCTGATCATCCTTTTCTCCCCATGGCAGACCCTTCCAAGACGTGTTCCTATCTTGTAGGGAATATACTACACAAAACGCGGCCGGCAAATTCAGTAAATATTGAAAAATAAGCATTTCATCCTGTTTCAGGGCGGAATAATTGGACTGATCCCACACGGCCGCTCGGAGGTCGGAGGGGAACCACGAAATGATGGATGCGGAAGGTGGGGCGAGGCCTCCGGCCGAGCCGAGGATCTTGAACAGAAGACAACGAAGGAAGCGAAGGCGGGGTAGCGGAAAGAGGGAGGGCTGATTCACGCGAACGAATGCGCGGGGGGTCACCGCCGGCGGCGGGAGAACAGAAGCAAGGCGCCGAGGCCTACGGCGACCAGCGTGCCGGGTTCCGGAATCGCGACTCCGAAGCTGTCGAATGTGAGCCGCTCGTCCGTGTCCACGCCGAAGATGCCCATCCCCAGCATCGCCACCGACGAGCCGGAAGCGAGGGCGCCGTTGAGCGTGGCGGTTGTTCCCACGTCGGTGTTGCTGACGGTCAGGCTGTACGAGCCGAGCGACGTGTCCCAGTGAATCGTGTACAGCAGGATGGCGTCGCGGATGTCCTCGTCGCCGAGGTCGAGGAACGAGTA
>CAYQYB010000098.1:0-8748 GCA_964421535.1 uncultured Verrucomicrobiota bacterium | reverse complement strand
ACGCCCATGACGAACATGGGGGTGTCGTCCTTGGACGGCGCGGACATGACCACGACCTTCGCGCCGGCCTTGATGTGCCCTTCCGCCTTGGCCTTCTCGAGGAAGAAGCCCGTCGACTCGCAGACGTACTCCGCGCCGACTTCGTTCCACTTCAGGTTCGCCGGATCCTTCTCGGCCGTCAGACGGATCTTCTTGCCGTTGACGACGAGCGCGCCCTCGACCGCTTCCACGGTGCCCGGGAAATGGCCGTGAAGGGTGTCGTACTTCAGCATGTACGCCAGCTGCTTCGAGTCAAAAAGGTCGTTGATCCCGACGACTTCGACATTCGGGTTCTCGACCGCCGCGCGGAACACCAACCGGCCGATGCGGCCGAAACCATTGATACCGATCTTGATTGCCATGATTCTTCCTCCTGATGTTTATGGTTTACTGTCTTCGTGAAAGCCACGCCGCGTTTTCAGCGGAGCGCATACACTACCGAATGACCCACAGGCAGTCAACAACCCATCTCTCCTGCAATATAGCCCGTTCCACGCGACTCTCCAAAGCCCCTCGGCAAACAAATCCTTGACATCTTTTTTGCCGTGCAATACGGTTCGGATTGTTACTCAAGGAGCGATCATGCTTCACGTTGCGCCTGTCGGGCGGGAGACAATCGACGCGTGGCCGGTAGACGGCTCGGGCTTGCCCGTGCGAGTGGTCAACAGCGTGCAGACGGCCGGGGTGACGACCGTTGGACAGCTGAGAGCGCAATCCGATCAGAACCTGCTTTCCCTCCGCAGCCTCGGACGAATCTCCCTTTCCCATATCCGCTCGTTCTTCAAGCTGTGCGCCCAGATCGAACAGGGCCGGCAATCGTTCAACAGCATCCGCGAGCTGCTCCCGCTCTTCCTGGACGGCCCGGAGCTGAAAGTCATTGCGGCCCGCTACGGGCTGGACGCGCAGGATCTGTCCGCCCCAAGGAACTGCGCGACGCTCCAGGAGATCGGCGACGCCGAGCACAAGACGCGCGAGAGGGTCCGGCAGATCCAGGAAACCTCCATGCAGAAACTGCGGAGCCGGGTGGCGAGAGTCTGCCTGGAGCCCTTCTACGGCTACTTCGCCGACCTGCTGAATGAGCGGGGATCGTCCGTGACCTGCGCAGACCTTTCGGCCCTGAAAGACGAGCCGGCGGCGGGCGGCTGCAACCTCTGCGGCGTCTTTCTTCTGCTCAGCGAGCTGCAGCCCGAGCGAATCGTGTTCTACAACGATTTCTTCAGCACGGTCAGCGAGACGGCGATCCGGACGGCGGAAGCCCAGGCGATCGGCCTTCTGAACCGGTCCGCCAAGCCGGTCCCGATGGACGAGGTCCTGGTATCGGCGGGCCTGACCGCGCCCGAAGACGATGACCGCAAGCGGCGCCTGCTGACGTGCATCCTGGACCATTGCGCGCTGATCGCGGCCACGGCCGACGGGCGATACTTCACCTACGAGCGCGGCACGGAGGCGTTCCTGGCGGAAGTCCTGAAAGCCCTCGAACGGCCGATCCACTACCGGAGAGTCACCGACGCATTCAACGACCGACTGAAACCCCGCAGCCGCAAGGGCGCCGGCTTCGTCCTGGAAGCGCTGAACGCCGCGCCGCTGTGCACGCGCGTCGACCGCGGCATCTACGACCTGAAGGCGGGATGACGCGCAAGGCGCGAATGACGAATGTCGAATGGATGACGAAGCCCGAATGGAGACATTTGGTCATCAGGCATTCGTTCGTCATTAGTGCTTCGTCATTCGTCATTCTCCCCCACCCCTCTCCCGGGCTTGTCATCGCCGCCGCGCCGCGCTACCTTCCTCGTTCCGTGCGATGAAGCTGATCGACAAATACCTGTTGCGGAACCTGATGATCCCGCTGGGCTACTGCCTCGCGGCGTTCATCATGATCTACGTCATTTTCGACCTTTTCGACAACATGCCCGACTTCATGGACGCGAAGACGCCGCTGGCCAGCGTGTTCAAGTTCTACGCGCTCCTGATGCCTTCGGTCGTCATCTACATTGCGCCGGTGTCCCTGTTCCTCGCCGTGCTCTACAGCCTGTCCCACCTGACCAAGAACAACGAGCTGACGGCCATGCGCGCGTGCGGCATCAGCCTGGTGCGGCTCATGGTCCCGATGATCGGCGTCGGCCTGGTTGCATCGCTGTTCGTGGGCCTGATCAACGAAACGGTCGGGCCGTGGTCGGCCTACTGGACCAACCAGTTCGTCAAGCTCCAGAGGCACAAGGGCGACCTTTCGGTGCACCTTGTGTCCATGCTCGGGCTCGTCAACGAAGCGGCCGGCCGCGACTGGATCGTCGAGAAGTTCGACAACGAAACCTATGAGATGACCAACGTGACCATGACCCGGAAGCGCGAGGACGGCACGTCGGAACGAATCCAGGCGCGCAAGGCCCACTGGCTGGACGGCCGGTGGTGGTTCGAGGAACTCGTCACGCAGAACTACGACCGCGACGGGAACCCCATGGGTCCGCCCCAGTTCGAGCTGCGCAAGGAAATGCAGGATGTCACGGAGACGCCGGCCAACTTTCTGAACGAAATCAAGGATCCCGAGTTCCTGTCCGCGGTTGAAATCCTGAACTTCCTGAAGACCCACCGGCTTTCCGACGAGAAGATCGCCCAGCGAAAGGTGGACTTCCACAGCCGGCTCGCCATGCCGTGGACCTGCCTGATTGTGACGCTTCTCGGCATTCCGTTCGGCGCCCAGACCGGCCGGAAGGGAGCGTTCGTGGGCATCGTGCTCGCGCTCACGCTTTTCTTCGGCCTGTACGTGCTGGTGAACGTCGGGGTGGCGCTCGGCAAAAAAGGGACGATCGATCCGTGGCTTGCGGGCTGGCTGCCGAACCTGTTCTTCTTCGGCTTGGGCTGTGTCATGGTCTACCGGATGCGGTAGCGGCCGGTGGCCTGCGCGGCAAGTTGACCCACTGCCGACGGGTCCGGTCATTTGACACCTCTCCGTCAGCGTGCTACATTGAAGTTGATCGTTACGCTGCATCCGAGACGCTCATGGAACATTCAAAGGACAGTACCGGGCTGGAGAACAAGCCGGTCACCGTTGTTCTGGATGAACAAGACGCCGTCAAGCAGCCGAACACTTTCAGGGTATGCCCTCTGGGCATCCAGCTGTATTCTCCGAAGCCCCTCCCCGAATTTGAGATTCTCGAGTTCGACATCTGCATACCGGAGTTGGGCGGCAAGAAGAAGGAAGACATTCGGTGTACGGGCGTGGTGGTTCGCTGCGCCAAGGACGGCGATCCATCCTTATACCGCGTTTGGGTCAAGTTCCTTGACCTCCCCGAGGCCAAGAGGAACCGGCTCAAATGCATCTCTGAGAACGCGAAGCTCAAATGTCCATACTGCGAGAACTTCTGATACGCGCCGGCGAGCTTGACGCTTCAGACATTCACCTGAAGGTCAACGAGCAAGCCATTTTCAGGGTCCACGCGAATCTCGTGGACAGCGGCTCCCCCATTCTCACCGGCGACCTCATCGCCGAGATCATCGAGGAAATGCTGCCCACCCACACCAAGAAGCAGTACGAGCAGCGGCACGAGGTGGATTTCTCGATGGAGCAGGTCGAGGTCGGCCGCTACCGCGTGAACGTGTTCCTCAGCCAGGGGCTGCCCTGCGTCGCCATGCGCCACGTCAAGACCAACATCCCCTCGTTCGAGGAACTGCACCTGCCGCCGATCCTGAAGGATATCGCCGGCTCCCAGCGGGGCATCGTGCTCGCCACCGGGACGACCGGCAGCGGCAAGTCAACCACGCTGGCCGCGATGATCCAGCACATCAACGTGACGGAGAAGCGGCGCATCATCACGGTCGAGGACCCGATCGAATACGTCTTCGAGGACGACCTCTCCATCATCTCGCAGCGCGAGGTCGGCCTGGACACGGTTTCCTTCCACGCGGCCCTGAAGTACGTGCTGCGGCAGGACCCCGACGTCATCATGGTCGGCGAAATGCGCGACGCCGAGAGCTTCAGCGCGGCGCTCGTGGCGTCGGAAACGGGCCACTTGGTGTTCAGCACCGTGCACACCGACACGGCGTCGCAGACCATCTCGCGCATCCTGAATTTCTTCCCGTTCACGGAACGCGACCAGGTTCGCATGAGCCTCGCCACGAACCTGCGCGCGGTCATGTGCCAGCGTCTCATCCCGAGCATCCAGGGCGGTGTCGTGCCCGCGATCGAGATCATGGTCAACACGCCCACCGTCCGGAAGATCATGGAGAAGAACCAGCTGGAGAAGCTGGCCGCGGCCATCGAGACCGGGAACGAAGACGGCATGCAGACCTTCAACCAGGCGATCTACCAAATGATCAAGAACGGAATGATCACCGAAGAGGAAGGCATGCCGCGCTCCACCAACCCCGAGACGCTCAAGATGAACCTGAAGGGCATCTTCCTCGACGAGGCGCGGCGGATTCTTTCCACATAGTCCAAAGTCCCAAGTCCAACGTCCAAAGTCAAAGTGGAGTTGTCCAGGCAGTCGCCGACTTTGGACTTTAGACCTTGGACTTTGGACTTACCTGTACTCTCCCATCGACACCGGGACACACCTCGCCCCCCACGTTCCCGGCCCGCCCTCGAACACCCCCGCGCAAGGCGTGCCGCAGGACCCGCAGCGGCCTTTGGCATCCAGGTTCCACTCGGTCAACTGGAACCAGTCGCGGCCGATCAGCCGCCTGCCGCACCCGTGGCAGTACGTGCTGCCGCCCTGCTCGTCGCTGACGTTGCCGGTGTAGACGTATCGGAGCCCGTTTCGCTGGGCGATGCGCCGGGACTCGGAAAGCGTTGCCGACGGCGTCGGACGCGCTTCGGACATTTTCCAGGCCGGATGGAATGCCGTGAAATGGATCGGCGTGTCGGGCCCCAACTCCCGGACGACCCATTGCGACAACCGATCGATCTCCTCCGGCGAATCGTTCTCGTGCGGCACCAGCAGGGTCGTCAGCTCGGTCCAGACGTTCGTGTGCCGCTTGAGATAGATCAGCGTATCGAGGACCGTCTGCAGGTCGCCGCCGCAGAGCCTGCGGTAGAACTCCTCGGTGAACGCCTTCAAATCCACGTTCGCCGCATCCATGTGCGCGAAGAACTCCTCGCGCGCGCCTTCGCTGATGTAGCCGGCCGTCACGGCCACGGTCTTGATGTTCCGCTTGTGACATTCCTTCGCCACATCCACGGCGTATTCCAGGAAGACAACCGGGTCGTTGTACGTGAAGGCGACGCTCCGGCAGCCAAGCGCCTCGGCGGCGCGCGCGATGGTTTCGGGCGACGCCTCCTCCGCGAGCGTTTCCATCTCGCGCGAACGGCTGATGTGCCAGTTCTGACAGAACTGGCAGGTCAGGTTGCAGCCGGCGGTCCCGAACGACAGGATCGCCGTGCCGGGAAGGAACTGGTTGAGCGGTTTCTTCTCGATCGGGTCCACGCAGAACCCGCTCGACCGGCCGTACGTCGCCAGCACCACCCGCCCGTTTTCGGCCATGCGGACAAAGCACCGGCCGCGCTGGCCGTCCTTCAATTTGCAGTGGTTGGGACACACGTCGCACTGGATCCGGTCGCCGTCCAGCTTGTGCCAGAACGTCGTCGGAACAACAGGACCTGACGGGTAGTTCGTCATCGCGTTCTCCACCTGAAAGTATAAGCCTCCACACATCAAAATCCAACTGCGGCAAACGGTGGTTGAATGCCTTGGGACACGTCGTATACTGAACGCGGGGAACGCGCATGAAGCCGCCATCGATTCGCAAGCCGGCCGTCGCCGGGTCGTTCTATCCAGACGACCCCGCCGAACTGCGCGATATGATCGCCGGTTTCCTGAAACAGGCAAAGCCGTCGGGCGTCGTGCCGAAAGCCGTCATCGCCCCGCATGCCGGCTATATCTACTCGGGGCCGATCGCGGCTTCGGCTTATGCCCAGATTGCACCTGCCCGGGGAAAGATCAAGTGCGTTGTGCTGCTCGGGCCGTCCCACCGTGTGCCGTTCCGCGGCCTCGCGGCAACCAGCGCGGATGCATTCGCCACACCGCTCGGAAGTATTCCGATCGACAAGGCCGCCTTCGATCAGATCAAGGACATGCCGCAGGTCGAGGTGATTGATTCCGCCCACGCCATGGAACACAGCCTTGAGGTCCACCTGCCATTTCTGCAGGAAGTCCTCGGCGACTTCAGCCTCGTGCCCCTCGCCGTCGGCGACGCGGCGCCCGAGGAAGTCGCGGACGTTCTGGAGGTGCTCTGGGGCGGGCCCGAAACGCTGATCGTGATCAGCTCCGATCTGAGCCACTACCACGACTACCGGACCGCCGGAAAGATGGACCGCGCCGCATCCAAGGCCATCGAATTGCTTCATCCGGAGGAGATCGATTACGAACAGGCGTGCGGCCGCATCCCGATCTCCGGCCTGCTCGTGGCGGCAAAGAGGCATGGCCTGCGCGCACACACTCTCGATTTGAGAAACTCCGGCGACACCGCGGGCTCAAAAGACGAAGTGGTGGGCTACGGCGCGTGGGCGTTCACTTGATGTGGCGCTACGGAGAAAGCCGGGTCATCTTCCAGGCATTGCCTTCCCGCACAAAACACAGCCGGTCGTGAAGCCGGCTCGGCCGCCCCTGCCAGAACTCGATGCGGTCAGGGATCAACCGGAACCCGCCCCAGAAAGGCGGCAACGGAACAGCCTGTCCTTTGAACTTCGCTTCGTATTCCGCAACCTTCTGCTCGAGCTCTTCCCGGTTTTGGATCGTTGAACTCTGAAGCGACGCCCACGCGCCGACCTGGCTGCCGCGCAGGCGGCTGTGAAAATACGCTTCGGATTCCTGCGTCGTCACCTTCTCCAGCCGGCCTTCGATCCGGACCTGGCGGAACAGCTGGTTCCAATGAAACACCATCGCCGCCGCCGGATTCTTCGCGATCTCACCGCCCTTGCGGCTGTCGTAGTTCGTGTAGAACACGAAGCCTCTTTCGTCCACGCCCTTGAGAAGAAGCATCCGCGCGTCGGGCCTGCCGTCGGGCGTCACCGTCGCCAGCGTGAACGAATCCGGCAGCGGCACTCCCGTCCGTTTCGCGTGGCCGTACCACGTTTTGAATTGAGCGATCGGATCCCGCTCCACGGACGATTCGTGGAGGCCGAACAACAAGCCCTTCAACGAGAAGATTCTGGCTCTGACAGACATGCACGTAGGCTCATTTACTTCACGGGAACTGTCAAGACGAAGCCGCATTCTTCTTGTCGGTGTCGGCAAAATCGCATATTCACCGACCGCGATCATGAAGGACAGAATCGTTCCAGCGAAATACCGGGCGCTGATTGTCGCGCTCCTGTTCCTGCTCCCCCTGCTGCACGTCGCCCTGAGTTTCGACCGCGCAACCGGATTCACGTCGCTGATCTTCTTCGGGTCCAAGTTCGACTCGCGGGCCCTGGACGAGGTCCGGCAGGTGCCGCACGCGCTGATGGGCAAGCTCGGCTACGACGGACAGTTCTATGCGCAGATCGCCATGGATCCGAGCCTCCGGAATCCGCAGCTCCGGACCGCTTTGGACAACCCGCGGTACCGCTCCGTGCGAATCCTTCTCCCGGCGCTGGCGCGCGGTCTCGGTCTCGGCGAACCGGCGTGGATCCTGAACGCGTACGCGCTCTCCAACCTGCTGTTCTACGCACTCCTGCTCTTCGCTTTCGTGCGCTTCCTGAAGCCGCGTACGGCGGGCCAGTTTCTCTGTCTCGCGGCGGCGATGTGGTCGACCGGCGTTCTCGCGTCCGTGGAGCGCGCGCTCACCGATCTGCCCGCCGCCGCGCTCGCCTTCGTCGCCTCCGGAATGGCCTCCGCGGGAGCCTGGCCGGTCTTTGCCGCGTC
The DNA here is from genome assembly GCA_964421535.1 of uncultured Verrucomicrobiota bacterium. Classification (GTDB taxonomy): domain Bacteria; phylum Verrucomicrobiota; class Kiritimatiellia; order CAIQIC01; family JAGNIJ01; genus CALMZY01. The sequence goes on along the minus strand of CAYQYB010000098.1, from coordinate 871 downwards.
CGTGCTTTGCCGCGAAGCGGCGATCGTCAGCCTCTTCGCGGTCGCCTGGCCGCGGGCGTTTCACAGGAAGGAACTGCCGAGGCTGGGCCTTGGAGCGGCCGTCGTCGTCCTGCCGCTCGCGGCATGGATGCTCTACGTCGGAAGCGTCTTCCGCGACTGCGGAACCACCACGCCGGAGAGCCTGGGGCTGCCGTTCGCCGGCCTTGCGGGATATCTGCGGACCGCCGCAGCGGCGCTGCTTTCGGATCCAAACCGGCTCACGTTCTTCAACCTGCTGTCGGTGCTTTCCCTGCTGGTCCAGGTCGCCTATCTGCTCGCGCGGCCGGCGATCCGCTCACCTTTCTGGAGGATGGGGATCGGGGTGGCCGTCTTGTTTTTCTTCTTCGGCCCGCCCCTTTTCAGCGAGCAGCTCGCGTACTGCCGGGCCGCGCTGCCCGTGACGCTCGCATTCAACGCCCTGCTGATGGATCGCGAAGAGAATCGCTTCTGGCCGTGGTTCGTGGCGGGAAACGCGGGCTTGGCCTGGGGTGCGCTGCGGATGGCCTGGCTGATCATCAAGCCGTAACGAATCAGGCCTTCAGCTTGTCGAGCGCCTTCTCCGCCGCGTGCCAGGACATCGTCGCGCACTTCACGCGCATGGGATACTGCTTCACGCCTTCGAGCGCGGCAAGATCTCCGAGGAAGTCGGCGTCCAGCTCCTTCTCCCCGCGGATTACGCCGACAAAATCCGAGATCAGCCGGCGGGCCTCGGCCTCCGGCATGCCGATCAGCCTCTCGCTCATCATCGACGCGGACGCCGTGCTGATCGCGCACCCTTTGCCGTCGAACTTGACGTCCGCAATCTTCCCCTGCTCCACCCGGGCGGTCAGCC
>CAYQYB010000097.1:0-8787 GCA_964421535.1 uncultured Verrucomicrobiota bacterium | reverse complement strand
GACCGTCGTGAACGGCGGCGCCGTGGTCAACTGGCGGAGCGAGTACCGGGTCGGGAATGTCCGGATGGGTTGGTCGAAGCTCTGGGTGGTGGAGTTGGACGAGAGCGACCGGTCGCTGTTGCGTTTCGCTCCCGAGTGGGCCGTTGTGAACAACATTTCCAAGGACCATTTTGAATTGCTGGAAGTCCAGTCGTTGTTCCGCGAGTTCGCGAAGAAGGTGCGGGTCGGGATCGTTTGCGGCGAGGGGGTGTCGTCGGTCCTGCTGGGAGGGGGCGCGCCCGGAAAGCGAAGTGCGACGGTGGTGGAAGAGCCGATGGATTACTTCGAATCCGGGGGCTACTGCGGGTTCCATTACAAGGGGTTCACGTTCCAGTCCCCGTCGATCGGCCGGCATAACGCGGAGAACGCGCATGCCGCGGTCATGCTGTGCGACCTTCTTGGCCTGAACCTTTCCGCGGTCAGCAATGCCCTGAGATCGTTTGCCGGCATCGAGCGGCGGCTGGAAAAGGTCGGCGAGTCCGGCGGCGTGACGATCATCGACGACTACGCGCACAATCCCGCGAAGATCCGGGCGGGGTGGCGGGCCCTGGCGCCGGGGCATCGGCGGATCCTGGGCGTGTGGCGCCCTCATGGTTTTGGGCCGCTCGCGTCGATGCTGGACGAGTTGGCCGAGACCTTCGCGGAAGTGTGCCGTCCCGACGACCACGTATTCATCCTCCCCGTGTACTACGCCGGGGGCACGGCGAAGAAGGATGTGAAGTCCGATGACCTCGTCCGCGAGCTGAAAGCCCGCCACGTGCCCGCGGAACTTGTGAAGAGCTACGCGGCCCTGCGTACGCGTCTCAAGAAGCTGGCGAAGCCCGGCGATGCGATTCTCTGCATGGGCGCCCGCGATCCCGATCTGCCGCTGTTCGCGAGAGAGATGCTGGATGTGCTGAAGTAGGGTTTGTCCGCGAATCCCTGAAGATGACGTAGACGCGGCATCCTGCCAGCTGTGAAAAGGGTGGAATTCCAGCGCGATACCTGTAGGTTATCCCGACGCCGTGCCCATGAATCCTGAATCGTCATCCAATGCCTGGAACAGTCCCGGGGGATACGCGGAAGTGCTCCGCGTCTCCTGGCCATTGATCATCAGCATGGGCTCGTTCACGATGATGCAGTTCGCGGACCGGATGTTCCTCGCGTGGTACAGCGCGGTGTCCATCCAGGCGGCGCTGCCCGCGGGCATCCTGTCGTTCACGATCGTCTGCGGTTTCATGGCGCTTGCGGGTTACGCGAACACGTTTGTGGCGCAGTACTGGGGCGCGGGAGACAAGGCCGGGTGCAGCCGCGCGACGGCGCAGGGTGTCTGGATGTCCATCCTCTCCTGGCCGGTCATGCTCGCGTTGATCCCGCTGGGGCAGTGGATCCTTCGCGTCAGCGGGCACGCGCCCGAGGTCTACGCGGAGGAACTGCACTACTTCAACATCCTCATGATCGGAAGCGTGGCCGTCCCGCTGGGGGCGGCGATCAGCAGTTTCTTCACCGGGCAGGGCGACACGAAGACGAACATGTACGCGAACATCGCCGGCAATGTTGCGAACCTCGTGCTGGATTACGCGATGATCTTCGGCAAGTGGGGGTTCCCGGAAATGGGTATCCGCGGGGCGGCGTGGGCGACCGTGATCTCCGGATTCGTGGGGCCGGCCATCATGTTCGTCATCTACTTCATGCGGAAGATCGATGCGGAGTTCAAGACCCGCTCCACGTTTCAGTTCGACGGACGGCTGTTCGCCCGGATGCTCCGCTTCGGCCTTCCGTCCGCCGGCCACCTGTTTCTCGACGTCAGCTCGTTCAGCCTGTTCGTTCTGCTGACGGGACGGCTGGGCGCCGTCGCCCTTTCGGCCAGCAACATCGCGCTGGCCGTCAACAACGTCGCCTTCATGCCCCTGATCGGCATGAGCATCGCGGCTTCGATCCTCGTCGGGCAGTACCAGGGTCGGGGCGACAGCGAAACCGCCGAGAGAGCGGGATGGACGTGCCTGAAAGTCGGCTGGATCTACATGGCCGTCATCGGTTCAACGTTCCTGCTGTTCCCGCGAATGTACTTCGACCTGTTCGCGAGCCGCGGGCCGGACAGCGATTTCATGCAGCAGGTCCTGCCTGTCGGCCGGCTTCTCCTGATGATGATGGCGGCGTGGGGCCTGCTCGACACGGTCAACCTCGTCGTCTCCGGTGCGTTGAAGGGCGCCGGCGACACGCGCTTCGTCATGTACTACTCCGTGGTGATGGCCTGGGGTTTCTGGATCACCGGCGAGCTGCTGATCCTGGTGGTGCTGAAGCGGGGTATCGTCGCGGCCTGGCTCTGGCTGATGGTCTACGTGATCCTCATGGCGGCGGGCTTCCTGTGGAGATACCGCGGCGGGAGCTGGAAGAAGATCGAATTGCTCGAGAAGCAGACCCCGATGCAGCCTCCGCGCGGCGGCGCCGAGGCGCTGGTGGTGGTCGAGTGAGCGTGGTGCGGAGTGTCCGCTCGCAGAGCGGACGCCACGCCGCAGGAGATGTTCGTGGGTGTGGCAGCGGCTCTGTGAGCCGCTTTTGGCGTCACGACTCGGTCACCGAAGGGATTGAGGGCACCTTCGCGGACATCTTCAGCACCTGCAGGCACCGCTCCTTCATCTTCCACGACACGGCCATCGTGATCGTGAATGGCAGGAGGGTGAGCACGTAGACCCAGAGCGGGAGTTCGATGACGAAGAAGAAAATCCCGTCGGGCTGCAGGTACAGGCGGACGGCCGAGTACAGCGCGTAGAACAGCGGGGTGAGCATGAAGCCGACGGCGAGCCAGCCCGCGACGCGCGTCTCAAGCAGGAACGTGCTGTCGCGAAGCAGCTTGCAGGCTTCGCTGGCGATCCGGTTGATCACGAACAGCGTCCACGTCGTGCAGACGACGAGCGCCGCCATGTTCGCGGTGAAGTAGGGGACGTGCGGCATCTGCCGCCACCAGTAGACGAAGGGGGCGAGGTACACCTCGACCAGCAGGAGGAAGATCAGCTGCCTCACCCGCCGCGTCCACATCCCGCTCAACGCGCCCGCGCGCTGAAGAAAAACGGAGCCCATGTACGCCACGAAGATGCCGAAGACGTAGGCGGGCATTCGGATGTATGAGAAGACCCGGACGTCGAGCGCGCCCGAGTACAGCAGGAGGCTGAGGGGTATGCCCCAGAAAATGCAGGAGAAACCGCGCGCGACGCGGATCAGCGCGTCGGCGGAGAAGGAGAAGTTCGTCTTCCGCTCGCCCTGTTTTTCACCGCTGTCCAGCGTCTCCGGTAGCATCGGCGCATTATGAAGGGGAAGGCGCGCGGGGGCAAGCGCACGCGCACGCGGGTGGACGTCGCCCTGAGTGATCATTCCCGCATATCGAACGATATCCAACGCTCAGCGTTGGGCGTTCAGTCTTTTTGGCCGTTCGGGTTGTCTCCCCTGCGCCGAGTTCCGACCTTGCTGTTCGAATCGGTTCGATTAATATGTGCCCATGAAAATTCCACGATGGCTTCTGGCGTGCGCTGTCTTCCTCGCGCTGGCCCGCTTCGCCGCCGCGGGCGATCTGTACTCCATCCGGGATGTGGACAACTCTCCGCTGGAAGATCTGAAGCTCGACCTGACCCAGGCCGACGTTTTTCGGTTCGAGGGCGGCCGCCTCGTCTTCAGGCTTGCCTTTGCCACCCCGCCGGACATCGAGCGCGTGAGGATCCTTCTCGACGTGGACGGGCCCGCCCGGGGGGAGAAGGGCTCCGGCGCCGACTACATGATCGAGGGCGCCAGCTTCTACCGCTACCCGAATGGCGCCACCGACTGGACCTGGGACTCGATCGAGCCGCCGTTTTTCGTCGTCGAGGGCCGCACGATCACCTGTGTGCTTCCCGAAATCCCCGGGCTGGGCACGGTGACCGCGGGCCGGTGGGTCGCCGAAACGACCTTCCCCGATCTGAAGGTGGCGGACCGCGTGCCGAACGCCGGCGCGCTGGGATTCGATTTCAGGGACCTGCCCGCGTTCCCGCTCGACCCGCGGCTGATCCCGGAAGACCTCAGCGAATTCGTGGCGGGCGCCCCCGCGTCGCTCTGTTTCAGGTATGACACCGAACTCAAGAGCCATCTTTGGAAAGAGTCCCCCGCCGGCGGGAACCCCATGGCCTGGACGCCGGTTTTTGCTTCCGTGCCGCTGCCTCTGCGCGTTGTGCTGACCGATGCCGTGACTCACGAGTCCGTTGCCCTTGCTCCGGAGAAAACATTCGCGGCAGGCAACTCGGTGAAGTGGACCGGGGAATCGTTGGGGATCGAATGGGCCGTGATGATGGAGCCTCTCGAAGACGGAGCGGTCCGGCTGACCGGACAGCTTCAGTCGCCGGCCGAGCGCTGCGTGCGGATCGGCATCGGCTGCGGGCTGGCGCTCGACGGCTGGACATGGCATGACGACTTCCGTTTCCGGCGCGAAATCAGCGGGTCGAACGAATACGCGAACACCGTCCCGTGCGTCTTAGGCGGGGGCGGACGCTCGCCGTATCCGTTCGGCGTGATCAGTTCAGACAAAGGCACGCTGGTTGCGGAGACGGATATCGGCGAACCCCGGATCTACACGATCATAGCTGACGCCGGCACGTCGTTCTTCGGCATCTGCTACGATTTCGGGATCACGCCGCTCACATCCAATTTCCCGGGCCGCGTCGCCTTCAGTTGCGCGCTTCGCAGTTCGGGACGGGGGAGGGGCGACTCCTTCCGCGAAGCTTTGGCGTCTTTTTACGCGAGGCAGCCCGACGTCGCCAATCGAACGGTTGCGGATGTCGGGTCGGTGCTGCCGTTCGCGGACCCGGGATCCATTCCGAACATCCGCGATTTTGGATTCGCGTTTTCGGAGAGGCTGCGGGGCGACGATTTCGACGAGGCCGCCGGCCGCGGAATCCTGAATTTCGGATACACGGAGCCGTGGCTGTACTGGCTTCCCATCCAGGCCGACGTGAAGCGAACGGACGACGAGGCCGTCCGGCGGATGACGGTGCTGGCGACGGGAGGGGACCGCCGCGCCGAGCTGGCCGCGTCCGCTCTGTTGGGGGGTGCGCGCCGGCAGGACGGATCGATCGATTTCCGCTTCGAGGATGTCCCGTGGAACTCGGGCGCGCGCGCGGAGGTCAACACGGACGCGGAGCTGGCGATCGCGTCCAATCTTCCGCTCAACCGCGCGATGTCCGAGTGGCGCGAGGCGAAACGGATCCTCGCCGACAGCCGCATGTCCGGCATCTTCCTCGATTCCATGGCCGAGGCGCGCGCGGCCGACTACAACCCGCGCGCCATGGCCGTCGCCGACTACCCGTGCACGTACGAAACCGGCGCTCTCAAGCCGTGTCTGCCGATGGAGTGGTCGGAGTTCGAGTACGTCGGGGCGCTGTCGCGCGCGATGAAAGCCCGCGGCAAATTCATCATGGGGAACTCCGCCTGCGCGGATTCGCCGTTCTTCATGAAGTACGTGGATGTCCCGGTCGAAGAAATGGAGCTTTTCAATACGCGGCTGGCCAATTACCACCGCGTCATGTCCGGCCGGAAGCCGTTCACGGTCCTGCTCAACACGGCGTTCGGCGGCATGTCGCCGCCCGTGGTCTCAACGTACTTCAAGGCGTGCCTCTTCCTGGGTTTCCTGCCGGGCTTCTTCAGCGAGGATGGATTCAACAACCCGTACTGGAACAACTCCACATGGTTCGAGCGCGACCGGCCGCTGTTCAAGTCGTACATGCCGCTCGCCCGGCGCCTGGCCGCGGGAGGATGGATGCCCGTCGGGTTCGCGTCGTGCGCGGACGATTCGTTGTGGCTGGAGTCGTTCGGCGATGTCGTGCCGGGCCTGAGGCACGTCACCGTGAGGAACTCCGGAGCCGCGCCGGCCAGGACGGAACTGAAGCTTCCCGCTGCGGCGGAGCCGTGCATCGTGATCGATCCCCTGAGCGCGGAGAGTTTCGTGATCGAGTCGAACGGGACGGCTTGCCCGCTGATGATATCGGGCGGCGAGATCGAGCTGCGCGACGTGGTGCCGTCGTCGGTTCTCGATCCGGAACTCGCGTTTGTTCGCGGATGGAATTCGGGAAATGGGGAGGGCGCGGCATGCGTCAAGGTTCTCGAGTCGATCCGCTTGGAAATGCGCCTTGGCGCGATCTGCAACGTTTCGTATCCGTCACACGCGGCTCTGGGCGTGACGAATTCGCTCCGTCTCACGATCCGCAATATCGGTGAAGGCAAGCTTGAAGCCGGCGATCTCAAGGTGATCACCACGAAGCAGTTTCGGCCGTTCGAGGCGGGCGTGAAGACTGTGGAGCCCGGCGGCGTCATTGTCCTGGAAGGATTCTACAGTTCCGACGACATGGGCAAGGACCCGTGGCTGGAAATCCAATGGACCCTGTGGCGGGGGGACCGGGAGATCGTCTGCACGCGGATGATCAACCCGCGCTATTCCGCCGCGGACCTCGCGCTTTTCCAGTCTCGTGTGCGGCGGTGAGCGCAAAATGTCCGCGATGGATCGGCCCATTTCCCTTGAGCCGTCTTCTCTTTCAGACGCTCAGAAATCCAAACCTTGATGATGGATTGGCGGGTGACACCGAGGCGATCGGCTTCCTTGTCGAGGGAGTGGATCATCCAGGAGGGGAAGTCCGCGTTTGCGCGCTTGGCCCCTATCGAGTCTTAACAAGGTCCGCCGCCACCTTCTGCCTGATCGCCTCTAGCTCCTGCACTTGTCGTGAGACCGGAAGCGGGTTCGGGAGCAGGTAGAGGGAGAGGGCGGAGAGGTGCGCGGAAAAATCCTTCCACCAGGGCTCCAGCTTCTCCGGCGGGAGGGAGTGAAAGGCCCGGATCAGCTCGTCGTAGTCGTCCGCTGTTCGTTCGAACATCGCGAGGAGGCCGTCCGTCGTGCCTCCGGTTTCGTACATCAAGGCGCGGCGCGCATCGGGACCGATTGCCCGAAGGAACCCGACGAGCTGGCGGACCGGCTTGTTGGTCGATGACTCGTAGGCGGCGATCAGCTCGGTGTCCGTCATCTCGAGCGCGTGAACGGGCACAGCCAGCCGGAGGGGCGTGAACTCGCGCGACTTCAGATGGATCAGCACGGCCTCGCGGTCGCGAACGATGATCGCTTCCTCCTTCTCGGGATCGATCGACACAAGCTCGATGTCGTGCATCCGCTGTCCGAGTCCGAGGAAGAACGCGCCGCCATCCTTCAGCTCAAGTCCGATGCGGAAGTCGTTGCCCACGCCGACAATCGCGCTGACTCGCAGGTTCTCGGTCATCCAGGATTTCTCGGCGACTTTCCCGCTCGAGCCGGAAAGAACGCCGGGAGCTTCTTCCCCGTCGGAACGACCATCAGGAACTGTCTTCCCGCCGACGGCGACCGGTTGTCCGAACAGGAACGCGGCCTCGTCCTGATGTTGAATCGAGTGGATCAGGCGTACGAGCACGCTGAGGAACACGGCCCGCTCGAGGCCGAACGCGTTATCGACCGTCCCGCCCTTCGGCAACGCGTTGAGTCCGGCGTTCAGGTCCGCGCGTTGAGTTGGCGACAGCTCGGGCAGGATGCGGCCGAGCGACTCGAGCGCCTTCTTCTCGGCGGAGGTCTGGATCAAGACGTCGATCAGCGCTCGGTCCCGTCCGATGTTCCGCCCGAGTCGGATCGCGTCCAGCGACAAGGCGACGGAGCGGTCGATGTCCCCGTGCATGGCCGCATACTCCGCGGCCCATGAGGCGGCTTTCGCGGTCCTCACGCCGGGGGAGGTGTGCCACAACTGGGCCTCGAAACCTTCCTCGAAGTGCGTGCCCCAGTCGCAATTCGTCGTGTTGCGCGCCGCCGCGAGACCGGAAAGGACCGGATCGAGCCGGCCATAGGCCGCATCGGCCTCAGCGCCCGCGAAGTTGGTGGGAAGCGACGAGGCGATCGCCTCCACGTTTGTGAAGATGGGCCGGTAGACGTCTGCCGCGTTCAAGTCAGCCGCACGACAGACCGCCGGAACGGAGAGCAGAACCAGAACTAGGCGCAATAGTGATTTCCTCAAAGGCATGGGATAGAACTCGGTCGCCTTGGGGCTACGCGTGATGTCCCGCTCAAGTTCTGATTGATTCATGGGGAGTGTTCCTGCGTTGTTTTCCCTCTTGGGCCAACGTCGGCGGCACCTGCGGATTTTCCGCCGCGGCAAATCCGCAAGGTGGCCGCAATCTATTCCAAGTTCGTTGAATCGAGCAATCTGGCCCCGTGATACACCGTCAGAATCTCAACCGTGTCTCTTCTGACGCGGTAGACAATGCGGTAGTTGCCGAGAATGATTTCACGAATGGCCGAGTTCTGGAACAGTCTTTCCCGAGCGTGGGAGAGTCGCGAGGCGGTCGATGGCGTTGAGGACGTCTATGGCGAAAAGCTGAGCGTAGTGCGGGGAGTCAACGGCAATGAATTCGGTGATAGCTTCGAGGTCGTCAGCGGCCTGAAGGGTCCACCTTATTTGAGCCATTTCCGCATCCTTTCCTTCACGCGATCGTGAGGGATGGTCTTGCCGGCGTCGGCTTGTTGGATGCCTTTCTCGATCTTCGCGAGAAACAGGAGTTTCTCCATGGCGTCCTCGATCGAGGCATTGGCAGGCAGCCTCTTCACTGTCTGCATTACCATTTGTTTTGCTGTCATGCTGCTACTTTACCGCTTCAGCACTTGCTCATCAATGACATGTTAACGGCCGACGTGACCAACAGGGGCGCGCCGGCAGGCGCGTACCCTGGTTGGTCTTGTTCGAC
>CAYQYB010000096.1:0-8949 GCA_964421535.1 uncultured Verrucomicrobiota bacterium | reverse complement strand
TCGTGGACGACGAACACGGTCGGGTTCCTCAGCCCGTACTCGAACCTGAACTCCGTCGTCCGCTGGGACAACGTGCGGGTCGCGGACGAGCAGTACTCCGTCACCTACACGAACTTCTCCGGCGAGAAGGTGCCCACGAACGCCGCGGAGCCGACGGTGTGGGCCAGCATCCCGGACTACGATCCGGCGATGTGGGAGCACGACGGCACGACGTACGGGGCGTCGTACGAGTGGTACGCCTACTTCCACGGCCAGGGCCTGCACAGCTACTCGAACGCGAAGGTGTACTTCGCGCCGCGCCTGCGCGTGGAGCTGGCGACGTTCCCGACCAACCTGAGCGCGGGCACGAATGTTGTTGTGCCGGTCGAGTGGGAGAACCTGCCGACGAACTCGGTGAAGCTGCGCACGCGGCTGTTCGACGCCTACTCGGGGCTGATCTACGTGGAGAAGACGAACAGCATCGCCGGCTTCTCGGGGACGACCAACGTCGCCGTGACGATCCCGACGATGCCGGCGGGGAGCAACTACGTGTGGTCGGTATTCATGTACCTGAACAACGCGGGCAATCCGTGGGGCGAGAGGATCGGGTCCGACGACACGTTCCGGTTCGACGACATGGGCATCGGCGTGGAGCCGGAGACCATCGTCGAGAACTTCGCGCCGCCGGCCACGAACGGGGTCTTCACGCTGTACTCCGACGCGGGCATGCCGGGCGCCGGCTGGACCAACTTCGTGTGGTGGGGCTCGCTCGCGACGTTCAACGGCGACTACACCGGCATCACGCCGCCGGAGGGCTCGAAGTGCTACATGACGACCGGCAACTACTGGCAGGGCTGGGGCGTCTTCAAGGTCGGCGGCGGCATGAACATGGGCGCGTACTCGAACGGGTACCTCAAGTTCTGGGTTCGGAGCAGCGCGACGATCAAGATCGACCTCGAAGGTCCCGCGAGCACCAAGCGCACGACCTATATTCCGACAACGACAAACACGTGGCGCGAATGTTCGGTGCCCATCAGCACGTTCTCGGGCGTTGTGCTGACGAATATGTACGGTCTTTTTGAGGCCACAAGGGAGACGGCCGGGATCTTCTACATTGACGATGTGCGCTGGTCGACCACGCCATAAATTTGAGGAAAACATGAACAAGCTGCTTTTAACTCTGTTGCTGGCGATGCTGTCGCAGGCGGCTCTGGCCGCGAACGTGGATCTGGTGGTTACCAACGGCGACGTGCCGGATCCCGTGCGCATCGGGAACAACCTGACGTACACGCTGGTCGTGACGAACCGCGGGCCCAGCCAGGCGACCAACGTCGTGGTCACGGACGTCCTTCCCGTCGGCATGTCCTTCGTCTCCTGCTCGCCGAGCCAGGGAACGTACACCCAGCAGGATGGCACCGTGACGTGCAGCCTCGGGACGCTCGCGAACGGCGGGCGCGCGACGATGACCATCGTCACGGGGCCGACACTGGTCGGCGTCTACACCAACGAGGTCAGCGTCCAGACCGACGACACGGACACGAACATGGCGAACAACCGCGCCAGCGCCGTGACCACCGTGAACGCGGCGAACCGCGCGCCGGAACTGACCCTGCCTGCCGACATCATCCTGCCGGTCGGCTCGTACACGAGCTTCCCGGTGGTCGTGGTGGACCCGGATCACGACCCGGGCGTTTCTGTCACCAACTCGGTCAAGCCGACGGGCTCCACGTTCGTTAACAGCAACTTCGCGTGGACGGCGACGAGCGCGTTCCTGAACACGACGAACCTTCTCCGGTTTGTCGCGAACGACAACCAGGGAACGACGAACAGCGTCGTCACCAACAGCATGAACGTGGTCGTGCCGTTCGACTGGAACGCCAACGGCGTCAGCGACGGGTGGGAGTGGAACAACTTCACCAACCTGACGACGAGCCTGGCCGCGGACAACGACGGCGACGGCATGAACAACTATGCCGAGTACCTGGCGGGCACCCAGCCGACGAACGGGGGGTCGCGGTTCCGCATGAACGACTGCGCGACCACCGTCGGCACGAGCAACCATCTGGTTGTTGTGAGGACCGAGCCGGGCCGCAAGTACACGATCTACTGGGCCGAGGGCCTCCTGTCGAACGGCATTCCGTGGAAGTTGTTTGCGAGCACGAACACGGGCGTTTGGATCGAGACCAGCCCGGTCTCGACCAACCACGTCTTCACCGATACGGAAGGCACGAACACCACCGGCCACGCGCCGGTCGGGGGACTGCGGTATTACAAGGTGAAGGTCGGGATGCCGTAACCCACCCCTGTTGTCCCCTCCGAGGAGGGGACACTTTGGGGAATCCCCTCCATCGGAGGGGTGCCGACAGGCGGGGTGGGTTTCAGAACCCATCCATGAACACGTACGCCCTCAGCCCCGGCACCTGCACGTTCATCGGCTGGGGCCCCTGAACGACCTGCGTGTCCTGGATCCCCGCGGGATTGATCTGCACGCCGTTGCCGATCAGGCGCCAGCGGCCCGCGGGCAGGGGGACGTTGAAGGTTTGCGTGGCGCCGTTCGCGTTCAGCAGGACGATGAATCCCGCCCCGTCGTGGATTTTCGGAACGTTGACGATGTAGCCGAGGGTCTGCGGATCCGGCGGCGTGATCCACTGGTAGTAGCTTGCCGGCGGCCGCGAGATGGCGCGGAACGTTTCGCCCGCGTCGCTCTGCCGAAGCTGGATCAGCTCCTTGTAGTACGCCAGCGCCTGCGCCGCGGCCGGCCGCTCCCGGTCGGTCCAGCGGATCGCGTTCACGTCGTCGCCCTTGTCATAAGTGTTGTGGAATCCCCATTTGCTGCGGATGAACTCCTGGCCCTCGGTGATCATCGGGATTCCGAGCGACGTGAAAAGGATCGTGGCCGCAAGCCGGTTCACCGCCACGTCGTTCTCCTGCAGGCTGCGGCCGTCGCGGTCCGGCCGCGTGCACAGCTCGTCGGCGAGCGCCATGTCGTCGTGGCTCTCGAGGTAGTTGACCGGCTGTAGGGGGTTGGCGGCCCACGTGTCCACCGAGCCCATGATGTTCTTCTGGAGCCAGTCGCGGTTGCGGCGGCCCATCACGAAGTCCTTCGCCGCGTACCGGAAGTCGTTGTTCCACGCGGACCATCCGGTCCCCTTGAGCTGGTGCTTGTTCTCGCCGCGGAAGCTCCAGGGCTCGGAAATGAGGACGACATTCGTGTTGATGGCGCGAGCGGCGTCGCGGAGCGCCATCATCGTGTCGAGATCGATCAGCTCCGCGAGGTCGAACCGGAAGCCGTCGACGTGGAACTCCTTCATCCAGTACACCACATTGTCCACGATCAGCCGGCGCATCATGGGCGCCTCGGTGCGCACGTCGTTTCCGCACCCGCTGAAGCTGCTGAACGTGAAATCCGGGTTCAGCCGGAAGTAGTACTTCTTGTCGATCTGGTTGAAGATATTCGGCGAGCCTACGTGGTTGAAGACCAGGTCGAGCACGACGCCGAGGCCGTGCCGGTGCAGCTCGTTGATCAGGCGCTTGAACTCGAAGTACTGCGAGCCCTTGAGCGGCTGGCGCGCGTACGACGCTTCCGGGGCGAAGTAGAACACCGGCGCGTACCCCCAGTTGAAGCCGCCTTCGTCGTTCGAGAACTCGGCCGGCGGCATGATCTCCACCGTCGTCGCGCCCAGATCCTTGATATGATCGATCGCGGTGCCTTTGCCTATCGACGCGACCAGCCCCTCGTATTTCCCCGCGAGCGCGGGCTCGACGCCGGACGACGGATGGATTGTCAGGTCGCGCACGTGCATCTCGTAGATCACGAGGTCCTGTATCGGCCGCGTGACGTAGCCCTGGTCCGTCCAGCCGCTCCACCAGCGGTTCGTCTCCTCGGGATCGATGACGATCGTGTTGTTCATCGAGTGCGCGGCGGCCCGCGCGTACGGGTCGCCGACCTGCGCCAGCCCGTTAAACCCCTCGCCGTTGCCGGCCGGGCCGTCCACGTTGAACGAGTAGTAGCTGCCGATGTCCAGCCCGAGCAGCGAAATTTCCCAGACGCCGTCGGCCGGGTCCTTCCACATCGCGTAACGCTCCGCCGGCTCCAGCTTTCTGTACTCCGGCTTCTGCACCTCGTACTGCGGCGTGTCGAAGAGGCACAGGTGAACACTGCTCGCGCGCGGCGCGAACACCCTGTACGTCGTGCAGCCGTGTTCACGGTCGAGGATCGCCCCGAGCTCCTTGTCCGATTTCAGCTGGTCGAAGATCCTTCCCGGCGTCACCGGGAACCAGATGGGGCGATCTGCAATACCTTGAATGACAACAACATGTGACTTCGACAGATCGATCGCGTCGGCTGTCGTGATCTTGAGGCTCGTGCCGCCCGCCAGGGCCGGATCGATCTTCAGGTTCACGTTGCCCTTGCCGTCCGAAATCGCGTTGAGCGCGCCCTGCGGCGGCGACAGCCACCGCGATCCGTTGATCACGAACTTGAACAGCAGGTCTTGCGCGCCCTGCGGCGGACGCAGTCCGCCGAGTTGGGTCGTCAGCTCCGGCAGTCCGCCTGCGGCCGGTCGGTTCAGGACCCAGCGTCCGTTGCCGCCGCTTGAATCCCATCCGTTGAAGTTCCCGGCGACGGTCACGCGGTCGTTCGGCCCGAGATCGAGGCCGTAGTGAGTCCCGTCGAACACGAACGTGATCAGGCCGCCCGCAAGAAAATATCCCTGCCGGCTTCCGGCCTCGCGGCCGGACGCGAGATGGAATTCGCGGATCGGGGTGCGGGGCACGAGTACGACTTCGAGCTTAGCGGACTCGGGAACGCCCTGCCGGAGCGTGACGTTGATCACGTCGCGGTCGTCGATCGCCGCGTTGAAGATCAGGTCGGACGGCTTGTCGAGCAGGCGCTCGCCGTTGACGTAGAGCGAGCGGTTCTCGCCCTTCTCCCATTCGTCGTTGAGGATGAACTTGAAATCGTGCTGGCCGAACGCGGCGGGAAGGGTGCGCATATCCAGCGTCCAGACGCCGTCGGCGAGCTGCATGGGAAACCGCCCGCTCCAGTTGTCCCACGAACCGGCGACGACCACGTTGGTGGCCGCCGGGTCCTGGAATCTCAGCCAGGGGGTGGGAGTGGCGCCGGGCACAGCGCGGTTGTCGGGGCTGAGAGGAAGTTCGTCGGCAAAAGCGGCCAGCGGCAGGACGAGACAGATCAACAGGATCAGCCGTTTGGACATATCGTGCTCCGATTGCGTCTCTGGCATCCAAACATACGCGGGGGCGGAATTCAAGCGAACGCCGAGGCGTTACCGGCCCTTTTTCCCGTCGATGGCTGCGATGGCATCTTTCAGTACCGGAAGCGTCAGTCGGTCCTTCTCGCGGTTGGCGGCCTGCTTGCTCGCGAGGATGCGCGCGAGCGACAACGCTTTGACTTTGAATCTGTCGAGCGGCACGTCCACGGCGTTTTTCAGCTCGCTGTCGAAATCCTCCAGCCCGTCCATGTTCAGGACGATGTCGAACAGGTCGACTCCGTCGCCAGCGAACAGGGGCGGGTTGAGTCCCGTGGGGGGAATGTAGGCCGCGTCGACTTTGCGAAGGGCCTTGCCGATGCCGGGATGCGCGAGATCCTTGAACCAGAGGTCGACGTCTTGCGTGACCACGGGCGCGCCCTGCAGGGCCGCCGCCGAAAGGTCGACGATCATGAACGGCACGCGGTTCTTGACCAGCTCTCGCAGAAATCGAATCTCGTTGTCAGTGAAGATGGACGGCTTGGGCACGGAGCAGGGCCCTCCTCAGGCGCTCGACGGGTTTTTCGTACAGCAGCAGCAGCGTGTGGCGCACGTTATCGGGGTTCGCTTCCGGATTCCTCTGAAGCGTTGTCGAGATGTCATTCAGGACGGTCCGCATCCGCCGCGCGGCGGGATTGTCCTCTTCCAAGAACACCGACGGCTTCACATCCAGTCGTTGGGCGATCGCCAGTATGGACTTCGGCAGAACGGACTCCTTGCGCGCCAGCGAATAATACGCCGTTCGGCTGACGTTCGCCTCCTTCAGCAGGCTGTTCAGCGTCGTTCCCCGCCTGCGGCAAAGACATTTGATGGTTGTTCCGGATAGTCTCATTATGAGTTAAAAGTACTAAACTTTAGTACTTATGTCAATAGAGCTTAGGCAGAAGCAGTCCAAAGTCTCAAGTCCAAGGTCAAAGGTGGTTTCCGCTCACTTTGGACTTTAGACTTTGGGCTTTGGACTCCCCCCACATTCTTCTTGCACCCCGGAAAACCGCTGGTATAGTCGCCCGCCAGTTTCGCCAACGCGGAACGGAAGCGAGTGTTCCGGCGCCTCTGCCGGGGCCAAAGCAGATTGTTCGGAATGCATCCGGGCGCACGGTGCGCAAGGAGCAACCCCGAACCAACTACGGAGGAAGTCGTGGCTACTGCACCTGTTGTGGTCCGTTCGGACCTGAATATCCAAGACCTGCTCGATGCCGGCCTGCATTTCGGTCACCAGACGAAGCGCTGGAACCCCAAGATGAAGCGCTACATTTTCGGCGAGCGCAACGGCATCTACATCATTGACCTCAACCAGACGATCGACCTGCTCGGCAAGGCGCGCCAGTTCGTGTACGACACGGTCTCGCGCGGCCGCAAGATCCTGTTCGTCGGCACCAATAAGCAGGCGCAGGAGCCGCTGAAGGAAGCCGCGACGAAGCTGAAGATGCCTTTCGTGGTCAACCGCTGGCTCGGCGGCACGCTCACCAACCTCCAGACCATCCGCAAGAGCGTCGCTCACATGCGCGAGTTCGAGAAGCTGGAGGCCGACGGCACCGTGAACAGCATGCCGAAGAAGGAAGTCTCCAAAATGCGCCGCGAGCTCGAGAAGCTGCACTACAACCTCGACGGCATCGCGGACATGGAGAACCTGCCCGGCGCGATGTTCGTCGTGGACGTGAAGCGCGAGGCGATCGCCGTGGCCGAGGCCAACCGGCTGAAGATCCCGGTCATCGCCGTGATCGACACCAACGTGGATCCGGATCCGATCGACTACCCGATCCCCGGCAACGACGACGCGATCCGCGCGGTGCGGATCATGGTCGAGTCGATTTCGAACACCGTCCAGCAGGCGGCGAACGAGTACGCCAAGATCGCGGCCGACGAGGCCCGCAAGCGCGCTGCCGCGGAGGCCGCCGCCGCTGCCGCGGCCAAGGCCGCCGAGGAAGAGCGCCGGGCGAAGGCCCGCGCTGCCGAGGAAGACCGCAAGGCCAAGGAGAAGTTCGAGAAGGCTGAGAAAGCCGCCGCCAAGAAGAAGGCCGAAGCGGCCCCTGCCGAGAAGAAAGACGCGGCTCCCGCGGCGGGAGAAGCTCCGACGGCGTAGCAGCACATTCATTGAATTTTGTAGCGGCGGTCTCCGACCGCCGACGGCGGCCGGAAGGCCGCCTCTGCAGATTCGCAATCCGAAAGAAGGTTCATCATGGCAGAAATCAGCGCAGCATTGGTCAAGGAACTGAGAGAAGAAACAAACGTCGGCATGATGGAGTGCAAGAAGGCGCTCGTCGAAGCCGGCGGCGACAAGGCGGCGGCGACGAAGATCCTCCGCGAACGCGGGCTCGCGATCGCCGGGAAGAAGGCGTCCCGCACGGCCAAGGAAGGCCAGGTGGCCTCTGAGGTCATCCAGGGCGGCAAAATGGGCGTCATGGTTGAAGTGAACTGCGAGACCGACTTCGTCGCGCGCAACGCGATCTTCCAGGCGTTCCTCAAGACCGTGGTGGAGAAGGCCAAGACCGTGCAGGGCGACATCGCCGAGGCGATGAAGGACGAAGTGACCGCCAAGATCACCGAGATCGGCGAGAACATCATCCTGCGCCGCTCGGTCCGCTACGAACTGCAGGGGCAGGGCATCGTCGCCAGCTACATCCATCTCGGCGGCAAGGTCGGCGTGCTTCTGGAAGTCGGCTGTGAGAAGGCGGAGACGTCCCAGAAGGACGCGTTCAAGGAAGTCGTCAAGGACATCACGCTCCACATCGCCGCGGCCAACCCGCAGTTCCTGACGCGCAAGGACGTTCCGGAGAGCGTGCTCCAGGCGGAGCGCGAGATCTACGCCAAGCAGGTCGAGAACAAGCCGGCCAACATCATCGAGAAGATCGTCTCCGGCAAGATGGAGAAGTTCTACGCGATGACCTGCCTCGTGGAGCAGGGGTTCGTCAAGGACCCCGAGCAGACGATCACCGAACTGCTTGCCGCGAAGAGCAAGGAACTGGGCGATACGCTCGCGATCCGGCGCTTCACGCGGTACCAGGTCGGACAGGCGTAAGTTGTTTGTGTTTTTCCAAGGGTTGGAAAATTCCCGCCGGGTTTTTCCAACCCTTGGAACTTTTCTGACGTAAGACGTTCATGGCTAACCTCGGTGCTATCTTCGACTGGGACGGCGTTGTCGTTAACTCGGCCAGGCTTCATGTCCTGAGCTGGGACGATCTCGCGCGCGACTACGGCCGCACGATCCCGCCCGAGATCCCGATCGGCGCCCTCGGGCTGAAGACCGAGGCCGTCATCACCGATCTTCTGAAGTGGACGAACGATCATTCCGAAGTCAGGCGCCTGACGCTTCGCAAGGAGGAGCTGTTCCGCGAGCGCGCCACGCGCGACGGCATCGATTCGCAACCCGGCGTGCTGGATTTTCTGCGCGGCCTCAAGGGCCGTTGCGTTCCCTGCGCCGTGGGCTCGTCCGCGCCGCGGCTGAATGTCGATGCCGGGATGAGCGTATTGAAAGCCGACGGAATATTTTCCGCAATCGTCTCGGGCGATGACGTGACTCGCGGCAAGCCTGCGCCGGATATTTTCCTGAAAGCAGCCGAGCGCATCGGTTTGCCGCCCGAAAAATGCGTGGTATTTGAAGATGCTCCCGCGGGGGTGGATGCCGCGCGCGCGGCCGGCATGCGCGTGGTCGGCCTGCTGACGACCCACGATCCGCACATCCTCAAGAAAGCCGACCTCC
>CAYQYB010000095.1:0-9089 GCA_964421535.1 uncultured Verrucomicrobiota bacterium | reverse complement strand
CGTTCCCGCTGGGCGGCAACGGGCTGGTGCTGGATGGCGCCCCCGGCGTGGAGGTCCGCAACCTGACCATCCGAAACGCGGCGATCGGCTTGTATGCGGACGAGTCGTCCCACTGCATAGCCGAGTTCGTGCGCTGCGAATTCGGCGGGATGGGATTCAGCTTGGTCGAGTCGCCGAACTTCATCCTTCGCCATTGCCTGGCGTGGGGCAACAGCGAGCGCGGGTTCTCGTCCGAGGGCCTGCGCGGTTCCACGCTGTGGGACAGCGGCATCATCTGGTCCAACCGCTACGGGGCCTACATCGATCACCGCGACTTCGGCGAGTTCACGATGCGCAACAGCATCATCGGCTCGTTCGGCGAGGACAGCTACAGCTACTTCATTGTCCGTTGCTCCATGACCAGCGACTACAACAACATCTACCTGCGCGACAAAGCCTTCGCCGGCGCCGTCATCAGCGGCGGCTTCTTCGGCGGCGGCACCAGCCGCTATGCGACGGTCGCGGCCTGGACCGAGGGGCAGAAGCAGGATTCCCACACGGTGTCGCTGGACCCGAGGTTTGTGGATCCCATCGGCGGGGACTTCCACCTGCGGAGCGCGTCCGGGCGCTACCTGCCCGGGTACGGCTGGACCAACGATCCGATTTCGGAATCCGCCTACATCATCGACTGCGGAAATCCGAAGTCGGTGTACACGAACGAGCCGGCGCCGAACGGCGGCCGCATCAACGTGGACATGTACGCCAACACGTGGGAGGCGAGCAAGACCCCCACCAACGGCTGGCTGGTCATCATCTCGCTGAACGACGGCGGTTCGGTGTGGGGCACCAACATCCTGCTCCAGTGGTTCGCGGGGTGGACGGCGACGGGGCACGTGCTCAAGCTGGAGTACTCCGGGGATGCCGGCGTGACGTGGACCAACATCTTCAGCAACTCCCCTCCGGCCATCACGTCCTACCGCTGGGACAGCACGGCATACGGCAAATCCGCCATCAGCAAGTGGCGGATCACCAGCGTGGACGATCCCAGCATCGCCGCGACCAACACGGGATACTTCAGCCTGCGCAACGGCGGCATGATCCCGTACTACGTCAACGACACATCGACCGTCGGCGATGTGTATACCTGGGCCGTCGGCAACGAGGCGAACGACGGGCTGTTCTCGAACACGCCGAAGGCCTCGATCCAGGGCATCCTGAGCGCCTACAAGCTGGACCCGCGGGACACGATCTACGTGGACACCGGACGCTATGAACTGCAGGGCACCGTCACGCTGGACGACCAGGACTCGGGGTCCGCGTCCAACTACATCGTCTTTGCCGACGGGAGCAGCAACGTCGCCCACGTCATCATCCAGGGCAGCACGAATTATGCGGACGGAGGCACCGTGCTCGTCGCCCCGTCCTCCACCCGGAACGGCATCAGCCTGTACCAGGCCGCCGGCGTCGAACTGCGGGATCTGACGGTGATCAACGCCGCCGCCGGTGTGAACCTGTTCAGCACGGAGGGCTGCCTGGTCGAACGGGTGCGGACGGTGAACAACGGCACCGGGTTCCTCGTGGATCGATCCGCCGGCGCCCGCTTCACGCACTGCGCGGCGTTCATGAACACCTCCAACGGGATCGGGGCGCTGAGGTCCACGTTCGACTGGGAAAGCGGTGTGATCTGGGACAACCCGTGGCCCGTGGTCCTCGGCGAGAGCAGCCAGGGGACGTTCAGGAACAGCTCGATCAATGCCGTCGGTTACGGCCGGCGGATCTTCTTCCTGGACAAGACCGCGTCCATTGTGAGCAACGACTACAACAACCTTGTCCGCGAGCAGAGCGCGATGGTCTGCGAACAGGTGAAGCCGGTCGGAGGAAGCGACCTCTATGAATCGATGGTCAACTGGCAGAACTTCCAGGGTCAGGATCTGAACAGCCTGAGCCATGATCCGCTCTTCGCGGATGAAGCCGCCGGCGATTTCCATCCCAAGAGCGAGCTGGGCCGCTGGATTCCAGGCTTCGGATACACGAACGACGACTTCCATTCGCCGCAGATTGACACCGGGGACCCTGCCTCCGTGTACACCAACGAGGCGTCGCCGAACGGCGACCGCATCAACATCGGCCAATACGGCGATACGCCCGAGTCCAGCTTGAGCCGGACCAGCGCGTGGGTGCTGGCCGTTTCGTTCAACGACCGGCCGACCATCAGCGGAACCAATTTCCTGCGGTGGTATTACGGCGGGATGACCAACGACTCCCGGGTGCGCCTCGAGGCCACGTTCAACAACGGCGTCAGCTACACGATCCTGGCCAGCAACGTGCCGATGTCCTCGTCCACAGGTTACGCGTGGGACGTGTCGGACGTGCCCCTGGCCGTCGACTGCAAGTGGCGCGTGATCAGCGAAAGCTACCCCGGCGCCGAGGATGAGGTGGACTCCACGTTCGCGATCAAGAACCGGCTCCTGACGATCTACGTGAACGATTCCTCCACGAACGGCGACATCTACTGCACCGCGATCGGCAGCGCCGGGAACACGGGCACCAATGCCGCCAGCCCCTTGAACGAGCCGGCGGCGGCCCTGTACAAGTATCCGCTGGGCAGGGGAGACGCGATCTACATCGACACGGGCGTGTACACGATCACGAGCCAGGTCGGGCTGGTGTTGAGCGAGAGCATGCGCGGCGAAACGGGCTTCCCCATCACGATCTACGGCAGCACCAACCGGCTCGCCGGCGGGACGGTGATCAACCGGGGCGACACGAACGGCATCGGCCTTCTCCTGGACAACACCCGGTATATCAATGTCAATCACCTGGATATCCGCGGGGCGCGCCACGGGGTGTGGATCAACAACTCGGTCAATTGCTCTCTCGTGAATGTCCGCGCCTCGGACAATTTGAGGGACGGTTTCTTCATCACGTCCGCGCAGTCCGTGACGTTCGACCGTTGCGCCTCCTGGGGCAACAGGCGATGGGGGATGGAGATCGGCGGGCAATTGACGGACATGGCCTGGAAGCGCGGCGTGATCTGGTCCAACCTGTACGGCGGGATCTCGGCGGACGAGGGAACTCTGTCGGTGAGCAACTCCATCGTCCACGCCCTCAGCAACACCTACATCTACGCCGTCGGGCTGGGCGTCATCCACGCCAACTTCAACTGCCTCTGGAAGGAGGGGCAGGTTCGGCCGATGAGGGATACGTATCGCTCGGTCGATTTCGCCAACCTGAAGGAGTGGCAGGAGAACAAGAACTCGGATGCCTTCAGCGTGTTGATTGATCCGCTCCTCGGCAATCCGGCGGCGGGCGATTTCCACCTGAAGAGCCAGGCGGGGCGGTACTCGTCCGGTTCGTTCGTGCTGGACCCGGTGACGTCCTGGGCCATCGACGCCGGCGGGTTCTCGGACGACTTCAGCGGCGAGCCGGCGCCGAACGGCGGCCGCATCAACCTCGGCGTGGAGGGGAACACCGCCGAAGCCAGCAAGAGCCTCACGAACAACCCCGCCCTGTACACGGCCAGTTTGAACGACGGCGGCACGGTCGGGAACTGGCAGACCCTCTACTGGTTCGCAAGAGGCATGTCGTCGACGAACCGTCTGCGGCTGGATTACCAGGCCAACGACGAGGCGCCGTGGCAGACCATCGCGACGGACCTGATCCCGACGCAGCAGGGCTACCTGTGGCATCCCACGAACCCGCCTTCGCCCATCGCGCGCTGGCGCGTCATGGACCAGGCCAACACGAACATTTACGATGTCTCGGACCGCACGTTCATTCTCCGCGTCGGCCCGATCTACTACTTCGTCAACGACACGAACACCGTGGGCGACATGTACACGGCCGTCCCGGGCAGTCCCACGAACAGCGGTCTGACGACCAACGAGCCCAGGATCAGCATCCAATCCATCCTGGATGACTACGACCTGGGCCCGAGCGACGCCGTGTTCATCGACACCGGGGTGTACGAGCTGACCAACGGCATCTCCATGAGCACGTTCGACGGCGGGGAATCGACCTCGCGTGTCACATTCGTGGGCAGCACGAACTGGGTGGAGGGCGGGTCGTTGTTGCGCATGGCGGGTTCAAGCGTCGTCCCCGGATCGGTTCTGTTCCACCTGTACATGACCGATGGCGTGGACTTCGATCGCCTCATCCTCGAGAACGCCGATGTCGGCCTGTTCCTGGAAAGATCGTCGCGCTGCGAGGGCCGGGACCTGCTGATCCGCGACGGCGGCTCGGCCGGTGCGCAGGTGGATATTGCCAACTACAACAGCTTCAGGCGGACGGTGATCACACGGCACAGCGGCTCCGGCCTGGTGATCAACAACGGCAGCGCGGAACTCCATGGGTCCGTGATCTGGTCCAACCAGGGGCACGCCGTGTTCATGAACGGGGCGAATCTCGTGGTCAGCAACTCCGTGCTCCACGCGTCCGGATCGACCAACGTCTGCTACAACGGGTTCACCAACAGCCTGGTCTCCGCGGACTTCAATGCTCTGTACACGGAGAATGAGGCGGCCGTGGCCATCCTGCGCGGCGGTCCCGTGGACCGGCTCGCGGAATGGACCGTTATGACCACGCAGGACACGCACTCCCTGACGTACGAGCCGCTCTTCGCCGATCCGGCGAACGACGACTATCACCTGCGGAGCCGGACGGGGCGCTATGATCCGTCCACCGGCTTGTTCGTCACGACGGACACGAACACGTCCTGGCTGATCGATACGGGCTTCCAGAACGCGTCCTACAGCAACGAGCCGATGCCCAACGGCAGCCGGCTCAACATCGGGCCCCACGGCAACACCTCGGAGGCTAGCAAGAGCCGGACAAACGCATGGATCCTTGCGATCACCGCCTCCGGCGGCGGGCGATTGGAAGGCTACGCGTACCTGACGTGGGCGTCCGGCCTGATCGACAGCACCAACCGCGTCCGCCTGGACTACTCCTACGACAACGGCTCCAACTGGATGCTGATCGCGATGAACCAGTCGATCACGAACGGGCAGTACTTGTGGAACAGCGCCGAAAAACTAGGCGGTGGAGTCGAGAAGTATCCCTCAAGCCCGATCGCCCGTTGGAGGGTGATGGTGGAGGCCGACCCGGTCATGTACGACGTGACCGATTCCCACTTCGCCCTGCGGAACAAGCCGTTCTTCTACTACGTGAACGACACCAACGCGCTGTCCGTCTGCGACCTGTACACGACGGCGTCCGGCGACGACAACAACCTGGGCATCTTCTCAAATGCGCCCAAGGCGACGCTGAGGAGCCTCCTCTCGACGCTGGACGTCGAGGGCGGCGACACCATCCTGATCGACGCGGGCGTCTACCCCGTGACGAACACCGAGCCGACGGTGATCACGACGTCGGACCAGGGCAAGTCGGGGAACCCCGTTCTTGTCCGCGGCAATACGAACTGCACCGGCTCGGTCTTCGACCGGACGCCCTATGGCCTGCCCTCGGACGTGTTGTCCGTCCAGGCGTCGTACCTGAGCCTGCAGGATATGGAGGTCCGGGGCGGGAACGTCCGGATCGTCGGACAGCAGATCGGTGTCACCAATATCGCCGTGACCAACGGCGACTTCGCGATCACCGGGCGCGGCAGCGTGCTGGCGAACTCAAGGGTCCATAACGGCACCCTGGTGTTCAATGCCACGAATGGGACGGTCGACCGGGTGTTCGTCGCGCCCGGTTCCATGACGATCGGCGGGCTGAATGTCCTCTTCCAGAATTCGGTGGTCTACAATCCCAACAAGAGCACGGCGCTCAGGGTCCTCGCGGGCGAGCTGTTGACGATCCGGAACAACACCATCGTCAGCCGCGGCACCGCGTTCAGCCAGGATGGCCTGGACAGCTCGACCACGCTGAGCAACAACATCATCGTGGCGGACGGGAGCCTGGGCGGCGACGCCTTCTGCATCCAGGTGAACGGCGGCCAGCTGTATTCCGACTACAATGATCTCGTGGCGCGAGGCGGGGCGTGGATCGGGAACAGCGGAGGAAACTGGGAACGCCTGCTGTACTGGCAGCGCGCCTCGGGGGAGGACGCCCACAGCCTGTCGCACGAACCGCTGTTCGCCGACGAAGCGAATCTCGACTTCCACCTGAAGTCGCGTACAGGCCGCTACCGGAACGGCACGTGGACGAACGACGGCGACCATTCCCCCGCCATCGACGCCGGCGATCCCCTGCAGTCGCCCGCGGCGGAACCGGCGCCCAACGGCAGCCGCGTGAACCTGGGAGCGTACGGGGCCACAGCCCAGGCCAGCAAGAGCCGCACGAACGCATGGGTCCTGGCCCTGACGATGAACGACGGCGGCGTCCTCCGGGGAACCAACATGATCCGGTGGTCGTCGGGCAACCTGGGGACGACGGACCTGGTGCGGCTGGACTACTCGCCCGACAACGGCTCGACATGGACGAACATCGCCAGCGGTCTTTCGGCCCTGGCGCACGAGTATCTGTGGAACACAACGGCGTTTACTTCCAGCCTGCAGGCCCTGTGGCAGATCGTTCTTCAGACGAACGCGTCGGTTTCGGATGCGGTCGACAACACGTTTGCCGTGCGGAATTCCCAGCTGTTGTTCTACGTCAACGACAGCGTGACGAACGGCGATGTCTACACGTCGGCCGCGGGCCATCCGGCCAACAGCGGTCTTGCGGCCTCGGCGCCGAAGGACAGCATCATGGGAATCCTCAACGCGTACGACACGGAATCGCGCGACGTCATCTACGTGGACACGGGCGTCTATGGCGTCACATCCGATGTCCGCGTGATCTGGTCGCGCGGCGGCGATGACGTCTATGGCAATCTCCTGATCCTGGGAAGCACGAATGCCGCGGGCGGCGGTTCGCTGATCTCGCGCATCGTTGTTCCGGGAGAAGGGGATGACGGGTTCGACGTCCCAGCCTCTCATGTGACCCTGCGGAACTTCACGGTGCAGAACATGTACCGGGGCGTGTATTTCGAGTCGAACCAGTTCAGCTCCGCGGAGCGCATCTTCGTCCGCTCGAACTACTTCGGCGTGGTCAACAACGCCACCCGGAGCATCACGAACCGGAACATCCGCCTCTGGAACAACACTTTGGGCGGCATGGACATTCTCAATGCCAGGACCACCATCGTCGAGAACTGCGATTTCGTGATCAACTCGAATTACGGCTTCAGGGCCCGCGCGTCGCTGAACAACATCCTGCAGAACAACTCGTTCTATGTCCGCGGGACGAACGCGACGGCGCTGGCCGGTGATGCCGCCGTGTTCGACGACATGTTCATCGACGACAACCTCTACTACTTCGAGCAGACCTCCAGCATCTACGCCGCCTACAAGGACCTGATGACGTGGCAGCTGACCGAGGGCCACGACTTCCGCAGCGCCATCACGAATCCGATGTACGCCAATTTCGCCGCGGGCGATTTCCATCCGCAGTCCATCGGAGGTCGCTACCTGGACGGGTACGGCTGGACGACGGACGTGCAGTCGTCGTGGGGCATCGACAAGGGCAATCCGGCCTCTTCGTTCGTTCTCGAGCCGGCGACGAACGGCGACCGTGTCAACATCGGCGCCTTCGGCAACACGGAATATGCCAGCCGGAGCTCGACCAACGTCACCGTGTACTGCCGCGTGCTGAACGTGACCCAGTTCATCGGCGAGGCGAACAACATCTGGCCGCTGATCTGGACCGCGATCAATGTTCCGCCGTCCGAGACCTTCAAGGTCCAGTACTCGGGCGACGGCGGCACGAACTGGGTCGACCTCGCGACGAACATCAACTCGTACAACGAGTACTACATCTGGAGCACAACGCCTTACTACAACACGTACAAGGGCCGCTGGCGCGTGGTCGGAGAGTCCAACACGAACTACTGGGATGTCAGCGACGCGAACTTCACGATCTTCTACGGCACGTTCAAGATCACCAGCATCGACCGCAACGCGGACATGCTCGCCCGCGCGACGTGGCGCGGCGCGTGGGATGAAACCTACCACGTGCAGTACACGACCAACCTGCTTTCCGGGGAATCGTCGTGGGTCAATGCCCCAACCGGCGGGGCGCCGAACCAGGTGCCGGCCTTCCGGTCCACGCACGGCGGCGACTTCGTGTACGAGGACGTCGAGTCCACCAACCGTCCGTTGCGCTGCTACCGCGTGGTCTGGGGGGACCTGATCTACACATCGCCGCTGGATGTGAACCTGTATATCCTGCGCTCGTCCAAGGCCCGCGGCATGTACAACATCGTCTGGCGTTGCACGTCGCCGGGCACGTTCACCGTGCAGTATTCAACCAACTGCAGCGTGTCCTGGACCACGGCCGCCTCGGGCGCGGCCACCAACCAGCAGGCCAATTTCACGGCGCTCTCGGCCGGCGACTACTCCTTTGAGGATGTGGAATCCTCCAGCGCGACCCGCCGTATTTATCGCGTGTGGTACACCAACGGTCCCTGAGATCTGGAGCCCGCGTGAAACGCAAGGTGCTGATCGGCTTGCTCGGTTTTTCCGCGCTTTGTGTTCTCCTGTTTGTTCCTCTGCCCGAAAACCGCGGGGACCGCCTCTTGGTCTACTTGCAGGACCTGGCGCACTTCCCGGTGTCTGCGTTGATGGCCTGGATTCTGCTGTCGCTCGCCGGCACGGCGGCGATCGCCCCTCCGGCAAGAGGAGGAGCTGCCGTTCTCATTACGCTGGCCGTCTGCCTGGCGGCGGAGTTCCTCCAGCCGTTCGTCGGGCGCACGGCGGGTGTCCGGGACGTTGCGCTCGGATTGGCGGGCAGCGTGTCGGCGGTCTGCTTGTACCTTGCTTCCGAAACTGCGGTGCGCCGGGCGCGAGCGTTGCTGGTCGCGGCTGTGGTTCTGCTGACGGCCGCGGCAATGTGTCCCGTGGTCCTGATCCTGATGGATCGCGCCGCCGCCCGCCGCGACTTCCCATTGCTTGCCTCGTTCGAGTCGCGCGCGGAACTCGGGCGCTGGTCGGTGCGAGGGTGCAGGATGTCGAGGGTTTCCGAGCACGCAACGCATGGAAGCTTTGCTCTCAAGATCGAGGTGGAAAACCCCGACAACTATCCGGGGTTGTTCGAGTACGATGCGACGCTTAACATGCGTGATATTAATG
>CAYQYB010000094.1:0-9131 GCA_964421535.1 uncultured Verrucomicrobiota bacterium | reverse complement strand
GCGCACGCGCGGGCGACGAAATCGCAGGACAGATCGTCCGGCACATCAAGACCGAGTTCTCGACCCTGGACTGGATTCTCGAAGGGATGTTCGCGCGCGCGGGCCTGAAGATCATCGAGAAGCACACCGAAGGATTCCTGTCGGCCTACGTCTGCGGGAAGTGAAACCGGCTCACGGCGCCGACACGTGCGCCTTTTTCACGGCGTTGAAGTAGTCGATGATGCCTTTGGATATCGCGAGCGCGATGGCTTCCCGGTGCTTCGCGTCCAGCATCAGCTTCTCTTCGGAGGGATTGGAAAGGAACCCGCACTCGACCAGCGCGGCCGGACAGGGAGCTTCGCGCAGCACCAGGAAGCGGGCGCGCTTGAGGCCTCGGTCCTCCCCTTTGGCCTTCTCCAGCAGAGCCTTCTGCATGGAATAGCCAAGGACCGTATTCGAATGCTCGAACCGATTGCCGCGATGCGCGGTGCGGTCGCCGCGCGACCTCGAGGAGCTGGACGTCGAGGGGTAGCCGACGTTCGAGAGCACATACGTCTCCAGCCCTTTCGGGCCCGAGTTCGCCGCGGAGTTCAGGTGGATGCTGACAAACGCATCCGCCCCCCAGCGCGCCGCCTTGATCCCCCGCTCGTCGAGTTCGATGAATCGGTCGGTTTCACGCGTCAGGTACACTTTGAAGCCTGCGTTCGCGAGATGCACGCGCGCGCGCGCGGCCACGTCCAGCACCACCCGCTTCTCCTCGACGCCGCGCCGGCCCCGGGCGCCGGTGTCCGGTCCTCCGTGCCCGGGATCGAGAACGATCACGCGGTACCCCCTCGCGCCGAGATAGGCGTAGGGGCGCATCAGCGGGTCGACGATCGACTTCGCGTCGCTCTCCGTGATCATCCATTTCCCGCGGTACTTCAGCATGGGAGCGTGAAGCCAGACGAGCGTGCCGTTGAACGTGGCCTGGCGGCTGTCCACCTCGAACGACCACGAGTTCCATTTGCCCTGAAGGTAGACCTTCTTGCCCAGGGGAACGCGGAGCGTGAGACCGTAGGCGGAGGCGACGTCCTTCAGGGAGAGGTACCTTTCGCCGGCGGCGGGCGTGACCCTCACTTTGGACAGCGGCGCCGCATTGCATGGCGCGGCAACCAGGACACACAGGGCGATGACTATACTGAGAATTCGGGCCGGCACGTTTCCTCTCACTTCAATTTCAACTGCGCGCGCAGTGTATTGTCCTTCCCCCGATCTTTCGAGCCTGTTTGTGCGATTTTTTCGCGAAACCGTCTCCGGGCCGCGGCAGCCCGTTCGAACCTTTTTGTAGGCGCAATCCCACATCTATTCCTCTTCAAAAAACGCGAAGATGCGTCAAAATCGGAACAGGGAGAGCAGTAGTATGAACAACATACTCAATTGCTGGCAGTACATGCGGTGCGGCAGGGAGCCGGGAGGGAAGAAGGCTGCCGAACTGGGTGTGTGCCCGGCCGCGACAGCCGTCAGCCACAACGGGATCAATTCGGGAAAGAACGGGGGCCGGATCTGCTGGGCGGTCGCCGGAACGCTGTGCGGCGAACGCGTTCACTGCGAACGCGCGACCAAGGAAGTCTCCTGCATGGCCTGCAAGTTCTTCAAGAAGGTCAAAAACGAGCAAGGCTTCTACGCCTTCACCCTTCTGATGCCGTCCCAAATGTGCCGGCACCCCCCCTGCCCGCCCCAGGACAGCAGGGGAATGCACGCCGCCGGCGGAAGATGACGGCCCGACGATCAGGCGAATGAGGGCGGCGTCCACCCCTGAAACACCTTGACCGTCGCGGCGAGGCGAGTGTAGCTTCTCCCCAGCAAACAGGAGGATTTTTCCGCCATGGCTGAAGTCCGACTCGAAGATGCCCCTCGCAAAGCCCGCGAATATTACGAAAAGGGATTCGCCGCGATGGAGCGCGGGAACCTGGACTACGCGATGGACATGTTCACGTCGGCCCTCGATCTCGAGCCGCGCCTTCTGCATGTTCGCAAGTACCTGCGCGGCGCCGCCCTGAAAAAGGCCAAGGAGAAGAACCCGAACGCCCTCACGCACATGATCTCCTCGCTTGCGGGCATCGGCACCTACATGTCCGCCTCCGGCGCCATCAGGAAGAAGCCTCTCGAGGCCCTGAAATCAGCCGAGAAGCTCATGCGCGCCGACCCGCTGAACATCAGTTTCATCAACCTCCTGGGGAAGGCTGCGCTGAGCGCCGGCATGCCCGAGGTGGCCATCCAGACGCTGGAGATCGCGAAGGATCACTATCCCAAGAACGTGGACCTGCTCAAGTGGCTGGGCAAGCTGTACATGGAGCTGAACCAGACGCACGAGGGCCGGCTCTGCTACGAGGCGATCTACGCCCTCCGCCCGAACGACCCCCAGGCGCTCAAGGCGCTGAAGGATGCCGCCGCGCTGGATACGATGAAGAAAGGCGGCTGGAACGACGCGGGATCGTTCCGGGATGTGATGAAGGACACGAAGGAATCGGGCCTGCTCGAGCAGGCGGCCAAGGCGGTGAAGACCAACGACGACCTCGAGGCCCTGATCCGCGAGATGAAGGGCAAGCTCCAGCGCGAGCCGGACAACATCAACTACCGCCGGGCGCTCGCCGACTACCTGACGCGGGCGGAGCGGTTCGACGAAGCCCTGTCCTCTCTCGAGGAAGTCCAGCAGACCACCGGCCGCGCCGATCCGCAGCTCGATCGCAGCATCAGCACCATCCGCATCCGCAGGTTCGACCACGAGATCGAGCAACTGCAGGCGGCCGGCGACTCTGCCGGCGCGGCCGCGAAGAAGAAAGAGAAGGACGATTTCCTCCTGGACGACGCCGCCGACCGCGTCAAGCGCTACCCGAACGATCTCCAGTTCCGCTACGAGCTGGGCGTCCTGCTGTACGAGCGCGGGAACCTGAACGAGGCGATCCAGGAATTCCAGCAGTCCCAGCGCAACCCCCAGCGGCGCATCCGCTCCCTGTATTTCATGGCCATGTGCTTCAAGCAGAAGAAGCAGTACGACATCGCGATGGAGCAGCTCCAGAAGGCGGCGTCCGAGTTGCTCGTCATGGACGAGACCAAGAAGGACATCTGCTACGAGATGGCGCAGATCAGCGAGCTCATGGGCCAGCCGGAAAAGGCCATCGGGTACTACAAGGAAATCTACTCCGTGGACATCAGCTACAAGGATGTCTCGGACAAGATCGAAAAAGCCTACAAGAAGTGAAGCTGTGCGAACAACCCGGCTCCTCCTTCTCGCATTGATCCTGGCGGCCGGGTGTTCCCGGAACAGCGACTCCCCTGTCCGATCCTCCGCGCCGGCACCCGGCACGTTCTCCGTGATGTCCTACAACCTCTGCCGCTACAGCCTCGCGGACCGGGACGGGGACGGGCAGAAGAACGATCCGAAGCCCGCGGCGGAGCGCGACGCCGTGATCGGCCTAATCGCCGGCGCCCGGCCCGACGTTCTCGCCGTGCAGGAAATCGGCAGCCCTTCCATGCTCGAGGAGTTCCGATACGCGCTCCGCAACAAGGGCCTCGAGTACGAACACGTCGAGTATCTCCAGCGCGGGCAGTCGGAGCTCAACCTCGCCGTCCTCAGCCGCTTCCCCATCGTCTCGCGCGAGCCGCACACGGACGACACGTATTCCATCGGCGAGGCGGAAATCCCCGTGCTCCGCGGATTCCTCGACATCGAAATCCAGGTGAACGAGGGCTACCGGTTCCGGCTTATGAACGCGCACCTGAAGTCCAAGGTGTTTCACGCCCTCGGCCAGACGGAGATGCGCCGCAACGAGGCCCGGCTCCTCAACAAGCACATCCGCAGGATCCTCAAGGACGCGCCCGACCAGAACCTGCTTGTCCTCGGGGACCTCAACGACACGTACCAGTCCGCCCCCCTGAGGGAAATCACGGGCGGCAAGCACGAGTATCTGCGGGACCTGCGCCCGCGCGACGAGGCCGGAAACGTGTGGACGCATTTCAGCCCGGAGATCGACCAGTACGAAAGAATCGACTACGCGCTGGTCAGCGCGGGAATGGACCCGGAAGTCCTGCGCGAGAGAACCATGATTGTGAACGATCAGAAGACCTACCAGGCATCCGATCACCGGCCCCTGGTTGTCATGTTCAGGGATTCGGAAACGGATGCAACGCAAACCGGCGGTTCTGCGTCTGCCGGGCCGGCCATTCCGCAGGCAGACGAAACGGAGTGATGCTGAGGAACTTTAAGTTCCGGCGCGCCGCCGCGAACCGCGGGATATGCGACAACTCCTAGCGCTTGTTCTCGCGCTGAGACTCGACCGTGATATTGAGGCGATAGTAGCGGTTCATCCCGTTCACAATGGAGTCCGTGAACGAGACCATTTCCCCGTTGCCGCGGATGTTCGACGCGCCCGGCAGGACCTTCCACTCCGTCTTTCCGCCGAGCTTCTCCGTGTAGAGGACGTCGTAGACTTTGCCGACCTCGGACCTCCATCCAAGCTGGACAGACTCGCCGGAGCGCGTGACCGTGAGCGTGGTCTCGCTTCTCTGTCCGCCCTTGCCGACGATCTCCTGATGGACGCATCCGGTCGCCGCAAGGATCACGGCACCCAGCAGGACACAGGCAAGATTGGCCCGGATCATTGCGCGGCCGTCCCCGCCTCAACAGGCTGTTGATCGCCGGGCGACGGCACGGCAACAGGCTCTGCGGGCGCGGTAAAAGCAGGCGCGCTCCCGGCATCCGCGGCAACCGGCGGCGGAGCCTGCAGGGCATTGCGCGCGTCCTCTTCCGGCATTGGCGACGAAGTAAACGCGGCTTCACCCGCGCCGGGCTGCGGCGCGTTCATGTCCGCGTCGGCGCCGTCCGGCAGGGGCTCGGCCTGCGCCGGCACTTCGACGGGCGCCGCCGGCTCAGGCGCGATCTCGGGCTCCACCGCGGCGGGAGCCACGACGTTCCCGGACGCCTGTCCGCCCTTCTTGAGACCGAACCAGTTCTGCACCTTCTCGGTATACTTGTCTTCGTAGGCGGGCTGGTCGTACCAGCTCGACTTCCTGACCTCGGCGTTCTGATCATTCAGCGTGAGATTATAGCGCCTGGCAAACCACTCCCAGTCGCCTTTCCTGAAAGAGAACTCCTTGGCAAAACTGTTGACCAGCGTGGCGGTGTCGATCGACGGGAGGGTCGTCACTTTCGGGCACCAGCCGGCGATGGACGAAGCCAGCACGGGGGGCAGCATCTTCTCGTCGCCGATCAGCAAGGCCTCGCCCGGAGTCACCTGGAGAAAGCTCGCACTCGAGTACTCGTCCATCGTGATCTTGACCCACTCCTTGCCGTTCCAGGCGTGAAGAAGGGGCGCTTCCGACGAGGCATCGCCCTGGTAGGACACAAGCACGACGGTGTATCTCTGGGCCAGATCGAAAGCGACCTGCATCACGGAGTAGCGGGCGGGAACAACGAGCATGGTGACGCGCCCGGGCGTGAGCGCCATGGTTTGAGACACAAGAACGCATGCCAGCAGAGCCAAGCTCAGCAGAACTGTTCTTTTCATCAAAACGAATACCCCTTTCTAAACAGATGAACGTATGGAACACATTATCACTCAATTCGACCACAGTTCAAGTAGTAGCTGGCTCCTATCGGCGCAGCTGTTTTTCCAGCTCCACTGCGCTGGTTGCAGGCGTCAGGCACGCGTAGTTGCGGCAGACGTACGCCGCGGCCCTTCCTCGGATCATCTCTTTGCCCGACAGCAGCGGTATCTCGACGTTCTCCCCGGATGCCGCAGGGGCGGAGGGGTCGGATATAAGCAGTAACGCGTTCGGGAGGAATCGATCCCGGACCGCGCCCCACAGAGCGCGGGTATCGGGCTGCCCGGCGCGGCCCACGAGTACGATCTCCGGTCCGGGATTGAGAAAGTAGTCAAGGGCGCACAACATGAAGGTGTGCCCTCGCGGCATCTCGGCCATTCCGGCCGCCGCCAACTTTAGAACCGCCTCGGCTTTCTGCCGATACTCATCAAGGTCGAGCAGTCGACCGAGTTTCATCAGGACGAAGCAAGCCATGGCATTGCCGGACGGTTCGGCTCCGTCGTGCAGGCTCCTCATCCTTGCCAGCAGATCAGAACGCCCCGCAGGGGCGAAGTAGAACGCCCCCGCGGGGTCCCAGAAGCGGCCGATCATCTCCCGGCAGAGCGCGGCCGCCGCCGCCACCCACCGGCTGTCCCCGGTGGCACCGTACAGCTCAATCAATGCGTCGGCTACGAAGGCGTAGTCATCCAGAAAGCCGGCCTGCGTGGCCCGGCCATCGCGGTAAGATCGGAAGAGGCAGCCATCCTTCATCATACGGCTTGTCACGAATGCCGCGGCATTCACCGCGGCCCGCCGATATCGTTCTTCGCCCAGCACGCCGTATCCGCGAGCGAAGGCCGCGATCATCAGGCCATTCCACGACGCCAGAACTTTGTCGTCCCTCCCCGGGCGAACCCGCCGCGCTCGAGCCCCGAGCAACTTCTGCTTCATCCGCGCCGCGTTGGACTCGTCCGGCGCCGGGGGCGCCGATTGCAGGTGCAGGATATTGCGTCCCTCGAAGTTCCCCGCGTTGGTGACGCCATACGCTTTGCAAAACCCGGCTCCGTTGGCTTCGCCAAGCGTGCGAAGGATCTCTTCCTCGGTCCAGACGTAGAACCGTCCTTCCTCACCATCGCTATCCGCGTCTTCGGACGAGAAGAACCCTCCCTCCAAGCCCGTCATATCGCGCAGAACGTAGTCCAGCGTTTCCGAGGCGACACGCCGGTAGAACAGACCGGACGTGGCTTGGAAGGCGTCGAGATATGCGGCGGCCAGAAGCGCGTTGTCATAGAGCATCTTCTCAAAGTGAGGGACGAGCCATTGCGCATCCGTGGAGTAACGGTGGAACCCTCCCCCCACGTGGTCATATATTCCTCCGCGCGCCATCCGGTCGAGCGTCAGCGTAACCATGCGGAGAACGTCCGAGTCCGGCGTCGCTGCATTCCGCCTGAGCAGAAGACTCAGGGCTCCCGCGGGCGGAAACTTGGGAGCGCCGCCGACCCCTCCCCAGGTCGGATCAAACGCCGACGACAAGGCGTCTACGGCTCCCGCGAGCAGATGTTCGCCCAGTTCTCCGCCGGCGCGCGTGGCGGCTGCATGCGACCGGATCGCGCGCGCGGCATGGCCCGCGCTTTGCGCGATCTGCAACGGCTGCTCGTTCCACAGTTCCACCAGCCTCATGAGCAGACTCGTGAATCCAATTCGCCCACCGCGGTCATCGGGTGGGAAATACGTGCCCGCAAAGAATGGTTTCAGGTCGGGGGTCAGAAAGACGGACATCGGCCATCCGCCGCTGCCCGTCATCATCTGCACAGCCGTCATGTAGATCTCGTCGAGGTCCGGCCTCTCCTCCCGGTCCACCTTGATGCACACGAAGTGCGGGTTCAGGATCTGTGCGATCTCCGGATTCTCAAACGACTCGTGCGCCATCACATGGCACCAGTGGCATGACGAGTAGCCGATCGAGAGAAAGATAGGCTTGTTCTCTCGGCGCGCACGCTCAAGAGCCTCCGGACCCCACGCGTACCAGTCTACGGGATTGTGAGCGTGCTGGAGCAGATACGGGCTGGTCTCACCGGCAAGCCGGTTCGTGTGCGATCGACCGGAAGGACTTCGGGCTGATCGATGATCGGATTCCTTCATGCCGCACCCCGCATGCAACTCTACAACCAACATCGCACCAATCAGCGCGATGGCAAGCGGGGTGCGCAGCCAATGAGGTTACTCAGGACTCCTCGTCCCCGCCGGCCTTCCGTTTGGCCAGTTTGCCGTCGAGATACAGGAGTCCGGACCCGCTGGGGCCGATCATCTTCATCTTGGAGACGATTTCAGAGGCATGAGCCTCCTCCTCCACCTGCTCGTCGACAAACCACTTGAGCATGCTGTTCGCGGCGTGATCGCCTTCCTTGATGGCGAGGTCCACCAGGCCGTGGATGCTTTGCGTGACGTACTGCTCGTGCTTGTACGCCTGCTCAAACATGGCCAGGGGCGACTTGAACTCGACCGGCGGCTGCTTGATCGCCGCCAGTTCCACGCGCCCGCCCACCTCGTTCACGTATTCAAAGAATTTCATGGCATGAGCCAGTTCTTCGGAATACTGGACCTTGAACCAGCTGGCGAAACCCCTGAACCCCATGTTTTCGCACTGCGCGGCCATCGCGAGATAGAGGTAAGCGGAGTATATTTCCTTGTTGATCTGCTCGTTGATCGCCTTTTCCATCTTGTTGCTGATCATGACGTTCTCCTTGTTGCGGGTTGTTGCCCGCGTCCCAATATACTCACGTTTTGGGTCGCCGCCAGTTCAAAGGCAAAGATTTGCCATCGGTGATTTCTCCGCTATACTTTGGGTAAAACAGGGAGGCGCCATGGCAACGATTACGCTCAAAGGGAGCCCGATCCACACGATAGGACACCTGCCGCCGGTCGGTCGAATCGCACCCGCGTTCCGGCTGACGGCCGCCGATCTTTCGGACACGGGGCTCGAGAGCCTGAAGGGCAAGAAGAAGATCCTGAACATCGTGCCGAGCCTCGACACGGGCGTTTGCGCCGCGTCGGCACGCCGCTTCAGCGCCGAGGTGGCCAAGCTCAACAACGTGGCCCTGCTCAACATTTCCGCGGACCTCCCCTTCGCCCAGAAGCGTTTCTGCGACAGCGAGTCGCTGAAGAACATCATCACCCTTTCCACCATGCGATCCCTTTCTTTCGGCAAGGACTACGGCGTCCAGATCGTGGACGGTCCTCTGGCCGGCCTCATGAGCCGCGCCGTTCTCGTGCTGGACGCGGACAACAAGATCGTCTACACGGAACAGGTCCCCGAGATCACGCAGGAGCCCAACTACGACGCGGCGCTTGCGGCTCTCAAGAAGTGATTGACCCGCGGAAGGCCGCCTTCGCCGTTTTCCGTCCAGCATCTTCGGCGCGTAGCCAACGGGCCCGGCCGCGGAACGATTCATCGCACACCTCCGGCTCCCGCACGACCAAAACGGCCTGTTTACAGCCATTTTCAGCGATTTTTTGGGCTTCCAACCAGTTTGCTGTAGGAGTATGCTGACAAATTGGATGTGCGTAGTTTGTCGACCGAGCGGATCGAC
>CAYQYB010000093.1:0-9311 GCA_964421535.1 uncultured Verrucomicrobiota bacterium | reverse complement strand
CGTAGCTTGTGTCTCCTGTGTACACAATCACCGACACGCTGCCCGGCGACAGCCAGCCGATCAGAGGGCTGAACTCGACCGTGTACGAACCCGCGCTGAGCGTCCTCAGGGAGCCGCCCGCAACGTAGTTCGTTTCACCCAGCAGCCTCCACCCGGCGCCGTTGGTAGCCGCCGCCGCCGGCTCGATGTCGACGTACAGGCCCGTGACCTCCCGGTAGGCGCCGGTCACGGAGTACGAGGCGTTGTTGGTCACCCAGACCGTGATGGGCGAGGGCGTGACCCACGGCGGCACATCCGAGAACTCGACGGTATGAGTGCCGTAGCTGAGGTTCGTCATGTCTCCGGAGGGGATCCACGAAGAGCTGTCGACGCGCCACCGCGCCCCGACAGCGACCGCCTCTGCGGGCTCGATGGTCACGGTGAGCGAGCCGACCACCCTCGTGTACTGGCCCACCTGGACCACGTGCGACCCTTCGGTAATGTCCACATCCCAACTCGCCGGCGTGCTCCAGCCTGGCACGGGGAAGAACCGCAGCGTGTATGTCCCCACATCGAGGTTGGTGAATGTTTCCCCGCTGCGATAGTAGACCAGCCCATCTTTCAGCACCCCGTCCCCGAAGTTGCCGATGCTCCACAGGTGGTCGTCGTGATCCACGACCAAGGCCGTCTCAATCGCTTCAGGCGGCTGGACGAACACCGTCAACGAGCCTCGACGTATGTAATAGCGCGTGACCGATGTCGCCGCACCATTCGAAACCGTCACCAGTTCCGTGGCCGGCGCCGTCCACCCGGACACGCTCTTGTACAGGATCGTGTGAGTCATGTTCACGCGGTCCAGATTCTGGATCGTGTCCCCGCTGTTGTGCCACGGGCCGCTGTCCAGCGACCACTGGGCACCCGCATCCACCGCATCCTGCGGCTGCAGGATCACGCTGATGGACGGCGGAGGCACGACCGCCGCATTGGTGATGAACTGCAGGCTGCCGCGCAGACGGGCGGCATGGATCCACTGGTTGGTCCAATCCTTCGGATAGACGATGTCCTGCGCCCCGAACGGCTGGTGGAACGGGCCGAACAGGAACGTGTTGGTGTTGGCTTCCGAATCGTCGAAGTTGAAGTTGTGGACCAGGTTGGGGGCGTTGTACGCGAAGTAGGTGTACAGGTTGTTCCTGATCTCCTCCGGAACCCTCGTATCGCCCCAGATGCGCACTTCGTCGATCCATCCGCCGAAGTCCTCGCCGACGCGAACAAAGCATTCCCCGCCCTTGCCGTTCAGCGGCGGCGAGATGAAGAAGTTCGTCGACATGGCCGGCACGGCCGGATTCGTGGCCGACAGCGGATCCTCCCGGTATGCAAGATACCCGTTCGTGTAGAGGATCAACGCTGACGCGTTCCAGTTGTAGGTGGCGGCGACATGCGTCCATGTGCCCGTCGGGATGGAATTCGTCATCGTGCGGACGATGTAGTTGCTGCCATCCGGCGTCACGTAGCCCGCGTAGAGCCTCAGGCCGCCGGCGCCGTCGCTCTCGAGGCCGATCTGGTAGTTCACCGCGTATTCCGACGCGCCGATCCTCTGGACCGTCCTGCGGATGATCGTGCCCGCGCCGTCCACGGCGTTGGACGGATACACCCACGCCTCGAGGGACCAGTCGGTGAGACGCTGACTGAACACGGTCGGGATCTCGAGATAGTCGTCCGCCGCCCCGCCGAACTCCATGGCGCGTCCGACCTGCGGATCGCTGGCGTCCGCCGGGCTCGTGCGGTTGACCTGCTCGACGTCGTCGCTCAAGCCGTCGTCATCCGTATCCATCATGTCCGGCCGGCTGCCGAGGCGCTGCTCCATGAGGTTGGCCACGTCGTCGCCGTCGCGGTCTTCGTTGATGTCCAGGATGCCGTCCTGATCCGTGTCCGACGAATGCGGGTTCGTATCGGACCAGAACTCGTAGATATTCCACAAGCCGTCGCCGTCCGCGTCCGCCGTCGCCCCGTTGGTGCCCACGTTGAGCGGGTCGAGGTGGTTGACCGTCTCCCAGTCATCCGGCATGCCGTCGCCATCGCTGTCGTCCGCGCCGCGGATGTCCGTGCCGAGGACCATGGCGTAGTCGTTTGTCACGAACGCGAATCCGTTCGTGCGAAGGGCATAGCCGAAGTCGCCGAAGAAGTAATCGATGTCGTCCGCGCCCAGCAGGCCGTTCTGCGCCTTGCGCGCGAAATCTTCCGCCGTCGCGCCGCCGTCGTCGAACCGGTAGTAGGCCAGCAAGCCGTCCGCGTTCTGTGGCACGAGCTTGCGCCGGTACGATTCAATCTCGCCCGGCGTCCTCGCGATGCCCCAGATCCTCACTTCGTCGATCAGCAGCTGATTCGTGAAGGACCCGTCCATGGACGCGCCGATGACCGGCGGCATCACCGAGGCATAGGTGCGGCTCGATATTGCCTCCTCCGTGACGCGCTGCGCCTGGTAGTAAACGCCGTCAATGAAGAGCGCGAGGCTGTTGTCCTCGTGCGACCAGACGCCGGCCAGGTGGATCCACCGGTTGGTCGGCAGGACAGGACCCGAGACCTTGTAGTAGAAGCCGCCCAGCGTATGGAACGCCACGACCGGCGCGTTGTTCGAGAGGCTCAGCCGGTACGAGATGTCGCCGATGCCGAGCGGGCCGGGGTTGTTGACGAGGTAGCCCGTCATGTTCGTCCCCAGCAGTTTCACGTAGCACTCGACCGTCCAGTCGCGCTGATGCAGAAGCGGCGAGTAGTTGAACGGCGAACCCTCCGGATCCGGGATCTCGACGCCGCTCGCGCGCTTGATCATCGCCGCGCGCTTGATGAACGGAGACATGGAGTGAACCGGGCTCGGATCGACGCCGAGCTGGGTGTATTCCTGCTGAATCTCCATGCTGTCGCTGATACCGTCGTCGTCCGTATCGCGTCCGCGATCGAAGCCGAGGCTCGCCGTCGGCAGGGCCGCGCCGAGCGTGCCGTTCGACGGAGACTCACCGTACTCGTACCAGTAGTCCATGTCGATCGCAGGCCGCATGTTGCCCGGGCCGGGACCCGTGGACACGGGCCGCCAGTTGTGCTGGTTCGGGTTGCTTTCATCGCCTGTGCCGTTGACATAGACCCGGTTCGTCGAGCGGTCGCCGTCCTGCCCCACGTACTCCTGCGCGTTCAGCAGGCCGTCGCCATCCGGATCGCCGAAGAAGCCGTTGACGCCCGTGGAAATCTTCGGGCTCAGGTTGAACTCGACCTCCCAACCGTCAGGCAGACCGTCGGTGTCGGTGTCCGGATTCAGCGGGCCGGTCCACTCCTGACCCTGCAGGGCGACAAGATCCCCGACAATGGTGACCGAGTTGGTCGCCCCCAGGAGCAGCGGCGGGTTGAAGACGCGGAAGCCGTTCGTGTCCGCGCCGGGCAGGGAGTTCGTGCCGTACGACCAGATGTCGTTGGCCTCGCCCTCGCGGAACTCGAGCAGCAGGCACTGCTCGCGATAGCAGCTCATCCCGTCGACATCGGCATCGGCGCTGAACAGCAGGCCCGTTACGAGAGGATCGATCCCCTCGACGGCGTTGTACCAGGCCGCCTCGAAGCTATCCACCATCATGTCGCGGTCGGTGTCGTAGTCGACCGGATTCAGGTAATCCAAGCTGACTTCGTTGCTCACCGCAACGCCCGCCGCGGCCGTCGGATCCTGCATCAGGCGAGGCAGGCCGTCCATGCCGTTGTATTCCTGCACATTGGGCAGGCCGTCGCCGTCGCGGTCGAGCATGGCGTCGTCGGCGACGGGATCCAGCCCGGCGCCGGCCACGTAGTAGAAGTACTCCCAGCGGTCATCCATCATGTCGTCGTCGGAGTCGAAGTCCGCGGGGCTCAACGGATCGAGCGCCAGGTAGATCTGCGCCGCGTTGAACTCCTCGAGGTTCGTCAGGCCGTCGTTGTCCGGGTCGTCAGCCGGCCCATAACGCAGGTCGCCGAACCACCGCACTTCCCAGGCGTCCAGCAGGCCGTCCTGGTCCGTGTCCGTTCCGCCGTACACCCTGAAGATATGGGTCGTCGTGAACGCGATGATGTTGATCGTCTCGTTCGACGGCGCGACCCAACCCGGGATGCTCTGGTAGCTCAGCTCGTGCGAGCCCGAGGCGACGCTCACCAGGTTGGTTCCCGTGTTCATCCATGAGCCGCCGTCCAGGCGCCACCGCGCGCCTGCGGTGACGGCATTGCTCGGCGAGAGGAAGACTTCGAGGAGGCCGCGGCTGTCCACGTAAGTCACGGTGATTTCCTGCGTCGCCGCTCCGATGATCGTGACGTTGGTGGTCGCGGGCTCGACCCAGCCATCCACCGGCCTGAACTCCACGGCGTGGCTGAACGGCGACAGGTTGGTGACCGTGGCCCCGCTGCCGTACCAGCTGCCGCCGAAATCAACGCGCCATTGCGCGCCGGTTCCCACCGTCACCGGCTCGATGTTGACCTTCAGGGCCCCGTTCTGCAGGTACGTGCGCGTGATCGTCGTCGCCGCGCCGTTGGTCAGCACGACCGACTCGTTCGTCGGGGCGGTCCAGCCGCTGATCGTCCTGTACAGCACGGTGTTGGTGCCGCCCGCCAGGTTGCCAAGCGTCACACCGCTGTTGTTGTACGGGCCGCCGTTCAAAGACCATTGCGCGCCCGCCGTCACGGCCGCGATCGGCAGCAGGTTGACCCGCAGCGAAGCGGGCGGCTGGATGGCGCCCGGCCCGAAGAACCGCGCGCTGCCGTGGAAGAGGCCCGCGTGCTTCCACTCGCTCATCCAATCGCGCACGTACGTGTAGTCCTGGGCGTTGTGCGGCTGATGGAACTGGCTGAACGGCAGTCGGTTGGTCACCGCCTGCCCGTCGTCGAACCGGAAGTAGTGCACCAGGTTCGTCTGCACTTCCACGACCGTGTTGCTGTAGTTGTCCCAGATGTTCGCCTCGGGCACGCTGATGTTCCACAGGCGCACCT
The DNA here is from genome assembly GCA_964421535.1 of uncultured Verrucomicrobiota bacterium. GTDB lineage: Bacteria > Verrucomicrobiota > Kiritimatiellia > CAIQIC01 > JAGNIJ01 > CALMZY01. The sequence continues at coordinate 4,343 of CAYQYB010000093.1, read as the reverse complement.
CGTCGATCTGGCCCTGGAAGTGCTCGCCCACCCTCAGGAAGGTCTCGCCGCCCTTGCCGTTGATCGGGGGCACGCTGAACTGCGCGTTGCTCGCCACGGCAATCGCCCCGTTCGTGTACAGGAGCAGTGCCGAGGTCAGGCTGTCGTAGCTGATCGCCGCATACGACCACAGGCCGGTCGGCAGGGATCCGCCGCGCACGAAGAACTCGCGCCCGTCGGTCAGCGTGTATCCGCCGTACACCTGCAGGCCGCCGGAGGCATTCGTCTCGACGCCAAGGATGAAGTTCATCGCGTTCGTCCCGCCGCCGAGGTTCTGCACCACGCGCCGGACGATTGTGCCGACGCCGCCGGTCACGCTGTCGGGCTTGATCCAGGACTCGATCGTCCAATCGGTCATGCGCTGGTTGATCGAGACGGGTATTTCCATGTAATCGGACGCCGCGCCGCCCAGCTCGAGGGCGCGGGAAACCGGCGGATCGTTTGCGTCGGCGGGGTTGGATCCCGCGATCCGCTCTTCGTTGTCGTCCATGGCATCATCGTCCGTGTCAACGATATCCGGCCGGCTGCCGAGCTGCTGCTCGACCAGGTTCGCCACACCGTCGCCGTCGCGGTCTTCGTCCACGTCGAGCTGGCCGTCCTGGTCCGTGCTCGTCGCGCGAGGATTCGTGTCGGACCAGTACTCGTAGATGTTCACCAGCCCGTCTTCGTCCACATCGCCCCAGGCGCCGTTGATGTCGTTGGTGGACAGAGGATCGAGGTGGTTGACCATCTCCCAGTCGTCCGGCATGCCGTCGCCGTCCGTATCGTCCGCGCCGCGGATATCCACGCCAAGGACCATCGCGTAATCGTTGGTCACGAATTGGAAGCCGTTGGTGAGCAACGCGTAACCGAAGTCGCCGAACGCGTAGTCCCGGCTCACCGCCGTGAACAGGCCGTTCTGCGCCTTGCGCGCGAAGTCTTCCGCCGTCTCGCCGCCGTCGTCGAAGCGGTAGTAGGCCAGCAGGCCGCTCGAGTTCTGCGGCACGAGCTGCGTCCGGTACTGCTCGATTTCCGCGCCGGTCCGCGCCACGCCCCAGATCCTGATTTCGTCCATCATCAGGCGATTCGAGAACGAGCCGTCGGCCGAGACACCGATGGCCGGCTGGGTCGCCGAGGTGTAGAGGTAGCCGGACATCGCCGGCTCCACGATCCGCTGCTCTTCGACGAAGATGCCGTCCACGTAGAGCGACAGCGTGTTATCGCCCGCATCCCAGGCCCCGGCGATGTGGATCCACCGGTTCGTCGGCAGCGGGAAGCCCATTACCTTATAATAGTATAGACCGACGGTGTCGAAGGACACGTACGGCGCGTTGTTGGTCAGGCCAAGCCGCCAAGTGACATCGCCGATGCCCAGCGGGCCGGAGTTATTCACCAGATAACCGGTCAGGTTCGTCCCCAGCAGTTTGACGTAGCACTCGATGGTCCAGTTGGACTTGTGCAGGAGAGCGCGCCAGTTGAAGGCCGAGCCCTCGGGATCCGGTATGCCGACGCCCGAAGCGCGGTTGATCAGCATGGACCGCTTGATGAACGGCGACATGGAGTGGACGGGGCTCGGGTCGATTCCCAGCGCCTCGTACTCCTGCTGCAGTTCCACGTTGTCCGGGATGCCGTCGTCGTCCGTATCGAAGCCGTCGTCCACGCCGAGGCTCGCGGTCGGCCGCGCCGCGCCCAGCGTGCCGCTCGTCGGCGACGCCGCGTTGTTGTACCAGTATTCGTTGGTAATGGCCGGGCGCTTGATGCCGGGGCCGACATCCGTGCTGTCCGGGCGCCAGTTGTGCTCGTTCGGGCTTGTCTCGTCACCCGTGCCGTTGATGAGCGGCGCGTTCGTCGCGCGGAGGCCGTCCTGGCCCGTGTACTCCTGCGTGTTCAGCAGCGAATCGCCGTCCGGGTCGCCGTAGAACCCGTCCACACCGACCGCATTGCGGGGATCCAGGTTGAAGTCGACTTCCCAGCCGTCAGGCAACTGGTCGAGATCCGTATCGCCGTCGACGGGGTCTGTCCATTCCTGCCCTCTCAGCGCCGCGATGTCGCCCTCGATCGTGGCCGAATTCGTCGCACCGAGCAGGAGCGGAGGGATGAACGCGCGAACCCCGTTTGCATCCGCCACCGGCAGACTGTTCGTCCCGTTCGACCAGATATCGTTCACGCCGCCTTCGCTGAACTCGGCCAACAGGCACTGCTCGCGGTAGTCGGTCATGCCGTCCACGTCCGGATCGGAACCCGCCAGCGTCGTGACCACCGTGTAATTCGAGCCGTTGGGTACAACGACCGTGATGTGGGTGATCGAGGCGGGCGCCTCGTTGCTGATCGGGTCGATCGCGAATATCGGGTCGTACCAGGCCGCCTCGAAGCTGTCCACCAACCCGTCGTTGTCGGTATCGACGCTGAGCGGGTTGATGGCGTCGCCGCTGACGGCGTTGCTGGCCGCGATGCCGGCAGCCTGGTCAACATCCTGCCTCAGGCGCGGCAGGCCGTCCATGCCGTTGTACTCCTGGACGTTCATGAGGCCATCGCCGTCGAAGTCGCGCATGGCGTCGTTCGAGCAGGCATTCAGGCCCACGCCGCGCAGGAAACGGTCGTACTCCCACTTGTCGTCCATGCTGTCCGCGTCGGTGTCGAAGTTCAGAGGATTGATCAGGGCCAGATTCGTATAGATCGTCGAGGCCCTGTATTCCTCCAGGTTGGTCAGGCCATCGTGATCAGGGTCGCCCTCCGCCTTCTGATCAAGATTCCCGAACCACTGCACTTCCCATGCGTCCAGCAGCCCGTCGCCATCGGTATCGGTTGACGTGTCCTGGACATAGACCCGGGTGAGGGTTGTGGTCGTGTCGGCGACCAGGTTGTTCGTCTCGGAAGCCGGGGCAATCCACGAAGGAATGGGCTTGAACTCCAGACCCATGGGGCCGGCCGGCAGAGTGATCACATCGCCGCTGTCGTGCCACGAACCGCTGTTCACGCGCCACTGAGCGCCTGCCAGGATGGCGTTGGTCGGCAGAATGTAGACCCGGAACACCGCGAAGCTCTCCACGTAGGTCCGGGTGTAGGTGGCATGTTCGCCTTCGCTGATGATGATGGTTTCCGTAACCGGTTCCTTCCATCCGTTCACCGTGCTGAATTCCAGCGAGTGGCTCGTGGGCGCCAGGTTGCTCACGGTGCTTCCGCTGCTGTTCCAGGCGCCGCCGTCCACACGCCATTGCGCGCCTTCCGTCACCGCGGCGATCGGCTCGATGTACACCGTCAGGCTGCCGTTCTGCAGGTAGGTCCGGCTCAGCGTGGTGGCCATGCCGTTCGTCAGGACAATGACCTCGTTGGACGGCGCCGTCCATCCGGCCAGGGACTTGTACAGAATCTGGTGCGAACCCGCCGAAAGGTTGTTCAGCGTGGTTCCGCTGTTGTTGTACTCGCCGCCGTCATACGACCACTGCGCGCCCGCCGTAACCGCGGCGGCCGGCAGGAGGTTGACGCGCAGGGACGGAGGCGGGACCACCCCGCCGGTGTCCACGAACCGTGCGCCGCCATGGAACTGCGCCGCGTGCTTCCATTCCTCCGTCCAATCCCTCGGATACGTGAAGTCCTGCGCCCCGTGAGGCTGGTGGAACGGGCTGAACGCCACGATGTTCGTGTTCGCCTGCCCGTCGTCGAACCGGAAGTAGTTCACCAGGTTCGTCAGAGCGCCGTCCACCGTCCGGCTGTAGTTGGTCCGGACCTGAATGGCCGTGCGCGCGAGATCCCACAGGCGCACCTCGTCGATGCTCCCCTCGAAGTCCTCGCCGATCCGCACGAACGTCTCGCCACCCTTGCCGTTGATCGGCGGCGCGCTGTACAGCCCGTTCGTCGAGACGGCCAGGTACCCGTTCGTGTACACCGACAGGCTCGCATGCGCGCTGTCGTATATAGCCGCGCCATACGTCCAGATGCCGACCGGCACGGTGCCGCCGCGCACGAAGTAGTTGCTCCCGTCAGCCGTGACGTAGCCCGCGAAGAACTGCAGCTCTCCGGAGGCGTTGGTCTCGATGCCGAACATGAAGTTCATCACGTTCGTCCCGCCGCCCAGGTTCTGCACCACGCGGCGCACGATCGTGCCCTGCCCACCCGCCACGCTCGCCGGGTTCACCCACGCTTCCAGCGTCCAGTCCCCCATCCGCTGGCGGATCGAGATCGGAATCTCCAGGTAGTCGTTGGCCGTCCCGTCGAACTGAACCGAACGCGAGACCGGAGGATCGATGGCGTCGGCCGGGTTCGACCCCGTGCCGCGCTCCTCGTTGTCCGTCAGCCCGTCGTCGTCCGTGTCCACCATGTCCGGC
>CAYQYB010000092.1:0-9348 GCA_964421535.1 uncultured Verrucomicrobiota bacterium | reverse complement strand
ACCCATGATCGAGAAGCAGAAGCTCATTTCAAAGGCGGAAGTCGAGAAGGCGTTGATCGAGGCCGGCTACAAGAAGGTCACCTTTGTTCCGCAGAAGGTCAAGTTCCATCGGCCGGGCGGGAAGGCCGGCGAGGTGGACGAAGTGCTCGTCCACGACGTCGTTCTGGAGGGCGCGGAGAAAGGCCCTGCGATCTCGCTGCTTGATTCCTCGACGGCGAACTTCATGGCGCTCTCCGTCGCGAAGAAGATTGGCTTCTGGTACCGCGAGCTGCAGACGTTCGGCGACGCCGTGATTCTACGGTGGGCAAAGCTCGGAGAGTAAATGGCGGACGACGTCCAGATCCCGAAGGGGCCGCTTGGAACGCTCCAGGATGAGCTGAAGGCTCTTCTGAAGAGCAAGCCCTTCTTCTCCGACATCCTGGTGCTGACCGAAAACTCCAAGGAAATGGAGAACGAGATCGCCGTGCAGTTGGGGACGCTGACGCCCGAAGGCGGATCAATCGGCGTGTTCGTTATCATCGCCACCCCAAAGTGCAAGGTAACGCGGCCGAACGTCCCGGGTCCGGTGTTCGACGATGTGACCGTACTCGTCCGCGTGATTGAAAACCCCACGATCAACCAGGGGGCGGGCGGGTCAAAGAAGCGCGCGGAGATCATTGCGCGCGAGGCGGCGATGGCGCTGCACCACGCGAGAAATCCAAACCTCTACGATCCTCTTCAGTGTCTCGAAATGGCTCCATCGGTTGACGACGGAATGCCTGACTGCGTGATATACAACGTGAATTTCAAAACGAGTCTGAAACAGTAAGGAGAACAACATGGCCCTCGACAGAACCACAGTCATCCGCGGCCCGGCGATCGTGACCTACGATTCCCAGGTCTTCTACACGAACGACGACATCAAGGTCGTCACCCGCGTCAACACAGCCCCCAGATCCGTGGATATGTTCGGGCCGGTGGCCATGATGCGCGAGCAGATCATCACCGAGGTAACGTTCACGCCGGCCGGCAAGTGGGGCTACTACGCCAAGCTCTGGCCTGCGGCCGTTCTGACGCCGGTACCTGGAACGAGCCTCGTCGGCGCGACGGACAAGAACCTGACGATCCAGACGCTGGCCGGCCAGCTGGAGACGTGGAACGCGGCCTTCATCTCGAAGCTCCCGGAAGCCACGTTCAGCGCCACGAAGAAGATCTGGGGCGCTGTGACGTTCACCTGCATCGGCAAGAACAACACGGCCTGGTCCGACGCCGCGAAGCGGTCAGCGGTGGCCTCCCAGGCGTTCGCCGACACGTCCTTCGCCATCGCCGACGAGGTCGTGCAGGAATACACGGTGGCCTGGGGGGTGGCATCGCCCTGGGCGACAATCCTGACGGCCGACGGCGTGAAGATCACGCCCTCGCTGAAATCCTCCGAGCGCAAGTCCGACGGCGAAGGCGTCTACGACGTCCTCCTGGACAGCGTGGAGTGGGTTGCCAAGCTGACGCCGGTTGGCGTCTCCGAGTCCCAGCTCATGACTCTCCTGAAGCACCAGGGGTCGGGCGTCACGCGCGGGTCGCTCATCAGCGACAACGCACAGAATCTCGTCATCTCCGGCACGGGCGTCTACGTCAAGATGACGGTCGCCGTGCCCAGGATCTCGAATCTCAGCCACAGCACCGGCACGGACCGCATCGGAGAGATCGAGTTTGTCGCCCACCCGGCGATTGCGACCGGGGCGCGCTCGGCGGATATGGTCGTCGCCACGGCCGCGCCGTAACATGGGAGCGTTTGGTGAAGATCTGGTTCGACACAGTCCAGCTCGCGGACGATGGCGCGGAGGGAGTCTCCGGATTCAGGATTAACGGCCTGAATCCGGAGGTCACGCAGACCCCGATTCTTGGCGACACGGAGCCGAAGATTCGTGACGGACTGAACGAGCGAAACACGATCAGCTTTTCCATCGCCCGAACGCACGCTTCGCCGGCCGACGCCGAAGTCTACTTGCTGACGCACAAGACGGAGATCCCCCACCTCGGCATCCTCAAGATCGTGGCATCCAAGGGGGATGGACAGGAAGTGACCCGTTGGCTCGGCACGCCGGATAACAAGGCCGGGTTGACTTCGTTCGACGGAAGCTACTCCGGCAGCACCACGTATCACACCTACAACTTCATCGGCGGCGTAATCCGCCTTGAAGATCCCACGAAGGGAGCCGCATGAGCACCCGTCTCGGCCGCAACAGAGTCCAGTGCGTGGTCGACGTCGCCGATGGCCCGAACGCCCAGTTCATGGACAAGAAGACCGGCCAGTCGCCCATAATCTGGGATAACGCCGACGTCGAGCTCGCCTTCGCGTTCTACTGGAACGATGCCCTGATCGACATTTCGAACATCGCGTCCGTCACCCTCACGGCAACGGATAACGCCGGCGATGATGACACACTCATTCTTCCGGAGCGCACGATCACCTTCTCCGAGCTGCCGGGCTTCCCGGATGCCAAGCTTGATGCATCTCTCGATGATACGAGCTGGAGCGAGAACACGAAGCAGCACGCTCTGTTTCCGTTCACGGCAACGGAGATGAATATCCTCACCGACGGCACCGAGATGGATCTCTGGGTGGTTCTGACGGCCGTCACCACGACCGGGGAGACCTGGATTCTCGGCTACAGCGTCGTGAAGGTGAAGGACTCACGGCGCGTCGCGGCTGGCGCACCGACCCCGAACGCTCCGGATTACCTCACGCGCGCCGAATCCATCGCGCTGTTCGCTGCCAAGAACGAGGCGCTGGCCCAGGTGCAATCCGTGAAGATCTGGAACGCCGAGCAAGGCCGCTACGTCGAATTCATCTGCGTCGGCGCGGCCGGCCAGGAATCTCTCGCACCGCAATCAGGAGGCGCATGATTATGACTTCCAAACGTTGGATACTTTACGCGGCGATCTTCCTGGCATTGGAAAGCTCCGCCCCGGCCGCCCTGCAGATCGCCAACGAAGGCGCGGCATCGAACGTGCAGTTCTCAACCGCGACGCTGCACGCGGATCTCCTTTCGACCGGAGCCGCCGCGCCGGTCGTCAAAGTCTTCTGGGGCACCGTTGATCGGGAGACGAACTTCGCCTGGGCTTTTACGAACAACTTCGGCCTTGCCGCAACGACGGGCCTGCAGAGCGTGAACATCAGCGGCCTCAACACCGGAACGGTCTACTACTTCCGCAGCTTCTGCTCCAACGCCTCCGAGCTGGCCTGGGCAACGAACAGCGTCTGCTGGACGACACGCGTCGTCTCGGCCGTCGGCCGCTTCCTGCTGATCGGCCCGGACGGCGTGATCTCAAACTGCACGAACTTCGCCGCCGCAAACGGAATGGCCGGCCCCGGAGAGCTGACAGTCATCACGAATCGCATCGCAAGCAATTCAACGGCGATCGCTGGGATCGACACGCGCGTTGATCTCTTGGAGGCGGCGTCCAACAACGTGACGAATGTCGTCTCGAAGACGGGCGATATCGTGACCGGGCCTTTTCGATTCCAGTCCGACGTGATCATTGAAAGTATCGGCTACAACGTGAATTACCTCGTTGATCCCTCTTTTGAGACGGGGCTGAGTTCCTTCGTTGAAGTCCTGGGCAGCGTGGTGTGGACGAACAGCGCTCTGCGACTATGGAACAACTCAGACGGAGGAGGCGGGACTTTTTACGGGTCGGCATTCTACTCGACCGCGATGACCGGAGGCAGCTATGAAATCATCATCGCCTTCACCAACGTAAGCTTGTCGACGTCGTTCGTCGTTTCGGTCTCCACGGATATTGGCGGAAACACCACGAACTTGTACTCGTGGGATGGTGTCGGGGATATTCCGACAACCATCTCTGCAACCGGCCACTTCTACAGTGCGCCGACGTGGGTTTCCATTCTCGTCACCTCGCCTGGCACCAACGGAATACTCGACTTCGACAGCGTCTACGCAAACCTCTTCACAACCAACGTGATCTTCCGGATCTCCACGAACGGGGTGATCTACGGGCCGGGGACGAACATCGTGTGGAGTGCGCCATGACCAGGACGTCCAGGAGTTGGAAACATTTTCTGCTGATCTTCCTAGCATTGGAAACCTGCGCGCTGGCGGTGGACTTCGACTTCAACTACGGCACGCAGATCTGGAACGTTGCGGAAGCGACGAAGCAGACGCACGCGATTGGCTGGTACCAGGCCGACTCCTGGCACAAGGACTACATCGCCCAGGATGCCGACGGGAGCGCCGTAGACCTTGGGTCCACGAACCTCGTCATCACGTGGGATGTTGTCTCGGCAACCAACCTGCAGGAAGCGTGGATCGCCGAGACCGGACTGGTCATTTCGGCAACCAGCGGAATCTTCCGCCTGAGCCTGACCCCGACCGAGGCCAACCTACAGACGGGCTATTACTTCGGCTTCGTGCGGGCATCGGACCTCTCCGGCACGAACATCGTGCGAGGAAAACTGCTCGTGAAGCAGACAATTCAGGTGCTCTTCTCCAGCGACAGCCGCTACTACACCATGCGCGGGCCGATGACGTATCAGATCCAGTCTGGGGATGTGAGCAATCTGACGGAGGCGGTGACGGAGATTGCGGAGAATGTGGTCGCCGTGGAGTTGGCTGACTTTGGGGATGATTACTACACGAAGACGCAGAGCGATTCGCGGTACATGTCAGCCACGCAGACGATCTCGGCCTCGGTGACGAATGCCTCGCTGGTGAACGGGATCGCGGGGGGGGCGCAGATCCTCGGGGCAGATACGAATGTGACGGTGACGACAGACGGCACGAACATCACTATCGGCGTGTCGGGAGCGGTTGGGCCGGAGGGTCCGCAGGGTCCGGCCGGCGCGAGCGGGACGAACGGCTGGAACGGCATCAACGGCACGAACGGAGCGAACGGGGCGACCGGGCCGCAAGGTCCCGCCGGCACGAACGGAGTGAACGGGACGAATGGCACCAACGGTTGGAATGGGGTGAACGGGACGAACGGAGCAAACGGAGCGACGGGTCCACAAGGGCCGGCGGGAACGAACGGTGTCGATGCGTCGTCCGGCGTCGTCTTCAACTGGCTCTCGGCGAGAACGGATGCGACGGGTTCCTGGGCGCGCTTGAAGGGTAAGTACTTTCGGCATCCGGTGACGTTGCCTTGTGCTGTGGGAGCTACCGGCGGTGGTACGGCAACGGTGCGCTTCCTGGCAAACCCGATCTCCGGCTCGACGTGGACGACGGTCGGAACATTCAACGTGGACGCCGTCTACACGAACCTCCCGATGAACTACGCCCTGCCGGCCTCAACTCGCCTGGACTGCGTCGTATTCGACGGAGTGACCTGCACCGACCTCAACATCAACGTGGAGGCGTACAGATGAGGTTGCTCGCGGTAATCCTGGCGATGCTCCTCTGCCAGGCGGAGGGAGCGTCAACCTACTACGTCGATCCTTCGGGTGACGGTTCTGATGGTCTGTCGCTCTCCACGGCGTACAAGACTCTCGGAGCGGCCATTTCGCCCGCTCACGACGGAGATACCATCCTAATCACGAGCGGAATCTACAACAGGCCGACGTACCTGAGGCTCACGAACAACGTGACTTGGCGAGCCGTCGGTGGGTCGATTGTGGTCACGCAAATCTGCGACGGCAATTTTAGTCTCTACGCAGGAGCCGGAACGTATGACGGTTGGATATTTCAGGATACAACGAACGGCTGGGGGGTGATCGGCATCTACAACGGAACGGCGATATTCACGAATGTGATCGTGAGGCGCAACGTCACGGCCAACAACGGGGCGGGCGGTGGCGTTGTAATATATTACGGCTCCGCGACCGGAATTTTTTTCAATTGCGAATTTCGGGATAACCAAAGTGGAAACGGCTACGCTGGAGGAGCTGTCTGGATCGACGACAATGGATGCTTCGGCAAGTTTTATAACTGCATTTTTTCGAACAACATCGCCCCTGGGGGCGGAGACGGAGGCGCTATCTACTGCGATAGCGGAGCTGGAGCGGTGATCGTGGGTTGTGTGTTCGAATGGAACGTGGCTCGGCGTGGATCTGCAATCAACGCGAATCTTGGAACAAGAGGAGTAGTAATTTCCAACAGCATATTTCGATACAATTACGCGACTGAGCAATGCACCATCATGAAGCACTCCGTGGCGTTCAACACGCTTCTCTACGGAAACCGATCTACCTATCAGGTGTGTGGGCAGAGTGTCGTTTTTGAAAACTCAACGATGCTATTCAATTACTCCTCTGCGGCAAATGAAGGTTGCTTTTATGCTGGGTCTGGAAACAACAATATTATTTGGGGAAACTACCCCTACGATCTGACCGGAACAGACTCATTTACAAATTCACTTTATGGGAAAAAATACGGAACGCCTAGCCTCACTGGCTGCCTGACCAACGCTCCGCAGTTCGTTGGAGGCTTCACTGATGTTCCGTCGGCGACCAACAGCGGGACCAATTTCGTCCCGTCTGCGCTATCCGATATAGAGCTTCAGAGCGGAAGTCCATGCGTGGATACCGGGACGAATCAAGCGTGGATGGTCGGGGCCTTGGACCTCGCCGGAGACGCCCGTATCTACAACACCTTCGTGGACATGGGCGCATACGAGTACAGCGCCGGCGCGCCGCCTGCGGAGACTTCTCAGCAGCACTGGAGAGGAGTGACGGTACAATGAGAGCACTCGCCATTCTTCTCGTTCTTCTCGTCGCGGGGGTTGCCGCCGCGCTCACGCTATCTCCGTCCAACAACGGTACGATCGCGTGGGGTGACGGGGCAACTTCGGGGTACTACCGGCTGGAGTACTACGCCTCGACGAGCATGACGCCGAACAAGGCGTGGGGACTGAATGCGATCACGAACAACGGACAGCTCGTGCAGTCGCTGACGCTGCCGTGGGCGTTTCGCCTGGCGTGGTCGTCGACGAACGGATTTGCAGACCCGGAGACGAACGACATCCCGGCGGACTGGTTCCAAATGACGGCCGCGCAGTCCGGCACGGCGATCACCTGGTACAACTTGGACGACGTGACGGCTTACGCGCTCGGCTGGAAGACGAATCTTTCAGAGTCGATCTGGCGCATGAGCTGGTCGCCGTTCCTGAATCTTCCGGCGGTGCAGACGGGGTCGGTCGTTGCTCCGCTCCATTTCGCGCTGTTTCTGCGCCGGCAGTACGTGGCCCAGCCGGACGCGATGGCGCGGATTCTTCCGCTGTCGTTCACGATGGGGTCGACGGCCGGAGATCTGGATGAGCGGCCGGCGCGGGCGCTCTCGCTGACGCTCTACATGATGGACATCACGGAGACGACGGAGGGGGCGTGGGAGACGGTGCGCTCCTGGGCGCTGACGAACGGATACTCGGACCTGCCGTCGGGCGTCCGCTCGGGGACGAACTATCCGGTGCGCGGGATCTCCTGGTATGACGCGGTGAAGTGGTGCAATGCGCGGTCGGAGCTGGCGACGGAGATCCCGGAGTATCGTGACGCGGACGGGGCGGTGTACCGATCCGGAACGACGACGCCGCGGCGCGTGGACGTGAACGGGTTCCGGCTTCCCACCGAGGCGGAGTGGGAGCTGGCTGCCGGGCGGGACACGTACCCGTTTGGCGGCAGCGTGTTCACGATCTGGCCGTCGACGTACTCGACGGCGCTGGCGGCCTACGTCTACATCACGAACGCGCTCACGATCTTCAGGGACAGTCCGCGGACGGATGCGTGCCCGGTGTCCGTTGTGGGATCGATCGGCCGGGCCGGATGGTCACTGACCGTGGACACGAACGGGACGCCGGAAAGCTTGAAGAACGGGTTGGCGTACTCTGACGCGAACGGGTACGGCCTTCGGGACATGGGGGGCAACGTTTGGGAGCTCTGTGAGGATTGGTACGGGGGATACGACACGAACTCGCTGGTTGATCCGGCCGGGCCGACGTCGGGGCTGCGGCGGGTAGTGCGCGGGGGGGGCTGGTCAAGCACGGAGGATGATCTCCGGGTTACGGCTCGGAACTCGATCCGGCCGACGGCGCACAACCGGGGCGTTGGCTTTCGCTGCGCGAAGAGGCCGGTGGCGAACGAGGATGGGCGGACGCTGCTGGTCGTCTACAACACGAATGACGGCTCGTCGGTGAGCCTGGCGGAGTACTACCGGACGACTCGACCTGGCATCACGGGTGCGACGATGCTTGCGGTGGGCTGTGCGACCGGCGAGGTGACGACCTGGGCGGACTACACGTCGAACATCTACAATGCCGTGGTGGGCATTCTCGAAACGAATGAGGCCATCCGTTACGTGGTCTGCCTGTATGGGGTTCCGACAAGGACGTCCGACGGAGTCTATTCGCCTGCCTACTACATCACGGAGGATTTCAACGAGTCGGCTGCGTTGAGCTACACGGGCTCGAGGACGCGCTTTATGCCGGCGGGCTTCCCGCGCTCACGGGCCTTGGTGACGTACCTGACCGGCCGGGATTCGGTTGACGTGTCGAACTACATTGCCCGAATCGCCGCGCGCTGGGATGGCCGCGGCAGGATCTCCGGGGCGGCTTCAAACGGCTGGTATGTCCTGGACGACGTTGGAGCTCCGTATTCCGCGACGGCGATCACAAGGTCGAACGTGATCCGGGCCGCGCAGGCGGACGCCAAGATCGTCTACTTCGCGACGAATGCGGCGCACTGGTCGATCTGGTCGAACGTCGTCGGATTGATGTCCTGGGGTTCGAACGGCGGGCTGACGCCGGGGTACGCGACGAACGGCGAGGTCACGCTTGCGGGCACGAACTGGTACGTGCTGGAAACAATGGAGTCGCTGAACGGCCAGCTTACCGGCGGCCAGGGCAGTTGGGGCGACTGGTTCGATCAGAAGGCTTTCGGTGGAACGAACGGCGAGCACTGTCCGGTTGGCGCGGTTTGCCACACGGAAGAACCGTTCCTTTCAGGAATCAATTCGGAGCTGTTCTTCGAACTATGGGCGCGCGGCCTCTGTTTTGCCGAGGCGGCGTGGGCGTCGCGTTCGACTACAGCCTTCCTTGCGATCGGCGACCCGTTGGTGACACGATGACTTCGGGGGAAACAAACAAACATAATAGGCTGCTCAAGTGTCGAGTGGCTCTACTAGCAACTTCCGGTGTGGCGGCCCTGTGGGTCGCCAGGCCGGCCCCGAAGATTCTTGGAGGGAAGGCGATATGAAGAATGCGATATGGGTGTGCACATGCTTTGTCGTCGGCGTGCTTCTCATGCTCGTCGCGGCATGCAGCACGGTGAGTCGTGTTGCTGCAGCGGCCGGCCAGGCCGCAGCCGCCGCGGTAACGAGCGCGCCGCCGGCCGTTGTCTCAAATCTCGCGCCGCCGGAATCAACG